>NZ_JAMPNS010000011.1:0-251023 GCF_028479465.1 Providencia sp. PROV208 | reverse complement strand
CTCAGCGTTGTTGGCTACGTAATCATATTTATTCTTACTCATTGTATGCCACAGCGTTGTTGGTTCGTTCTCTTACTACCTAACGGTGACATCAATGATGTTTAAATTAGTTAAGCGATATCGAGCGGCAAATCGACTTGTAGATTATCGATTAAACGGGTTTTTCCTAACCATGCGGCCATCAAAATTACGGCGCGGCGGCTGGAAACCGTTAGCTCACCGAGGTTATCGGCATCACGAATAAACAGCTCATCAGGTGTAAATCCAGCCTGACGTAAAGATTCTTCCATTTCACCGATTAAGCGGGTTGCTGCGGCGGGAGAATCAGCCAGCTTTTCGCCCGCTTTTTGCATAATGGCAAATAGCTGAGGGGCTATTTTGAGTTCATCTGCGGACAGGTTATTATTCCGCGAGCTGAGCGCTAAACCGTTCTTGGCACGGACGATAGGGACACCGACAACTTGGATATCGAAAGAGAGATCCGTGACTAATTTACGTACCAATTGAAGTTGCTGGAAGTCTTTTTCGCCAAATAACGCAATATCAGGCTGAACCAAGTTAAACAGCTTAGTCAGAACGGTCGCAACACCGCGGAAATGCCCAGGACGGCTAGCACCCTCTAACATGGTAGAGATTTCAGGCACTTCAACATAAGTTTGATTATCCATTCCCTCAGGGTAGAATTCCGTCGCAGAAGGCGCAAAAACTAAATCAATATTTTTGCGTTTGAGCTTTTCGCAATCTTCTTGCAAGGTGCGTGGATAATTCGCTAAATCGGATTGACGGTCAAATTGCATTGGATTGACAAAAATACTGGCAATCACAATATCCGCTTGCTGTTTTGCTTGGTCAATCAGCGTCAGATGCCCATCATGTAAATTTCCCATCGTAGGGACAAACGCAATACGTTTGCCTTCTTGTTTCCAGCGGCGAATTTCACGGCGCAAGATTAGCGATGTTTCAATAATCCGCATACTTCCCATCCTTATCGTTATACGTTATATAGAATTAAGAAAATGAGTGGGCGTCACTCGGGTAAATTTCTTGTTCAACTTCTTGAATATACAAGCGAATAGCATCACTGATATTCCCAGCTTCAGCCAGAAAATTTTTCGCGAACTTGGGTGGTTTGGCTGTGATCCCTAAGGCATCATGCATCACCAAAATTTGTCCATCAGTGCCTTTTCCCGCACCAATACCGATGACAGGTAACAGTAATTCTTCAGTGACTTGGTTCGCGAGGGAGGTAGGAACACACTCAAGAACGAGCAGTTGAATACCTGCATTTTCGAGGGCAATCGCATCTTTAATCAATTGGTTAGCGGTCACTTCATCACGACCTTGGACTTTATAGCCCCCCAATACATTGACAGCTTGTGGGGTTAAGCCTAAGTGACCACAGACAGGCACGGAACGTTCACACAGCATTTTGACCGTATCACATAACCAGCTGCCCCCTTCAATTTTGACCATGTTAGCACCTGCCTGCATTAAAATAGCGGCATTTGTGCACGCTTGCTCTGGCGTGGCATAGCTCATAAATGGCATATCAGCGATGATAAATGTGTTAGGGGCGCCTTTACGAACACAGCGAGTGTGATACGCAATTTGTTCGACAGTGACAGGCAGGGTGCTTGATTCTCCCTGGATAGTCATTCCTAAGGAATCACCAACGAGAATCACTTGGATACCTTGCTCCGCAAATAGTTGTGCAAAGCTGGCATCATAAGCAGTAATGGTGGCGAATTTGTGTTTCTCTTTCTTATATTGACACAAATCAGCGAGAGAAATGGGTTTCATTAAAATAACCTCCGGAAATGATTTCTCTTATGACCATACCTTAAAAGAGGTTAAATACGTCAGGCGTTTATTCCCAAAGCATTAGGCCATTACGAGGGACGTGTATAAGTCTTTCTGACAGTAATTCACCATCAGGAAAAATCAGGGAAGGGGTAATATCACTGAGCGGATAAAGCATAAATTCACGCTCCTTTAGCCCATAATGTGGAATGGTTAACCGTTCTGTATTCATGATGCGGTTACCAAACAACATGATATCGAGATCTAACGTTCTTGGTCCCCAGCGCTCATCTTTACGAACACGCCCTAAATCTAACTCAATTTTTTGAGTGTAATTGAGAAGTTCTTCGGGTTCGAGTTCTGTTTCCAGTAAAACGGCCAAATTGAGAAAATCAGGCTGATTTTGTGGACCGAGCGGCTTGGTTCGATAAATAGATGAAGTGCTCACAACGCGACTGTTTGGGATTGCATTTAATGCAGTAATCGCTTGTTGTGCTTGCTTAAGTGGCTCGCCTAAGTTGCTGCCAATGGCAATATACACCTGCTCCATTTCTTTATCTCTCTACAGTGATCGCAACGACAGTTTAAGTCGTTGCGACTGACACAATTATGATTTGTTAGGCTTTCTATTGCCAGATTGCGATGAACGATGTGGACGTTGGCGACGGCGAGTCGGTGCACTGCCTAATTCCGAAATCATTTCACGTTGTTTCTGTGCGTTAGACTGCTGGAAATCACTCCACCATAATGCGAGTTCTTGTAGCTCATTACGGTGCTCAACATTTGCTCTTAGCTCTAATAAATCAAAGGCTGCACGGAATTTCGGGTGCTCCATTAATTTATTCGCACGACGACCTTGGCGACGAGGTAGGCGCAATTGCAGCATCCAAATATCACGCATGGTTGTGGTGATACGTTTTGGTATTGCAATAGAGCGGCACTGTTCATCCAGTACATCATTCATGGCCAGTGCAAAAGCATCGTAGTAAGCCAGCCCTCCTTCCTGTGCTAATTTCTCAGCATGTTCAGTGACGGGATACCATAACATGGCTGCGAATAAAAATGCAGGGTTGACTCGCTTATCATTTTTTAGTCTGAAATCAGTATTTTTTAACACTTGTTCAATGATTTTTTCCATTGGCGAGTCGCCATTCTCGGTGAAGCGACTTGCAATCACTGGGAACAGTTGCTCAAACAAATGGTACTGATTCAGCATTTTATATGTGGCGTAGCCATAACCCGCTTGAAGTAATTTTAATGACTCTTCAAACAGGCGAGCAGATGGAATCTCACCTAGCAGTGGGGCTAAGCGGTGAATGGGTTCTGCGGTCTTTGGCTCGATACGCATATTGAGCTTACAGGCAAAACGCACAGCACGGATCATCCGAACGGGATCTTCACGATAGCGAGTTTCTGGGTCACCAATTAGGCGAATGACACCATCTTTTAAGTCTTGCAAGCCATTAACGTAATCACGTACAGAGAAATCATCAATGTTGTAATACAGGCTATTGACGGTGAAGTCGCGACGAATTGCATCTTCTTCGATGGAGCCGAAAATATTATCGCGAAGTAACATGCCATTTTGCGCTTGGGATGACAGATTTTTGTCATCTACTTCTTGATCATGGTGACCACGGAAAGTGGCAACTTCAATAATTTCTGGACCAAACATAATATGTGCAAGGCGGAATCGGCGACCGACCAGTCGGCAATTACGGAACAGCTTGCGAATTTGCTCAGGCGTTGCATTGGTCGTGATATCGAAATCTTTGGGTTTTTGACCCAATAATAAATCACGGACGCCGCCCCCAACTAAATAGGCTTCATAGCCATTTTTATTGAGGCGATATAATACTTTCAGTGCATTATCACTGATGTCATCACGCGAGATTGGGTGATCTGCTCGTGGGATAACCGTAATGGATTCTTGTTTCGTCACGGGTGTTCGCTTCTGTGTTTGAACATCGGAACGCTTAGGATGACGAACCGTTTTCTTTATTTGCCTAGTATTCTGCTCATGCCGAGTGTTCCTCTCAGATTTTTTTTCTGATGCAGAAGGAGTGACTGGCCTTTCACTGGCTGCCTGTGTGTCTCGCGCACCGCGCTTTGGCATCGCGTCCTGTTCTGTGGACGATGCTGGTTCATTGCGAGATAAAATATTACGGCAGAAATTTGCTACTCGGTTAAAAATAGTACACCTCGATGTCATTACATAGATTCATAAAACAAAATAAGCGGCTAATCATAGCTCACTGAAGTTTCTTTGAGAATGGTTAAACGAATAAAAGTCATGGCTAATTATATTTTATATCAATTAACTCAGTGAATATTATACTAATTGTAGATTTTTATCATGTAACGCAAACGATAACAAAAGCAGCAAAAATGAGAATGGAAACATCAGCGAAAAGGGGGAGTTTGAATTTTTTTGAGGGTGCGAATCCTTATAACGGCGCAGGGTTAATGCGCCGTTGAGGACTCCCAATACAACAATTAGCCAGCCATCTGCTTTTCGCGGATTTCTGCTAATGTTTTACAGTCGATGCACAAATCTGCAGTTGGACGCGCTTCCAAACGACGGATGCCAATTTCCACACCACAAGATTCGCAGTAGCCAAAATCTTCATCTTCAACTTTCTTCAGCGTCTTTTCGATCTTCTTGATCAATTTACGTTCGCGGTCGCGGTTACGTAATTCGAGGCTGAATTCCTCTTCCTGAGCGGCTCTATCAACGGGGTCTGGAAAGTTAGCTGCCTCATCTTGCATATGAGTAACAGTCCGGTCCACTTCATCTCTGAGTTGATTGCGCCATGCTTCGAGAATGAGCTTAAAATGCGCCAATTGGGCTTCGTTCATGTACTCTTCGCCAGCCTTCTCATGATAGGGCTCAACCCCGGCAATGGCGAGAATGCTTAAGGACGATGTCTTACGTTTTTGCCCTTCTTGCATAATGCTTCTCCTACACACGCAAATTTTACAAAAACCCCAAGGGGGAAAATTTAAGGTCGCTATAAATATCAGAAGACAGCCGTCTTGGCAATCGTTCATGTGATGAGTTTTGCAATGCTGTGAGGGCAAGCGTGTTTCTTCCCTTCACTAGCACTCATAACTCGATGACCTTGTTTAAATATCGACTAAACTAAAATGACTTAGTCGGGGTGAAGCGAACTGATGTCCCTATTTGCATTTTTTGTTTAGATATATCCACTTGATAACACAGAACTTCGACGCCATTGGCAATAGCCTGTTCTAACAACGCTGCATATTGAGAGTCAATATGTGCAGCGGCGGATACTACGTGGATGCCGCTATGTAAAACAACAAACATAAGTATGGCGCGTTTTCCTTCTTTAGCAATCTGAGTCAGCTCTCGAAGGTGCTTTTGCCCCCTAATTGTTTGGGTATCAGGAAAATAACCATGACCATCCTCTAGTAAAGTAACTGATTTTACTTCTATAAAACAATCAATTAGCCCATCTTGAGCAAGAAAAAAATCAATTCGGCTGTTTTCGTTTCCATACTTCACTTCGGGAGTCACTATACTGTAGTCAGATAATTCTGGAATATGTTTTTTTGCCAACGCTTCTGCCACTAATTGATTTGCCCGCATTGTGTTAATACAAATTAGATGGTTATTTTGAGTTTGCGTTAACTCCCAACTATAAGGGTATTTTCGTTTCGGATTATCTGAGGTGGAATACCACACCGTATCTCCAGGCGTGGCACAACCCGTCATGGCTCCCGTATTCGCGCAGTGTATCGTTATTTCCTCTCCCTCGGGGGTGACGACATCCGCTAAAAAACGCTTGTAGCGTTTAATTAAAGTCGCTGATTTTAATGGGGGGATAAATTCCATGTCTTCTCCGTTTTACTGCGTTGCTCGTGATATAACATGACCTCATGCTATATAGGCTTATGTGATAGACAGTATTAATGCGTCATATTGGTTAATGCTACAATGCTTAACATAAAAGTTAAACGTCATGGAGTCTCCCCTTAGTGTCCCCTATCTTAGAAGTAAGTAATGACTTACTCGCTGCTTTAGCGAAATCTCCGCAAGTTCTCTTACATGCGCCAACTGGCGCAGGTAAATCCACTGTACTGCCGTTAGAAATTCTCAAAAGTGGGCAGTTCAATGGGCGGATCATTATGCTAGAACCGCGGCGGATTGCTGCGCGTTCGGTGGCTGCTCGTTTAGCACAACAGTTAGGGGAATCGATAGGCGAAACCATTGGCTTGCGAATGCGCTCTGAAAGTAAGGTTAGTGCTAAAACACGGCTAGAAGTGGTCACTGAAGGTGTTCTCACGCGTCAATTACAAAATGACCCGATGCTTGAGGGTGTCGAGTTAGTCATCTTGGATGAGTTTCATGAGCGTAACTTACAAGCGGATTTAGGGTTAGCACTGTTATTGGACTCTCAACAAGCATTGCGGGATGATTTAAAAATTCTATTAATGTCTGCAACTCTTGATAATCAGGGACTTAGCCAGTTATTCCCTGATGCACCTGTGATAAGTTCTCTAGGAAAAGCATTTCCCGTTCAGCGAGAGTATAGACCCATCAATCCGAATAAACCTTTCCATCAGGAAGTCGCTAGCGCGGTTTGGCAATTAATGCAGCAACAAAGTGGTTCCTTATTGCTGTTTTTACCCGGAGTTGGTGAAATTGAACGTACCAAAAGTGAGCTAGAAAAGAGGGTGAGTGAGGATGTACTCTTGTGCCCAATGTATGGCGCTTTATCTATCCAAGCTCAGCAACAAGCCATTTTCCCTGCACCAGAAGGTAAACGTAAAGTGGTGCTTGCCACCAATATTGCAGAAACGAGCTTAACTATCGAAGGGATCCGGCTAGTGGTGGACAGTGGCTTCGAGCGAGTGGGACAGTTTAACCCCAGAAGTGGTTTAACCAAATTAGTCAAAAAACGGATTAGCCAAGCTTCCATGACTCAACGGGCAGGACGAGCAGGGCGTTTAGAGGCAGGGGTATGTTGGCATCTATTTAGCGCAGAGCAAGCTGAACGTGCTGCGCCATTTAGCGAAGCAGAAATCAACAATAGTGATTTAAGTGGGTTATGGTTAGCGCTTCTTCAATGGGGATGTCATGACGTTTCTCAACTTCAATGGTTGGATGTTCCCCCTGATGCGGCATTGTCTGCCGCTAAAACCTTGCTCTTTAAGCTGGGCATGACAGATAGCCAAGGAAAACTCACCTCGATGGGGAATAAAATGGCAGGTATGGGAACGTCAGTCCGTACGGCTGCTATGTTGTACCATGCACAGCAAACTCACAATAAACAGGTTGTGCAGCTTGCGGCATTATTAGTGGCAATTATTGAGGAACCACCTCGTAACGGCGTAACGGATCTTCATACTTATTTAGAAAAACCCACCGAGAATTGGTGTAAGCGGGCATCAGTTTTAAGTGGTGAGAAAGTCACGCAGGCATTGTACAAAACGAACTCATTGATTAGTGAGTGGTTACCAACAATACTGGCGGCAGGGTTTCCGGACTATATTGCTAAATCCCGCGATAACCAGACTCGCTATCAACTCGCAAGTGGCTTAGGGGCAATTTTAGACGACAGTGACCCATTGATAGGGAGCGCTTGGTTAATGGTTGCGGGACTTTGGCAATCAGAAAATTCGGCGGATGCGCGGATCTCCCTAGCCTATCCCATTGAGATTGAAAAACTTCAACAGGATTGCCCACATCTTTTCAATTCCCAAGAAACGGTTGAGTGGGATGAGCAACGTGGCAGCTTGCTGGCGTGGCGCCGCTTACAGTGTGGGCCGTTAGTCGTAAAATCTCAACGGCTGACGAATCCTGAACCTCAAGAAATTAAAAATGCGTTAGTGTATTGGTTGCAGCAAAACGGTTTACAGACGCTAAATTGGCAAGATAATGCGCTGCAATTACGCATTCGCTGTGCGTTAGCTGCTCGCTATTTTCCTGATAATTCGCTCCCTGCAATGGATGATGCCGCGCTACGAGAAACGTTGGATACGTGGTTAGCCCCGTATCTTGATGGCGTGACAAGCAAGAAAAAATTGCAGGATATTGATTTAATGAATTTATTATTAAATCGATTAGACTGGCAGCAACGTCAATGGCTTGATGCGCTTTTTCCTATGACTTACACCGCACCATCGGGTAGCGAGGTAAGTATTCACTATTCTCTGGATAAACCTCCGATAGCTGAAATTCGTCTACAAGAGGTCTTTGGTGAAAAAACGAATCCGACCGTGGCAATGGGAAACCTGACGCTGACACTATCTCTACTTTCACCGGCTCGGCGCCCGATACAAATTACTCAAGATCTTGGCGCATTTTGGCAAGGTAGCTATAAAGAGGTACAAAAAGAGATGAAAGGTCGCTACCCCAAACATCCTTGGCCAGAT
This sequence comes from Providencia sp. PROV208, assembly GCF_028479465.1. Classification (NCBI taxonomy): domain Bacteria; kingdom Pseudomonadati; phylum Pseudomonadota; class Gammaproteobacteria; order Enterobacterales; family Morganellaceae; genus Providencia; species Providencia sp. PROV208. Next base: position 242,821 of record NZ_JAMPNS010000011.1, on the reverse strand, counting down.
GACCCTGCGAATGCCGAACCAACGCGACAAACAAAAAAAGCGATGATGAGTGCGAAATAACCTAATTTTGTGCTCTAATAACGGGCTGTAAATTAGGCGGTCGGTCTCGATAGGTAGCGTAAGAAAGTGTAATTAGGAGCTTTCTTCCGTGAAATTCCTTGAATTATGAGCCAAAATTAGTCTTAGATTACATCTACGCATTTTTAGTTAGATTTTAATGCCTATTTAGGTATAGGAGATATGGAGCGACCATGTCCGGTAAAGATTTTGAACCCATTGGTAGACGAAAAAGACGCGCTGCTGAAAAAAATGCATCCTCTTCACGCCGCCGTAGACGCCGCGATGATTATGATGACGATTTATATGATGATGAAGATATTGATGACGAATATCTTGATGATGAAGACGATGAAGAAGAGCAAATGACTAAAAAAGGCTCAAAAAAGAATAAACCTCGTAAGAGTAAATGGCGCTGGTTCTGGCTGCTGTTTAAATTAATGTTGGTATTCGCTGTGATACTGGCAGCTTATGGTTTTTATCTAAACCAACAAATAAAAGAGCGCCTTGATGGTAAGGTGTGGGATCTGCCCGCGGCGGTATATGGTCGCATGGTGAATCTTGAACCTGGCATGGATTACAGCCAAGCTGAAATGTCCAACTTGCTCGAAGGAATGCAGTACCGCAAAGTCAGCAAAATCACGACATCTGGTGAGTTTGTGGTGAAAGGCAATACGATTGAAATTCTGCGTCGACCATTTAATTTCCCAGACCAAAAAGAGGGGCAAGTTCTCGCACGTTTGGTGTTTGAAAATGGCATGTTAAGCAAGATTGAAAACATCGAAAATGGACGCTCATTTGGCTTTTTCCGTTTAGATCCGAAGCTTATCACCATGATGCAATCTGCCAACAATGAACAGCGCTTAGTGCTGCCAATGGCGGATTTCCCTGAATCTCTAATTAAAATTCTCCTTGAAACGGAAGATAGAAACTTTTATGAGCATGATGGTGTCAGCTTATATTCTATCGGTCGTGCGGTGGTGGCGAACGTCACGGCTGGGCGTTCAGTGCAGGGGGGAAGTACCTTAACTCAACAGTTGGTGAAAAACTTATTTTTAACCAACGAAAGAACCCTAAAACGTAAAGCTAATGAAGCTTTTATGGCACTGATTCTCGACTACAACTACAGCAAAGAGCGCATTCTTGAGCTGTATTTGAACGAAGTCTATTTAGGGCAAAATGGTAATGATGAAATTCGCGGCTTCCCATTAGCAAGCCTGTATTATTTTGGTCGTCCAATCAATGAGTTAAGTTTTGACCAACAAGCGTTATTGGTAGGTATGGTGCAAGGTGCATCCACCTACAATCCATGGACTAAGCCTCAAAATGCGATTAAACGTCGTAATATTGTGCTGAAAATCCTTGAAACGCGCGGTGTGATTGATAGCGAAATGTACCAAATTCTCAGTGCAAGACCGCTCGGTGTGAAAAACAAAGAGGGGTTAGTCGCATCTCAACCTGCATTTATGCAGATGGTGAGACAAGAGCTAAATGAGAAATTGGGCGATAAAGTTAAAGATCTCTCTGGTGCGAAAATCTTTACAACACTTGATCCTGTCGCACAAACAGCCGCTGAAAACGCGGTTGAATCAGGTGTGGCTGATTTGCGTAAATCTCGTAAATTAGATGATATCGAAGGTGCAATGGTTGTTGTTGACCGCATCAATGGCGAAGTTCGTGCAATGGTTGGCGGGTCAGACCCGCAGTTTTCAGGCTTTAACCGTGCACTGAATGCTCGTCGTAGCATTGGTTCACTGGCGAAACCCCCTGTTTACTTAGCTGCATTAAGTGAGCCAGACCGCTTCCGTCTAAATACATGGCTATCCGATGAACCACTGACATTAAAAGTGGGTAATCAAAGCTGGAGCCCACGAAACTATAGCCGTAATTTTAACGGACGTATGATGCTAGTGGATGCGCTTGCGAAATCACAAAATATTCCAACCGTAAACTTAGGAATGGAAATTGGTCTTGACCAAGTGATGAACACCTTTATCCGTTTAGGCGCACCAGAAAGTGCGATGGAAAAAGTCCCTGCGATGTTATTGGGGGCTGTGAACTTAACGCCAGCAGAAGTCGCACAAGTGTATCAAACCATCGGTGGTGAAGGTAACCGTGCGAAATTATCTGCGTTACGCTCTGTGATTGATGGTGATGGAAAAGAGCTGTACCAAAGTTACCCATCTGCAGAACGTGCAGTACCGTCTCAAGCCGCATATTTAACACTATTTGGTATGCAGCAAGTGGTACAGCAAGGGACTGGGCGCGTATTACTTAATAAATATGGAAAATACAATCTGGCAGGTAAAACGGGCACGACGAATGACTTGCGTGATAGCTGGTATGCTGGAATCGACGGTAAAGAAGTTGCTATTGTCTGGGTCGGGCGCGATAACAACGGACCAACCCAATTAACAGGTTCAACAGGGGCATTAAGGGTTTATCAACGTTATTTAGATAATCAAACGCCACTGACATTAATCAACCGTGCACCAGAAGGCATTACTGACATGCGCGTCATGATGGATGGACAATTTAGCTGTTCTGACTTTGGTGGTGGTAGGATGTTGCCAGTATGGACGGATGACCCTCAAAGCCTATGCCAAGGTTCCACATCGCAAGACCCTGCATGGAATTTAAATGGGAATAATGAGGCACCGCAAGAAGAGGCTGCACCAGATTGGGTGAAAGATATGTTCGGTGATTCCCCATCCAATTCTCCATCATCCCGCACGCCGTAGCGTTGTTGGCTCCATTCGGATACTCGGGTCACATACGTTTGTATGCTCCCCGAGTTATCCTCGTTTGCGGCTTTGCTACAGCGCACGGGATTTAGGCGAATGTTGAGATAAGCCATAAGTTTGAAAAGAAAACAGATCAAAAAAATAGGCACCGTCTTGTGCAGATGGCGCCTATTTTTTTGGATTTTAGTGTGAGAAATTACTCGGCTTTAATTTTTGCCAGTGCAATTTCAGCAGCATTGATGGTGCGTTGGATATCTTCATCACTATGGGCGATAGACATAAATCCAGCTTCGAATGCTGCAGGTGCTAGGTATATGCCTTGTTCTAGCATATAGTGGAAGAACTTCTTAAAGCGTTCCACATCACATTTCATGACGTCTTGGTAGCAAGTAACGGATTCTGCGTCAGTGAAAAATAGTCCAAACATTCCACCCACATGGTTAATCACCATTGGTACACCTTGATCTTTAGAGACACGCTCTAAACCACGAGCGAGTTTATCTGTCAGTTCAGTTAAACGATCATGGACGCCCAATTGGGATACTTCGTTTAAACACGCCAAACCCGCAGCCATTGCGACAGGGTTACCAGAAAGTGTTCCCGCTTGGTAAATAGGACCGATTGGCGCCAATTTTTCCATGATGTCAGAACGACCACCGAAAGCGCCTACTGGCATACCGCCACCGATGATTTTACCTAAACATGTTAAATCAGGCTGGACATTGTAATAACTCTGAGCACCACCAAGGGCAACGCGGAAGCCTGTCATGACTTCATCAATAATCAGCAGAGCATTAAATTCGTCACACAGTGCGCGAAGACCCGGTAAAAATTCAGCTGTTGGCGGAACGCAGTTCATGTTACCCGCAACAGGTTCTACAATGATACAAGCAATATCATCAGGATAATTTTCAAATGCTTGGCGAACAGAATCTAAATCATTGTAAGTACAGCTTAATGTGTGCTTAACAAAATCTTCAGGTACACCCGGAGAGTTAGGTTCACCCATGGTTAAAGCGCCAGACCCTGCTTTCACTAATAGGCAGTCGGCATGACCATGGTAGCAACCTTCGAACTTAATAATTTTGTCGCGACCAGTATAACCACGAGCAAGGCGGATGGCACTCATGGTTGCTTCAGTACCAGAGTTCACCATACGGATCATATCGATAGAAGGAACCAGATCACACACTAGTTTTGCCATTTCTACTTCAGCCGCTGTTGGTGCACCAAAGCTTAAACCTTTGTTAACCGCTTGAATGACCGCATCGCGAATGGCTGGATGGTTGTGACCCAATACCATTGGACCCCAAGAGCCGACATAATCAATATAAGCTTTGCCATCGGCATCATAAATGTAAGCGCCATCAGCGCGTTCGATAAATAACGGAGTACCGCCGACACCATTAAATGCGCGAACAGGGGAGTTAACACCGCCAGGGATTAGCTGTTGAGCTGCTTTATATAATTCTTCGGAATGGTGCATTGCAGGGCTCCTGAAAAGAGACGAAATAAAAAGTTGCCGCTATTCTAAAGCACAAGACTGATTAAACCAATGCTATCAATCACAATGATGAACCAATCACAGTGATTAATAGTAACTCTGTGCTCTATTGTATAACAACACTTGAACCAATCAGTCAGGTGACGGATAATTGAAATATTGATCTAAGTAGGCTTAGCCTTACATATGAATTTACCGATTATCGGTCTGGAGTAATAAATGAGTGATGATGCAGCTCTGCCACTGCAATTTACGGATGCAGCAGCAATTAAAGTAAAAGACTTAGTCGCCGATGAAAATAACCCAAACCTGCGTCTGCGCGTCTACATTACAGGCGGTGGTTGCAGCGGTTTCCAATATGGCTTCACCTTTGATGACCAAATCAATGAAGGGGATATGACCATTGAGAAACAAGGTGTCGCGTTGGTTGTCGATCCAATGAGTCTGCAATATTTAGTCGGTGGTAGTGTGGACTACACTGAAGGGTTAGAAGGTTCACGCTTTATTGTGACCAACCCAAATGCCAAATCAACATGTGGGTGTGGGTCGTCTTTCAGTGTCTGATTTTTCGTCATATTTCGGGTTGTAGGGGTGTTGGCTGCGCTCAGCTCCCCTAGTCACAGACTTGTGTATGCTCCTAGGGATATCTTTGCTTTGCCGCCTACCTACAACCGCGAACTATTTAGAAAAACCCTTTCGTGATATTCAATCCTTAATTCTTAAGTTCTACTTCTTGGATACCTGTCTTTATTATTTATTCGGAAGTGCATTTAACTGAGCGCACAGCTGTTCGGTAGCATTAATGATGCGGGGACCAGCGCGGTGGAACCAATCCTCATTTAAGCGAATAATTGGGATGTTGAGTTGAGAATGCCAGAAGGCTTTTACCGTTTTTTCTTGCTCCGGTGAGCCAGTCACAATGATAGCGTCGGGTTTGCGAGTAAGGACTTGCTCACGGCTGACTTGAGGCCATTGAACTGCGCTATTTTCAAAAATATTTTGAGCGCCGCAGGTTTTCACGACATCATTTTGAATGGTCTGATCGCCAGCGCTAAATAAAGGCTGTGTGCCTAATTGAATAAATAGCCGCTTAGGTTTTTCATGATTCACCAATGTGTTTTTTTGCGCTTCTAAACGGCTGCGCATTTGCATAATATTTTTTTTAGCAATCTCTGGGTGAGGGCTATATTGTGAAAGCTCTTCTAGAGACGAAATAACGCCATCAATAGTTTGTGGGTCAAAATAGATAATTGGAATGCCCAACGACGCCAGTTGATCCAACGGACGCTGTGGATTTCCACCCCGCCATGCCAAGATTAAATCCGGTTTTAAGGCAACAATGCGTTCAATATTCATACCTTGCCAATCTGCCACTTGTTCAAGCTTTTGAGCAGCTTTTGGATAATCAGAATAAGCGCTAACAGCAACCAAGCTGTCTTCTAATCCTGCTGCGTAAGCGAGCTCGGTATTGGCTGGTGATAAGCTAATGACTCGGTACTTTGGCGCGGTGAATGCATGGCTTGCTAAGGTAAAGAAAAGCAGAAAACCAATTAGTGAGCGCATGAATTTGGAGGTTGAGTTCATATCATTACTTCACAAATAGGTATTAGAGAAAAGGCATAAAAGAGACTCAATTATGCCTTAATAAGATTAACAATGAATTAGGCTAATGCTGCGACAATCGCGGAAACCATCAATGAGGATTGGCGTGCAGCAACAGGTAAAAATTCATCAAAGCTAGTATGGGATTCTTTATCCGCCACATCTGAAATTGCGCGGACCACCACAAAAGGCACGTTAAACTGGTAGCAGACATGACCGATAGCAGCGGCTTCCATCTCAACGGCAGCAACGGTCGGGAAGGTAGCTTTGATGCGAGCTAAAGGCTCTGCGCCATTAATAAATGCGTCACCACTGCAAATCAGACCACGCACTGCGTTCATATCTAAGGCTTTAACACATTGTTCGGTTGTTTCAATTAATTTGGCATCTGCAATAAATGCAGGTGGGCACTGTGCCATTTGACCAGGTTCATATCCGAATGCAGTAACATCGGCATCGTGGTAGCGTACCTCGGTAGAGACAACAATATCACCGACATTTAAACGCGGATCTAAACCACCCGCTGAACCTGTATTGATGACCACATCTGGCTTGCAGTGTTCTAACAGTAACGTGGTGCCGATGGCGGCTGCCACTTTACCAATACCTGATTTTAATAAGGCAACATCAACGCCGTTCATTTTTCCTGTATAAATTTCACAGCCAGCAAGGCTCAATGTTTGGCAGCCTTCAATTCTTTCGCGCAGGGTCGCAACTTCTTGCTCCATCGCACCTATGATACCGATTTTCATTATGTCATACTCACTGTTGATTAATTAGACACTTATGCTGTAGATGGCTAAAGTGTAACATCGAAAGGTGGGTTTTCCTCTGCCTTTTCTTTGGGTACTCTGGAATTAAAAGGCGAGGTATAGAGGTAAGCATGGCGGAAAAAGAGATTAACTTTGTTAGAAAACTGAGTTTTCAACGTAATTATATTAGTGCCAAAAGCCAACGAATTTCCGCACAGGATGAAGACGCGGTAAACCGTTTATTTGAAAGTGATCGTGGACGTATCATTAACTCTGCCGCAATCCGTCGCTTACAACAGAAAACCCAAGTTTTTCCCCTCGAACAAAATTCCGCAGTACGCAGCCGTTTAACTCACTCTCTTGAAGTCCAGCAAGTCGGGCGTTACATCAGCAAAACAGTGCTGGGTGAGCTTAAAAAGAAAAAATTATTGGATGAATATGGACTGACCGAACGCTGTGATGCGTTTGAAAGCCTTGTCGAGATGGCGTGTTTGATGCACGACATTGGTAACCCACCATTTGGGCATTTTGGTGAAGCTGCGATTCAGCGCTGGTTTAGTAAATTATTAGCACCGGATTACGTGTTCACACCTGAGTCTCCTGACCCTTGTAAAATTAAAGCGTTGCAACTGACGGGAAATGAAAAACAAGACTTATTTCGTCGACAGCTGAAGCGAGATTTATGTTCGTTCGAGGGAAATGCACAAGGGCTGCGAATGGCTCATCGTCTATTGAAGCTGAATTTAACCTACGCTCAAATTGGCTCGATTTTGAAATATACTCGCGGCGCCTATGACCTTGAACCTATTCCTTCAGAATTTGATTATTTAATGAAAAAACCAGGCTATTACTGGTCTGAAGTCGATTTTGTTAGCGAATTAACGAAAAAACTAGAGATGGACAAATATTGCCGCTTTCCACTCACTTATATCATGGAAGCAGCGGATGATATTTCCTATTGTATTGCTGATTTGGATGATGCGGCAGAGAAGGGAATTTATACTGTTGAGCAGCTGATCGAATACCTAAAAGCAGAATGGGGAGAGGTAAAATCAGGCGATTTATTCGAGCAAACCATCTTGCGCGCATTCAATAATATTAGTGATAACCATACAAGACGCATTCAGCAAGACCAGTTTTTTATGTACTTGCGTGTGAATATTACGGGAAAACTTGCTCACTATAGCGCCCTGCGTTTTATTCAACATCTGCCTGAAATTTATCACGGTCGTTTTAATAGTGCGTTACTGGAAGATAAAAGCCAAGAACATCGCCTCTTAAAAGCCTTGAAAACCGTGGCATTCAAACATGTCTTTAACCACCATGAGGTGGAAGAGTTAGAGCTACAAGGTTACCGAATTATCAGTGGATTATTGGATGTTTATAGTCCGCTATTAATGATGGATAGAGACGATTTTGCCTCATTAGTTGAACAAAATTACCATAAACATTTTTTTATCGAAACTCGCCTATTTCATAAATTATCCAATAAACATCGTCTGTCTTATAACGAAGCCTTAGAAAAAATATCTGCAACTCATGAAGCCGATAAATCAATGTTGGAGTTTTATTACCGCGCCAGGCTTATTCAGGATTACATTAGTGGGATGACCGATCATTATGCATATGAAGAGTATCGAAAATTTATGGTCACCAATTAGTTCTGATAAAAAAAGTTAGCGTATAGCGTGACAAAAAAACTAAGTGGTCACTAATTTTAGGAAAAAAATGCTATGATAGCCCGTTAATTTGTCTCTCTAATTATCTGGCAGTTGCAGTGTTAATGTGAGTAAAAACTTACCCACTAGCGACTTAAAATAGAATTTATTTAACCCTGTTTAGTGACTACTTATGGCCCAATTTTACTCGCCAAATCGCCGTACCACCCAACGCCGTCAAATCACGGTTCATGTCGATAGTTTAGATGCCGCTGGGCAAGGCGTTGCTCGCCACGATGGCAAAGCCATATTTATTACGGGGTTATTGCCTGGGGAAGATGCGCAAGTCGAATTAACTGAAGACAAACGCCATTTTGCTAAAGCCAAAGTCATTAAACGTCTCAGTACAAGCGCTCAACGTGTGCAACCGAACTGCCGTTATTTTAACCAATGCGGTGGTTGCCAGCAGCAACATGTGGATATTGCACTCCAACGGGAAAGCAAAGCGCAAGCCTTACAACATTTAATGAAGCGAGAAACAGGTGTTGTGCTACCCGCCATTTCGGTGATAGGTGGGAAAGAATATGGCTATCGCCGCCGTGCCCGCTTAGGGCTGCAATACCAAAACAAATCCAATCACCTAATGATGGGATTTCGCCAGACACAAACGAATACACTGGTGGATATCAAAAGTTGCTCAGTTTTACACACGGAACTTGATGTGTTGCTAGCACCGTTATCAACCTGTTTAAATCAGTTATCAATTGCCAGTAAATTAGGGCACGTAGAGCTTATTCATGGTGATAACGGCAACCTTATACTGTTACGTCATTTAGCCCCTGTTGACTCATCTGATAGAAAACGGCTGTTAGAATTTGCTCAATCTCACGGAGTCACTATTTGGTTGGCTGGCGATAATGGGCAACTACAGGCTCTTCAGGCTGATGCTACGTTACCGGAATATCAGGTGGCAGGTGAAATTTTACAGTTTAGTCCTGCTAACTTTATTCAGGTTAACGAGGAAATTAACCAGCAAATGGTCGCGCAAGCGATAGCATGGTTAGATCTAAGCCCAGAAGATAGAGTATTGGATCTTTTCTGCGGGATGGGTAACTTTACCCTGCCGATAGCTCGTTTAGCGAAAATGGTCGTGGGTGTTGAAGGTGTTGAAAATTTAGTCACTCAAGCGAAAAATAACGCCCAGCGCAACTCAATTGAGAACGCTGCGTTCTATAATGAAAACTTGGAAGAGCAGATTCACACTCAGCCGTGGGCACAAGAAGGCTTCAATAAAGTGTTATTGGATCCGGCTCGTGCAGGTGCCGCCGGCGTAATGGAACATTTAATTAAACTGATGCCAGAAAAAATTGTCTATGTTTCTTGTAATCCAACAACCTTAGCAAGAGACAGTAAGGTTTTGCTTGAAGGCGGGTATCAGTTATCTCAATTGCGGATGTTGGATATGTTTCCGCAAACAAGTCATCTGGAATCTATGGCGTTATTTGTTCGTAGCCCAGAGGAGTAACAGGTAGGGAGAATATATGGTTGCAGTAAGAAGTGCACATCTAACCCCAGCAGGTGAATTTGACCCCGAAAAATGGGTTAATGATTTGGGTTTGAATAATAAACAATCAGAAGAAAAACTCATCCATACCTGGCAGTATTGTCACGATAAATTATCGGGACAAGATATCGCGCCTTTGCTACTGTGGCGCGGCATAGAAATGACCGAAATTTTATCCACGCTCAGCATGGATATTGGTAGCTTACAAGCCGCATTATTGTTCCCTCTGGTTGAAGAGGGAAAATTGGATGAACAATCCGTTATCGATGATTTTGGGCAATCTATCCATGCGCTGGTAAAAGGCGTGATTGAGATGGATGCTATCCGTGAACTTAAAGCCACTCAATCGAATGAAACCAGCTCTGTGCAGGTGGATAATATCCGCCGTATGCTATTGTCGATGGTGGAAGATTTTCGCTGTGTCGTTATTAAACTTGCGGAACGTATTGCGCATTTGCGTGAAGTAAAAGATGCCAGTGAAGATGAACGCGTCTTAGCGGCAAAAGAGTGTTCTAACATCTATGCACCTTTAGCAAATCGCTTAGGAATTGGGCAATTAAAATGGGAATTAGAAGATTTCTGTTTCCGTTATTTGCATCCAGATGAATACAAAAAAATAGCCAAATTGCTGCATGAGCGCCGTATTGACCGAGAAGAATATATTGATAACTTTGTCAGTACACTGCGCAAATATATGTTGAAAGAGCAAATCCAAGCCGAAGTGTATGGGCGACCAAAACACATTTACAGTATTTGGCGCAAAATGCAGAAAAAGTCCTTAGCATTTGGCGAGTTATACGATGTGCGTGCGGTGCGTATTGTGGTGGAGCGACTGCAAGATTGCTATGCAGCGTTAGGGATTGTTCACACCCATTTCCGTCATCTGCCCGATGAATTTGATGATTATGTGGCGAACCCGAAACCGAATGGTTATCAATCGATTCACACCGTAGTTTTAGGTCCTAACGGTAAAACCTTAGAAATCCAAATTCGCACCCGTCAAATGCATGAAGATGCTGAACTCGGCGTTGCTGCGCACTGGAAATACAAAGAAGGCGCAAGTGGTGTAGGCAAAGGCAGCAGCTACGAAAACCGAATTGCATGGTTGCGTAAACTTATCTCATGGCAAGAAGAGATGGCAGATTCTGGCGAAATGCTGGATGAAGTGCGTAGCCAAGTGTTTGATGACCGTGTGTATGTGTTTACGCCAAAAGGCGATGTAGTTGATTTACCTACAGGTTCGACACCACTCGATTTTGCTTATCATATTCACAGTGATGTCGGACACCGCTGTATTGGGGCGAAAATTGGTGGGCGCATCGTGCCATTTAGCTACCAATTACAGATGGGTGACCAAATTGAAATTATCACCCAAAAACACCCAAACCCGAGCCGTGACTGGCTTAATCCTAACCTCGGTTACGTGACGACCAGCCGCGGACGGGCGAAAATTCAAAACTGGTTCCGTAAACAAGACCGCGATAAAAACATTCTGGCGGGACGCCAAATTCTCGACAGCGAATTATCCCATCTGGATATCAGTTTACGAGATGCGGAGAAGCAGTTAATCGCGCGTTATAACGTACATTCACTGGATGAAGTGTTAGCCGGAATTGGCGGCGGCGATATTCGTATTAATCAGTTAGTTAACTTCCTGCAAGCCAAGTTTAATAAAGCGACGGCAGAGGAAGAAGATCGCGCGGCGATGAAGTCGCTAGAGAATAAATCAGGCGTTCCGAGAGCACCATCTCACGGGAGTGGTCGTGTGGTGGTCGAAGGGGTTGGTAACCTCATGCATCATATTGCCCGTTGTTGCCAGCCAATTCCCGGTGATGAAATTGTCGGATTTATTACCAAAGGTAGAGGGATCTCTATTCACAGCGCCGATTGTGAACAGCTTGCAGAGTTACAAAGCCATGCACCAGAGCGTGTCATCGATGCGGTTTGGGGAGAAAACTACTCCAGCGGTTACTCATTAGTCGTCAGAGTGATAGCGAATGACCGTAGTGGATTATTAAGGGATATCACCACAATCCTCGCAAACGAAAAAGTGAACGTATTAGGGGTAAGTAGCCGTAGCGATGTGAAACAGCAATTAGCGACCATCGATATGACTATCGAACTGTACAATATCGAGGTACTGGGTCGGGTGCTTTCGAAATTGAATCAGTTGCCGGATGTTATCGAGGCGAAACGTCACTCCTCCTGATTTTCTTCATATTTCGAGCTGTAGGGGTGTTGGCTACATTCACTAACCCTAGTCACATACTTATGTATGCTCCTAGGGATTAGTTCAATTGCCGCCTACCTACAACTCGAACTATTTTGAAAATGCATTTTCTTCATATTTTGGCGTGCAGCGTTGTTGGCTGTGCTCACTTACCGCCTAGCTGCTTATCCAAACTATTTTGAAAATACTTTTTGACGGCTGCTATAACAAAAGCTTGAAAGATTTAGCGTATTCAATTTAATTTGGTTAAGGTATAACCCTCATTAAATCACCATGTAATTATTTTTTGATAAGGGTTAAATATGCAGCAGGGCAATAAACAAATTGAACGGTTACTCTCTATTATGGCGCGTTTGCGTGACCCGCAAAATGGCTGTCCGTGGGATACGCAGCAAACGTTTAAGACCATTGCCCCTTATACCCTAGAAGAAACCTATGAAGTTCTAGACGCCATTGAACGAGAAGATTTTACCGACTTAAAAGGCGAGTTGGGGGATCTCCTCTTTCAAGTTGTGTTCTACGCACAAATGGCGCAAGAGCAAAATCTATTTGATTTTGATGATATTTGCCAAGCCGTTAGCGACAAACTTGAACGTCGCCACCCACATATTTTTGACGAAAATAACGCTCTCAGTAGCCAAGAAGCGATTGCAGGTTGGGAACAACGTAAAGCCAAAGAACGTGCTGAGAAAGACCAATATTCTGTTTTAGATGATATTCCTAACGCGCTTCCCGCATTAATGAAAGCCTATAAAATTCAAAAACGTTGCGCTTCAGTGGGCTTTGATTGGGATACCCTTGGACCTGTCGCTGACAAAGTGACGGAAGAGCTCGCCGAGGTGATGGAGGAAGCGACTCAGGTTGTCGTGGATGAACAGCATCTTGAAGAAGAAATTGGCGATTTGCTGTTTGCCACGGTGAATTTATCTCGTCATTTAGGGCATAAGCCTGAGCTCGCGTTGCAAAAAGCCTGCAATAAGTTTGAACGCCGTTTTCGTGAAATCGAAAGAAGATTAGCAAAAACTGGTAAATCAACAGAAACTGCTACACTTGAAGAGATGGAAGCCTTATGGGTTTCTATCAAATTAGATGAGTAGGGTTCGCCTTTGATGATAATCACGGATTGAAATAGTTATTCAAAATCAAACAATCTGCGAAATGATGTTTTTTCAGTGATAGATTGAGCTGAAAGGATTTAGCTTTTAGGTAAAAATGTGTTAACCTTGCAAAACAGTTGAATAGCACTCTAGAAAGTGACTATTTATCAAACGATAAATATTTTTATTTTTAACTTGCTGATTTATTTAAGGTATTAATGAAAACTAGCCTTATTGCGCTTAGAACATTTGTAGGAGATTTAAGGTTCGGGTATACTGTTTTCCCGTCCTGTTATATCCATCATCTTTTAAACCTAAACGTTCAGGTTCAGCATGAAAACTAATTATATTTTTGTGACCGGCGGGGTCGTATCCTCTCTGGGTAAAGGCATTGCCGCAGCCTCCTTGGCGGCTATACTCGAAGCCCGTGGACTCAATGTAACCATTATGAAATTGGATCCCTACATTAACGTAGATCCAGGTACAATGAGCCCAACCCAACACGGGGAAGTTTTCGTTACAGAAGACGGCGCTGAAACTGACTTGGATTTAGGTCATTATGAGCGTTTTATTCGTACCAAAATGACACGTCGCAACAACTTTACGACTGGACGTGTTTATTCTGAAGTCCTGCGCAAAGAGCGTCGTGGCGACTACTTAGGCGCGACCATCCAAGTTATTCCTCATATCACTAATGAAATCAAAGATCGCATCATCCGTGGTGGTGAAGGTCATGATGTTGTATTAGTCGAAATCGGCGGTACTGTCGGTGATATCGAGTCTCTGCCATTCCTTGAAGCAATTCGTCAAATGGCTGCTGAAGTGGGTCGTGAACACACGCTGTATATGCACTTAACATTAGTGCCATACTTAGCGGCTGCGGGCGAAGTGAAAACGAAACCAACACAGCATTCAGTGAAAGAATTACTGTCGATTGGTATTCAACCAGATGTACTGATCTGCCGTTCCGATCGCGTGATTCCTGCGAATGAGCGTGCGAAGATTGCCCTATTCTGTAATGTTCCAGAAAAAGCGGTTATCTCTCTGAAAGACGCAGATTCAATCTATAAAATCCCTGGCATGCTGAAGGCGCAAGGTTTAGATGAATACATCTGTAACCGTTTCCGTCTTGAATGCAAAGAAGCTGATTTATCTGAGTGGGAACAAGTTATTTACGAAGAAGCCAATCCAGCAGGTGAAGTCACTATTGGTATGGTGGGTAAATATGTTGAATTACCAGATGCATATAAGTCAGTTATCGAAGCACTGAAACATGCAGGTTTGAAAAATCGTTTAACGGTCAATATTAAGTTAATTGACTCTCAAGATATTGAAACCCGTGGGGTTGAGCTGCTCAAAGGTCTGGATGCGATTTTAGTACCAGGCGGGTTCGGTTCTCGTGGTATTGAAGGCAAAATTCTGACGGCACAATATGCGCGTGAGAATAAAATCCCTTATTTAGGTATTTGTCTGGGAATGCAAGTGGCGCTGATTGAGTTCGCACGTAATGTTGCGAATATGAAAGACGCGAACTCCACTGAATTTGATGCAGATTGCAAATTCCCAGTTGTTGCGCTGATTACTGAATGGCGTGACGAAGATGGCAACGTTGAAGTGCGTTCTGAAGAGAGCGACCTTGGCGGTACAATGCGTGTTGGTGGTCAGCAATGTCATTTAACCGATGGAAGCTTAGTGCGCGGTATGTACGGCGCAGAAACGATTGTTGAGCGTCACCGTCACCGTTACGAAGTGAACAATCTGCTGTTGAAACGTATCGAAGATGCGGGTCTGAACATTGCAGGTCGTTCTGTGGATAATAAACTGGTTGAAATCATTGAAAATCCAAACCACCCATGGTTTGTGGCTTGCCAGTTCCACCCAGAATTCACTTCGACCCCAAGAGATGGTCATCCATTGTTTGCAGGTTTTGTTAAAGCCGCTGGTAAGTACCAGAAAGGTGAGTTGAAATAAGATACGGGGAAGTCGGCAATTTTCGCCAACTTCCCGAAATTTAACTTGTACTGAGGAAAACCTAATGTCCAAAATTGTTAAAGTGATCGGTCGTGAAATCATTGATTCTCGTGGTAACCCAACTGTTGAAGCTGAAGTACATTTAGAAGGTGGTTTTGTTGGTTTAGCCGCAGCTCCATCAGGTGCATCTACAGGTTCTCGTGAAGCTCTGGAATTGCGTGATGGTGATAAATCACGTTTTCTGGGTAAAGGTGTTCTGAAAGCTGTTGCCGCTGTTAACGGTCCAATCGCTCAAGCAGTTATCGGTAAAGATGCTAAAGATCAAGCTAATATCGATAAAATCATGATTGACTTAGATGGTACTGAAAACAAATCTAAATTCGGTGCAAACGCAATTCTGGCAGTATCTTTAGCAAACGCGAAAGCGGCTGCTGCGGCAAAAGGTATGCCTCTGTATGAGCATATTTCTGATCTGAATGGTACTCACGGTCAATACTCTATGCCTCTGCCAATGATGAACATCATCAATGGTGGTGAGCACGCAGATAACAACGTTGATATCCAAGAATTCATGATTCAACCAGTTGGCGCGCCGACTCTGAAAGAAGCGGTACGTATGGGTTCTGAAATTTTCCATCACTTAGCAAAAGTACTGAAATCTAAAGGTATGAACACGGCTGTTGGTGATGAAGGTGGTTATGCACCTAACTTAGAATCTAACGCTGCTGCACTGGCTGCTATCAAAGAAGCGGTTGAGCAAGCGGGCTACGTTCTGGGTAAAGATGTGACTCTGGCGATGGACTGTGCAGCTTCCGAGTTCTACAACAAAGAAACTGGCAACTATGAGCTGAAAGGCGAAGGTAAAACCTTCACTTCACAAGAGTTTACTCATTACTTAGAAGAGCTGACCAAACAATACCCAATCGTTTCTATCGAAGATGGTTTAAACGAATCTGACTGGGATGGTTTCGCATACCAAACTAAAGTTCTTGGCGACAAAATCCAATTAGTTGGTGACGATTTATTTGTAACTAACACTAAGATCTTAAAAGAAGGTATCGAGAAAGGCATCGCTAACTCAATCCTGATCAAATTCAACCAAATCGGTTCTCTGACTGAAACGTTAGCTGCGATTAAAATGGCGAAAGATGCTGGCTATACAGCGGTTATCTCTCACCGTTCAGGCGAAACTGAAGATGCAACGATTGCTGATTTAGCAGTGGGTACTGCAGCCGGTCAAATTAAAACAGGTTCTATGAGCCGTTCTGACCGTGTTGCTAAATACAACCAACTGATCCGTATTGAAGAAGCTCTGGGTAACAGCGCGCCATTCAACGGTCTGAAAGAAGTTAAAGGTCAAGCGTAATTGATATTCGCTTAGATTAAATTGAAAAAAGGGACGAGAAATCGTCCCTTTTTTTATTTAAAATAAATACCTTCCAAAGTATTTAAATCCTATAAATAATGCGGAATAACTCCACCAAGCCCTTCTTATTTTTTATGCTACTAATATAACGCCAGTCTAAATTGATTATTTAGATAATTAACATGAAAATTAAATAAGGATATTATTATGGGCAAGGATAGTCATGAGTCATTATTTACCGCGGCAAAACAAGTGTATACGCATATAAAAAAAGATGCGGATTTGATGAATAAAGTTAGTGATATTAAATCTGGGTATAAACGTCATGGTGAATGGAATGAATCGCTAACGAATCAAAAAGTGGCATTAGAAGAAAAAATTACCGATATTATATATATGAATTACAGCCGTACTACTCCTGTTGGTATTGAAGGTCTGAATATTATTGAGCAGAAAAAATTTTTAGCGGATTTTAAAAAATATCGTTCAGAAAATAAAAATATTGAAGTTAAAGTTCAAGGGAAAAATGATAATAAATTTTCATCCCTCACGGATGATGAATTATTAGATGGTTCTGCATATCGAATTTTACCGAAGAATTATCGTGAGCGGTATAATAGCCGATCAATGTTAATGTCTCGATTAACAGTCAATGTGAAAAAAGAATATTTCGCAGATTTAGCTAAAGCATTAATGCAACTCTACGAAAATGATCCGAATAAAAAAGTGATGCAAGCGAAGATCATGGGACCTAAAAAATTAGGGCGAATAACGGATCAAGCTGTGATTTATTTCTCTGAAGCAAGTTTACAAAGTGCTACAGAAATTAGCCAGCAGCTAAAAACGCTATTGCCTGCTGATGCGATGATTGAGCATGTTCCTATGGGAATGTACCGCGTTGATAAAGGTTTTTCTTATTCTGAAACCCTTGAAGGACAATCGAGTAGTCATGGTGAGTCAAGAGCAGAAATGATCGCTAAAGGGATTGTATCTTCATTGATTTCAGATAAACCCTTGGAGCTGAGCCTGACTAAGGTATTAAGGGTTCATGGTTACGATGCAGAACAGCCAGCTTTACTTTCTCAATCAGTCAAAGAAACCTATTTTGATATTTCAATTACAGGCAGTGGCACAAATTCAGGCAATCATTTTAGCCCTGATATTGAAAAGTTTAAGCAAGACCCAATTGAGTTCGCCCGTAACTACAATATTAATACCAAAGTACTTAATTCTATTTTGCAAATACCAGCGGAAGGTTAAATTTTATTTAATAAAAATTTTGGTAAAGGTTATCAAGTTGAATATGTGGATTCAACTGATGAACAACATCAGCGTTACATAATAGATTGCTATCTTTTAGACTCAAAGGCGAGAAATAAAGAAAGTAAATATGTGGAATATATCGATATTCCTAAGGATCATCCCGAAAAAGATTTTCTATTTACAGGACTATTGCGTGGTGAATCGATTGTGGTGACTGTATTAGACAGCGAACACTATCGGATTTATCGAGATAATCGCGCTGACGCCTCATTACTTTATGACGATGTAGTGATGGCTGTTGATGCAAGGAATTATATTCTCTCCGAGAAAAACATTAGCAAAGCTAATGCATTCATGCATTTTAATGGCGATGAATGGAAATTAATTGTTCAGCCACAACGTAATCGGATATCTCTAAGTGCAGAGGACAACATCGTTAAAGTCCAAAAAGCGGGAGATTACAATCTATCAGATAGAACACAGCGTTTTGAAAATGCTAGGGATAGCGTTCATCGTGAATTAAAAATGCTGGCAAAAAAGGTTAATGTGAAAATTGGTGATATCCCGAGTGAAACTGTATTTCTAGCAGAATCCCAGTATTCAGAAACACAGCCTTCAGAGTTACTGGAAAGTCATTCATCATTAAAAACATGGCTAGATATTGGTAGTCAATTACAACAAAAATTAGATATTCAAATTCAGGCGCTTAAAAAAAATCGGCAGATATTAGAGGAAAGCTTAATTGGCGTTACGGACATAACGCGCAAAAAGAAAATAGAAAATGCCATTGAAATGAATAAAACCATTATTTCAATGCAAAATAGACAATATGGCGAGCTTTTTTACCATTTACGTGAAGTGGAATACAGTTGGTTATGGCAACGTATTAAAGCGAATCAAGGCATGAGTGCAGTAGTTAAGATTAAAGAGTTTGATCCGAATATGGGAATAAATTCACCTTATGCTTATCATTTAACAATTAATGAACGGTATGAGAATTTAATTTACCTGCACAAATTAACGCGAAATATACGGTTTAAAAATGAATTTAGTGAGGGAATTAAACAGTATAAAGAAATTAGCATACTGGATGTGAATGACACAGTGCCTTCACAGTTATTGAAAAAAATGTATGTCACAAACGAGTATACGGCGAGAGAACGAGGTGCTTTGTATCGTGTCATTCAAGAAACCACGTATGAAGAGTATATTAGTCATGTATTAACTCAAACCGGAAAAATTAGTGAATTCTTCTCTGAAGCTGGTAGTAAAACGAATCGATTAATTCCTCAAGACTTCTACTTATCATTAGTGAGAAGTGAATCTGGCGGGCGCTGCTACCCATTGGTAAGAGGTATGTCCGTGGGATTAGCGCGAGAAGGACACCTAGGTGCGGATAAACTCATTGATAAGCTATATATTGCAGCAGCAGCGCCTGATAGCCGTGATTCCCTATTATTGCAAGATTCTCTGAAAAGACTACATTCTAATGTTGAAGCGGTAGAGGCTTCATTTTCCCATGGGATTATGGATCTGAAAAAGATCCAAACTCTATTGGGGTTAAAGTCTGAAACCATGATGTTTGCCATCAATAGTAAAAGCCATTCAATGTTAGTAGGTAAAACTGTAAGTGGAGAGCAAAGTACTTATTATTTTTATGATCCTAATTTTGGTCTTTTCTCATTTAAAAATAGTAAGCGATTATTTTCATCTTTAAATAAATTTTTTACGGAAAAGAAAATGGCTGATTACTATTCAGCCTATGAAGTTGAGAATAAACCTGCATTTGAATTGGTCTTTATTAATACGGATGAAATGGCAAAGGTGCCTATTGGCAACTATCTATCAGTTAATGATTTAAGTATTGATGAAAAATTATCTGATTTAAGCGAAAGAGGAAAAAAAGTTGAACAATTGCTTTTTAAACAAAAAGAAATTATTGAAGATACAAGATTGAAAGCTTCATTGACGATATTGGATGCTCAGCAATGGGGGGAGAGAGTCAATGATGCCACATTAAAACTCTCAGCAGAAAAACATTTTAATGGAAAATGGATTCCACTATTTTCAAGTGCAGAGCAAGCATCAGATAACCTGTATCGAATTAAATTTATTCATATTGAAAATCCCGATCTTACTCGCTGGGTTGAGACTACGGACAAAACATTTATTGAGTTTCACCAATACTCGATCGAGCAAATGGAGTTATTCAACAGATATTATCGTTTTGAAGAAAATAAAATAAAAGCGCAACTTAATGAGGCTGATGCTGCCTCAGTTGATGGTTTGAATGTGGGTATAGCTATTCAATCGATTATTCAGTGGGTAGAAAATAAAAATCGTAATGAGGCATCCGAGAAAAAAAACTCCCCGAATTTGTTGTTAGCGCTAAAAATTCATACTTATATGAATTATTCAATGATGGCGTATGGAATCGCCAATGATATGGCGAAAATCAATCAAATTATTAAAATCGGTTTAAAAACTGGACGTGAAATCACCGCTACGGAGATGAACAGTTTCTTTTCATCAATGGCAAAAACAGCGAATGAAGGGTTGGCGGTAATTTTTAGTGGCGCACTCGTGGGGTTTGATATTTATGAGTTATCAAATGCGGAAAGTGACTCTGAACGCATTATATTTGGTACTCAACTCGCTTTTGACTCTATGAGTTTCGCCGCAGTCTCAGGTGGAATAGGGTTAGGCGCCGCAGGGTATGCGGGGGCGGCAACCGCATTAGGTGGTGCCAGTGTTCTTGTAGCGGGGCTTGGAATAGGATTTATTGGTTTAGCTCGCAATTTTGCCATCATTGGAGAGGATGCAAAAGCAGTTGGACGCTATTTTTACGCGCTCGATGAGGCTTATAAAGGAAATGGATTTAATTATATTCCAGACCAAAAGATACTGATTCCAAAATTTGGTGCGATATTTAGCACTCTTGATCTTAAACATAATCAAATTCAATTTGATAGCCAGTATATATATCGCACGAGTGAGCGTTCATCGGGTGGTGGCCGCCGTAATTATATTTTTTGGGCAGGAAACAACCCTACAATGGTTAAAAATCGAGCCCAAGCTATTAATATTCGCCAAGGTATTGGTTATCCATTAGCGATACATAAATTGGATTTTTTTGATACTGATACACTTATGTTGCCTGTTATTCCTAAGTCTTATATTAAATACAGTTATAATTTATGGCCTGGTTGTACATTGCGCCACGATAGTGGTTTTGATGTCATTCGGCGATTAGAACAGGAGGATAATTTTGATTATGATTTCTATATCTTCCCCAGCGAAAATACGATTACACAGATTTTCCATGAATATGTTGATACGCCGATTGAGATTATTTTGGATGAAAAAAATCGCGCATTGATTGTTCCCCAATTAGCGAGGGAGTGGCATGGAAAAATTGAATATAAAATAAAAGGCAATGGTGGAACGTATAAGCTCAGCTTAAACAGCGGTATTCGTATCAAATTAACGGACGATACAAAAAATAATCAAAATTCGAAGTGGATTATAGATGCTAGCCAACTGGAAAACAGCACAGTCAAAATACAAAATAATCAATTCACTGTCGGTGATATTCAAATAGACGTTGATGTTGACAGTGTGCAAGGTCAAATCATCGTCGTGAATAAACATAAAGAAGTGCAGAGAATTGATTTGTCATCGGCTCAGTCAACGATTCTAAGCGAAGATGAAAAATTATGGCAAGGCGATGCAAAAGATCTAGCACAACATTTAAATCATTATACAGAGCAGCATAAAAAACATGGGCAGTTCATTGTTATCGCTAATCACCAGTACAACGGCAAGGATGTGGGACGAGCATTCTATGATGTAAGCAATCAGCGATATATTTTTATCGATACTCTGGATGCTAATAAGCAATACGCTATTTTAAGTTCAGTGGTAGGCGATGTTGCGTATTTCTACTTGCCAACACAAAAGCAAATATGGGCGGTGGACATTGCGACTGGCACTATCAGTTCTGAATATCAATTTGAAAATCCAAATAATCGACCATTTGAAATCTTACAATTGTGGAAAGGTTATGGGCATATTTATTTTTCATGTAGATATACTGATACCAATGAGGTCGTTAATTTTCAAATCGAACAAAATATAATTAAATTAATTAGCTTAGACGCAGATTCAACGTTATTAGAGCGCTTAGCTCAAACACCTACCCAGTTTTCAGCAATATCGCCTCAAGCGTTCCTACGAAACTATATGTTAAGTAGCACTTACAAAACAAATGGTGAACAACCTGTACAGATTGAAGCAGATTTAGGGTCAGTGGTGGCTATTTCAGGTGTAGATAGCAATCAAGCTCTGCATCGTTATTGGTTAAGAGTGGCTGACAGCCTACTCATTAAGCCCAATTTATCCCCCTCTCTTGGTTATGGAGAAACCCCGACCAATATCCGGTTACATCAGAGCCATTGGGCTATCCCACCTGATTTAGCATTAATGGGAAGCCTATTTGATGAAAAAGGAACAGAAATTTTTTATTTTTACAGTCATAAAAATAAAGAACTGTACCGTCAAGAAGGTCCTGGGCAGGACATTTTAAATGTCACGAAGCCAACTGCATGGTTTTTAAATACCCCGTATGGCATGCAAAATGCTGCCTTTTGGCAAGGTAATTTATTTATATCTAATATTGATGGTGTTATTTGTCAAATTGATGATAAAGGAAATTACCATCCATCTGCATTAACTGAGAATTGGTTCAAAGAACGTGCAAATTGGTGGAGAGAATTAGGAGATTACTATTGCTGCAAAACAATAACCTTGGTTGGACTTAATAAAGGAAGCGCCGAAAAAACAATTCCAGCCTGGTCTTTGAATGGGAAAGTGATTATTGCTCATGAATTATCATTAGAAAATAATATCCAGCTTTTAGGATTAGATGCGGATAATTCGGGGGCATTAATTTTTGATCCGACAACTCAAAAACTGTATCGCCAACAGTTTGCGACGGAGAATCAATTATCTTCCGCATTTGGACAAGGACGAGAGCTTCTTGATGAGTCAGCATTACCAAACGTTGTCGATGTTTACCCGGATTTGCAATTTTCGAATGTGAAAATGGTTGGTGATGGAGTACTGATGTTTGCTAAAAGTGGCGAAATTTTATTTGTCGATCTTTTACAGAATAAAGACAACACGACAAGTAGTCACCTCGGTTCTTCATTGATTATTCGTGGGAGTGATCAAAATGATAAGTTATCTCCCGTTGTTATTCAGTCTGTGAAAAATATTGTGTTGAGTGCAGGGAATGGGCAGGATACTTATACTATTTCGAAAGCAGTGTGGGGGCATTATCACTCCATTATTATCGATAATAATGCGCTTGATTCACTGATGGATATGCTAATTCTACCCGTTTCAGAGAATGATGAGTTGGTCGTGAGCCAACATAATGACGATCTATTTATCACCGATATGAAGCAAAATACCACGCTAGTCTTTAGGAAAGTTTTTGGTGATCAAAAACAAGCTCATCAGCATTTACAGTTACGTTTTGTCGATCAAACGCAAGACGTATCATTGGAACAATTTATTCAGAATCACTCATTGAATTTGGCGATTGATCTAGCTGAAACTCACATAGAACTTAACAATTATCAGCATATTGAACACGATGTTCACTCATCATTGCTGTCTGAGCACGTAGCGGGATTTGCGAAAAAAGATGGATTGGTCATGCCGGGAATGGACTCTCCATTTTTACCTAATGTGAATACCCATAATGTCTTGCTAAGTCATCTTTCTTAAGGGTAAATCAAGAAAAATGTAAGCTAGCTGCAATTACACAGTGAGCTGGCTTACAGCTCACAAAATGAATATTGGATGATTTATCTGAACTATCAAATTGTTATATATTTTCATAGCGAATAATTTATAGGAGTGAAAGCAGTCAGTATGCTTACCTATATCTTATTTTAGGTAATTAAATTGCTATTTTTGTGAATGACTAGTGAGATTTTTAAGTTTTTAGCTTTAAAACAAGTAAATTGCGGGGCGCAGATCGCAGTTTTAGGTTATCTACATTTCCATCTCATTCAATTAACTCTATATTTTACTTCCTGTAAAAAAAGATTAACAAAAATTACTTGAAAACTTAAATTGCTTCCGAGCTATGGAGTAAACATGGATGCTTCTGAATCTTTGACACCAGCAGTTCCTCCAACCCCTTCTAACAAGCGTGGTTGGATAATTTTGGCTGTTGATATTGTACTGCTGATTTTGCTGTTGAAATATTTGCCTTTTGATGACAAAGCAAATGCTGGACTGGCTTTAATGGTTTTCGTCGGTGTGCTTTGGTTAACTGAGGCGATTCACGTCACAATTACCGCACTTTGTATCCCATTGTTGGCGGTAGGGCTTGGTTTGATGGGGACGGGAGATGCGCTAAAAGCCTTCGCGAACCCAATCATTTTCTTATTTTTCGGTGGATTTGCGTTAGCAACCGCGCTGCATATTCAAGGTCTTGATCGCCTGATCGCTAACCGATTATTAATGGCTGCACGTGGGCGTTTATCTGTTGCTGTCATTTTGTTGTTTGGTGTTACTGCAGGTTTATCTATGTGGATCAGTAATACAGCAACTGCCGCAATGATGTTACCGTTAGTTTTAGGGATCTTGTCTAACCTTGATGTTCGACACGAACGTAATACATTTGTCTTCGTGTTATTAGGGGTAGCTTACAGTGCGAGTATCGGAGGTTTAGGGACAATTGTTGGTAGCCCGCCTAACGCAATTGCAGCTTCCGCGCTAGGTTTGGATTTCTTATCATGGATGAAATATGGCATCCCAATCATGGTGGTTTTACTGCCAATGATGTTTGTCCTGATGTACATGATGTTACGTCCTAACTTAAAACACCGTTTTGAAATTGAATTAGAAAAAGTGGAATGGAATGGAAAACGTATTACTGCGATGAGTATTTTCTTGTTAGCGGTTGTATGTTGGATCACCAGTACGTTCATTAGTGATGCGCTTGGCGGCGTTAAAGATTTAGATACTATCATCGCGCTGAGCGCGGCGGTGTTAATTGGGATCACCGGAGTAGCTAGCTGGTCACAGATCCAGAAAAACACTGAGTGGGGCGTATTAATGTTATTTGGCGGTGGTTTAACGCTGAGTGCAATTTTAAGCTCATCAGGCGCTAGTAAAATCATGGCGGATTGGATGCAAATGACATTCGGGCAAAGCCATTGGTTTGTGATTATTCTTGCGGTTACAACGTTTATTATTGTTCTGACTGAATTTACCAGTAATACAGCAAGTGCCGCACTGCTAGTACCAATTTTTGCGACGGTCGCTGAAGCATTAGGTATGCCAGTAATGGCATTAACGATGATTATTGGTATTGGTGCTTCTTGTGCCTTTATGTTGCCTGTCGCGACACCTCCGAATGCGATTGTATTTGGTTCTGGCTATATTCGCCAAATTGAGATGGTTCGAGTGGGTGCTGTACTCAACGTGGCATGTATTATTGTTATCTCTTTATTTGCTTGGTTTTTTTGGATATAACAACGTTAAGAAAAATAAATTAAAAATAGTAACGGCCTCAGAGAATGAGGCCGTTTTTTTATTTCTAGTGTTGTCAATGAGACAATCACTTTTTTGGTTCTTCTCTAGCTGAAAGGCTCCTGTTTTGTCAGTGAGTTCTCACCCATATTACGTAGTGAGAAATTCATAATTTGAATAAGTCCTTTAATATCAATTGTATCCAGCGGGCAAATAAAACATACTTTGCATAATTTTTGATGGCTTTCAAGAGTGCAGGTTTTACCAAAAATCACGACGTCCTTGTCTACTATTAAAAGAAAGACTTGCTGATGAAAAATCTCGATTTTTGTATAACAACCAGAGCTCAAAATACCGTCATGAGGGGGATTAGAGGAGTTTCTTGATGGTTCTAAGTTAATGTGTATAGAAGATGTGATATAAGGGGCATTTTGTTGATTGAAGCGATTAGCAAACGAGATACGCGTTGCTAATTGAAAAGGTGAGAATGATGAGGATTGACTAGCCGTGATTGTATTAGCTAGTTTGATGACTCGTTGTCCTTGTGAAGTATCCTCCATTTTAGTGATTTGAGCCAACATCATCTTGGCTATTTTGATGATCAAATTCCGTTGATCATTATTTTCATTACTCAAGAAAAAATCATGCTCAATAGCAGATGTTGAAAGAAAATTTCCACTGAGCAAAAAAGGTGTAGTTAGCATTATTGAGTGAGTCATCTATTATAAGTTCCTTGCTATTAAATGTCCTTAACGAGAATGACTATAACGCTATTTTTTTATTTTGAAGCTATCAAAAATTGAGATGGAACTATTAAAAAATTTAATAATATATAATTTTTTTGTTATTAATTTAAATTTGATGTGAAACAATCATATTTGAAGTGACATTTAAACTATTCGGGATTTTATTTTTAAATAAATGGAGTTATAGAAATGAAAAATGATTTTTATTATTCATCGTTTAATTCGTTTAATTCGTTTAATTCGTTTAATTCGTTTAATTCGTTTAATTCGTTTAATTCGTTTAATTCGTTTAACAAAAAGAGCATTAACCTTAGAGTGATATCTCAAGCATTCCGTGATTTGAAGTTAAAATCCCCTTTATGGTGGAGCACATCAACTAAAGAGAAGCCAGCAAGTCCTGATATCAAGCTATTTAAGGAAAATACGATAGTGTTTTCTCATGCCAATACTATTAGCGCTGACGAAATGACTAATGATGGGAAATTACCCTCACATGGCTTAGTTAAATTTGTTAAAAAATCACCTAATACTTATGCCATTAATCCTATATCCAATACTTCAAATCTTGACCCAGAGTTAACGGTTGATGCCTACTTTCTAAGTTACAACGGCGGTAATCAATTAAGTGCAAACCCGGGTTATATTGATATCCCTATACAAGCAGCTGAAAACAGTTTTCTTTTTACGGGTTCTTTAACGGGATGCTCAGTTATTGTTACAAAACATAATGCTACAACATATCGAGTGTACCATGATGGAAGAGTAAATAGTTCAGTGCTCTATGACAATGTGGTTATGGCATTTGATTTTCAAGATTACCAAGTTGCAGGTACTGATGAAGGTCTTGCTATGGTTTACATGAGGTTTCACAAAGACCAATGGGAATTAATTTTACAGCGCCAACAATATGAGGTGATGAATGGCATTCCTACTCCACAACGACGAATACAAGATGAATCCGTTATCTTGCTATATCCGGATGATACATTTTATCAATCACGTTTAGAACAATTTAATCAATACCGTAGTCATATCCATAAAGAATTATTTAATCTTGCGAGGGAGATTAATATTGACACTGAAAATTTCAGACAAGGTATTTATACGGGGGGCGATTTTTCATTAGATCATCAAGCGATTCTTTCTTGGATAGAATTACGAAATAAAATAAAACAATACCTCAGCGTTGAGAGGGTAAAAATAGATATAAAAATAAAAAATGCGCGAGATGAGCTTATTGAATTACAAGATAAAATAAATAAATTAAATAAAGTGCTACCCTCAGAAGAAGATAGAATTAGAATTGGCGAATTAAAAGAAACAATTGAGTTAAATAAACACTTAAAAGAATATTATAAACAAAAATATGATGTGATTTTATCTGAAAGTGCATCTGTTGAGCGTAGTTGGTTATGGTTACAAATTAAAAAAAATCATGGAATTTCTGCGGTTCTTAAATTAGATGAATCGAGTATTAAATCAGGTATTCAATCAAAATCTGTAGTCAATAGAGAAAGGTATACAGTTCTATTAAACAAGGATATATGGAATGAACATGGTGATTTTAATCAAGGTGTTAAGCATTACAAAGAATTAAGTATCGCAGGTTTTGATGAAGGAATGTCGGCATCAAAAATGCGTGAGCTTTATATTCATGGAGGATTAAGTGCTAAAGAGCGTGGTGCACTATCTCAATATATTCGGATTAAGGATCAGTCGGAACACATAGAAAACATTTTAAACCATACGTTAAAAATGAATACCCTATTTCAGAATGGGGGAAGCATTTATCAACACCTTGCTCCTCAAGACTTTTATTTACCATTAATGGGCGACTATGAGGGCGGTCGTTGTTATCCATTAGTGAGAGCGATGTCAGTTGCATTGGCTCAATATGATGGTGTTAGCGGTGCCAACGAGCTTTTCAATAAGTTGTTTATTGCTGCGGCATCTCCGGAAGAAAAAAGCTCAATTATATTGAGGTCATCACTGCAAAATTTACATTTTAATACGGAAGCGGTAGGAGCATCTTCTTCAATTGGTCTACTGAATTTAAAGTCGATAAAAAAGCAACTCATTGAATCTAGTGGAACTCAGATGTATGCCTTAAATACTCAAAGCCATTCAATGTTAATAGGAAAAAAAGTTGATAATGGTGAGGTACGTTACTGTTTTTATGATCCTAATTTTGGATTGTATATATTTGATAATCCCAAGAAATTTTCCAAGTGTTTAGATGATTTTTTAGTGAAAGAGAAAATGGCATTTAAATATGATGCGCTAACGGAGAAATCTAAACCTATATTTGATCTCATTTCTATTGATATTGAGCAAATGGCGAATGTAGATGTTGGTGCAGGGATAAGAGTCGAAGATTTAGTATCTTCAACTGAGTTATCTGAGGTTATTCCACGGCGCCAAAAAACAAGAGCTTTCATCGAAAGCCAAAACGTATTAGCAAAAGATAGGCAAATAAAATCATCTTTGAGTATTTTAAATGCAGAGCAATGGGGCAGCCGTTTAGAATTATCACTGGATAAGATGATTCAAAAGTATCAGTTAAATGAATATTGGCTACCTGTTTTTGCAAGTACAAAGCGATTAGAGAATGGACGATATCAAATTCAGTTCGTTCATAAAGGCAATGAGGAATCTTCTCGTTGGATTGAAACAGATGACAAAACATTTTTTGAATTTAAAGAATACTTTAGTGAATCAATCGACTCTTTTAGCCAACACTATACGTTTAAGGATTTAGCGCTACAGCATGAGGATACCTTAGGAAGAGGGACTGAAACTGAGCATGTTGATGGTCTAAATTCGGCGATAGGTATTAAGGCACTGATTGAATGGGCTGCAAATCGTAATCGCCAATCAGTTGCTTCAAGTAATCCTTCTAACCTAGATACCGCATTGAAAATTCATGCCTATGTGAGTTATACCATGATGGTTCATGGGGCAGTGAATGATATATCACGAGTCACTCGACTGGTGAATGTGCTTTGGAAAGAGGGATCTGATGTTATCAAAACTGAGATGAATAGTTTCTCATCATCGATTTTACGCACTGCAAATGAAGGGGTTGGTGCGATTTTTCAAGGCGCTATGGTCGGGTTTGATATCTATGAACTCGCGAATGCAGAGAATGAACTACAGAGAACGGTTATTGGCACTCAGCTGGCGTTTGATTCAGCTGCGTTAACAACAAGTATTGTGGGATATGGGGCGTCGCTATTGGGGGCTGAAACTGTTGCTGGCGTTGCTATGCCATTAGCAGTACCTTTAACAGGTCTTGGAATTGGCATTACTGAATTAATCAAAATTAATGAGCGCCATGCACAAGAAGCGATAGGGGTTGGTGTTATTTTTGGTCGTTACAAAGAGCATTATCAGAATGCGGCTATTCATTATGATGAAGAAAAAAAATTATTAATGCCAACAGAAGGTATTGTGATTAAAGAAGTTAATTTTTTAGATGCAAGCTTTAAGCTTGGTAGCGAGTATATTTATCGTGGTGAAAAAAGAACATGGGTTTTCAAACATAGTACTTTAAGTGATTTTCAATCAAGTCCACGAGCAGATATAAATAAAAATGAAGCGATTAATATTCGAGAAGCAGTGGGTGTCTTACAAGATAAAGTGACATTTGATTCGGATAAATCAAATATTATTGTACTACCCGTCATTCCTCAATGTTATTTGCGTTACGAATATACATCTCTTATTGGTGGTACAACTCGTGGTGATTATGGTTTTTCAGTTCTTAGAAAAATGGAAGAGAATTACCAGTTTTATTTTGATTATTTTTATTGTGGTCTAGAATATGTGATGTCAAACCTTAAGGCTGAATATGTTTTTACTCCAGTTTCGATTATTTTAGATTCAACTAATAAGCATTTAATTGTTCCTACTCTTCCTGAAGCTTGGCATGGCTATATAGAACATAGCCTGATAGGCGCTGGTGCAGAATATCAGATTTCGATAAATCATGGTTCTTCTTTAAAGTTAAAGCAATCTTTATTAGCCACTGAGCAATCCACTTGGATTATCGATACCAGTAGTATTGATGGTCAGAAAGGTCAAGTAATTAAAGTTAATGATGATAATATCCAAATTGGTAATACCGTCGTTTATATTGATGAGACGGCAGCGTCTAGTAAAATTCTAATTATGAATAGTGAGCATGAAATTAGAGAAGTTAACTTCCATAATAAAAAAATAGATCTTGTTAGCATAAATGGAAAACACTGGGGCCCAAATATGGGCTCTATTGAATATTTCTTTCATGATTTGGCGAATAAAAATGAATTAAATAAAAAATATGTTATTGTTAATAATTATTCAGTTAATGAAAAAAATGTTGGCAGAGCATTCTATGATGTTACTGCTAGGTGTATGTTATATACCAATTCATCGTATAAAGAAAATCAATCTGCAATTTTAATCACGACGATTAAAGGTGTCGCATATTTTTATTCTCAAAGTGAAAATATTATATGGTCAACCAATATTAATAATGGCGATATTTATGCTAAGTTTAATTTTTATGATTTGTTGGGTGAGTATTCAAGTATTGAACGACTTTCAATAAAAAATAATACAGTCATTGTTGAATTGAAAAATAGAAAAAACAGTAGTGAAGTGAATGTGGTTTACTCTTTCGAGAAAAGTAAATTAGAGCTAGTTAGTATTTCTGATGATTTTCGTTTAATGGAAAAACTGAATAAACTCGATGTTATTATTCCGCCTATAAAACACAAAGATTTCTTAAATCATGATTATTTAGTTAATGAAAACTATATTAGATTGAGTCAGGATAACAAAAATACACTATCCACAATAGCCTCTTCAACAAAACCATCGCCAAAACTAGCCTCAATCGTGATGATAAAAGATACCAATTATTTAGGCTTCCAGAGTATTTATTGGCTACGTACCAGTGATGGGGTATTAATTAAACCTAATTTAGCCAGACCCGATGATTATGACCAAAAGATAATGGCTGAGATGTCTCAGACATTATATTGGTTTTCTACTAACCCTGATGAATTAGCTTATATGAATCATAGGCTCGCTAATGGGGAACCTTTTGAGCATGTATTAGATTTAACGTATGCTAGTTTTACTAATAAATGGATGCTATCAGGAATTGAAGGTCAATTTAGGGTGGCAAATACAAAGCCAACATTATTAAAAATAGTTGGAGCTTGCTTTAATAGGTTTGATCCACTTACCGATACGTGGAATTGGAAAACACCAACCGATCTGATATTGGTCGGTAGCCTCTTCGATGACAATGGAGGGGAAGTCTTTTTCTTTTATAGCAAAGAGTCCGATACCATTTTCCGCCAAGAAGGGTTAGGGCAGAAGGATATTGATCTTAAAAATCCAACCGCTAAGCGATTAAGTATTCGTGAAATAGACACTGCTTTTAATTGGAATGGAAATATATTAATTATCCAAAAAAATGGCGTTGTGAAACAGCTGAATGTTAATGGTAGCGCGGATATCATTGCGATAAATAAAACCTGGTTTGAAAATGAATCATTTAATTGGCGTAATTTAAATGATTTTATTAATGAACCAAATCCAATCACACTGTTTGGTCTGAAAGGAAAAGATGGCAAGCAATTTTTACCAGCATGGTATTTTAAAGGAAAAGTTATTGTTAGTGAGTCCTTACCATCTGAAGATACATTACATTTTTTAGATTTTGATTCGAGTGAGGGTAGTGGGGTTATTTTTGATACAAAAACCAAAAAACTATATCAACAAACCGCCATTTCGAGTGCACTGTTAGCGAATATGTTTGATGACAATCAGTCTTTAAAGCCCTCCGAACATTTACCAAAACCGATTGAATTATATCCAGACGTTTCTCTTGAGAATGCACGGAAAATAGGGGGAGGGTTAATGCTGTCTTCTAAGGAAGGGCAACTTATTTTTCATCCGCTATCAAAGAATGAACCACTAGGCTCATCATTCATTATCAAAGGAACAAATAATGATGATATTCTCGCGCCAACGCACTTAAAAGAGGCTAAGACATTGATACTCAGTGGTGGGGAAGGTAAAGATACCTATCACTTGAGATTAGAGGATTGGCAAAACTATCGAGACATTATTATCGAGAATCAATCACAGGATCAAGCAACAGACCATCTTGTATTGCCGATAAGCGTGAAGGGGAGCTCCATATTTATTAACCGATTTAATGATAATTTAATTCTCACGGACTCCATTAACCAGACGTCATTAGTATTACATAATATTTATGGTACAAACTCATTAGCTCACCAGCATTTGATGATTCATTGTGACGATGGAGTTTTCAATCTTAGCGAGCTTGCAAACGAGGTTACGGTTCACCGTGGTGCTATGTATTTATCGAGTTATTTTGAAGAGAAACCACAATGCAATGAAGATCTGGCATATTTAGCTGAGAGTTGCAGTCAGATAACACTGACAAATAATGTGAGTTATCAGCAAAATGAAAAAGTAGGGCTGAATACATCAAGTTCAGACATCATACCAATCAATACGCTTCAGTCTCTAATACACTAGATGATGTCAATCGATGCCAGATAAATGAAGAAACCCCCAATAGTTGGATAACTATTGGGGGTCTTTTTTTAACTCATTCGTAATTAATGAGCTGCTGGTGGCTGGTTGTTATCAGCGTGTTCTGGTGTCTTTGCAAAGCGGCGACGGATCACCACAAAGAATACCGGAACGAAGAAGATAGCCAGTGATGTTGCTGCGAACATGCCCCCCAGTACACCCGTACCGACGGAGTTCTGTGCCGCAGAACCTGCACCATTACTAAATACCAGAGGGATAACACCCAACATAAATGCTAAGGATGTCATCAGGATTGGTCTTAGACGCATTTTTACTGCATCCAATGTTGCTTCAATCAATCCTTTACCTTCTTTCTCCATCAAGTCTTTGGCGAATTCAACAATCAAGATTGCGTTCTTCGCCGATAACCCAATGGTGGTTAACAGCCCTACCTTGAAGTAAACGTCGTTATCTAAACCTCGTACTGAAGTGAAGAGTAACGCACCGATAACCCCAAGTGGTACCACTAACATGACTGAGAATGGTACAGACCAGCTTTCATACAGTGCAGCTAGACACAGGAAAACCACAATCAAGGAAATCGCATACAGGGCAGGTGCCTGGTTACCAGACAGACGCTCTTGGTATGACATTCCTGTCCATTCGTAACCAATTCCCGCTGGGAGGTTTTCGGTGGTCAGTTTTTCCATCATCAACATCGCAGCACCGGTACTTTGACCTTCTGTTGCTTGACCTTGAATGTTCATCGCAGGGACACCGTTATAACGCTCTAAACGCGGTGAACCGAATTTCCATGGGTCTTTGGATTCGTCTAAGAATGCAGAGAACGGCACCATTTTCCCTTGGTTATTACGAACATACAGGTTGCTGATATCGGATGGTAACATACGGCTTTCCGCGTCACCTTGTACGTAAACTTTCTTCACACGACCGCGGTCGATAAAGTCGTTAACGTATGAACCACCAAACACTGAGCTGAGGGTTGCGTTGATATCACTGATTGCAACACCTTGAGCCTGCGCTTTTTGCTGGTCAATATAGATTCGATACTGTGAGGTATCATCTTGACCATTTGGTCGTACACCTTGCAAAATTTCAGGGTGCTGTGCAGCAAGTCCGAGTAACTGATTACGTGCTGCCATCAGTTTTTCATGACCTAAGCCACCTTTATCGACCAACTCAAAGTCAAAGCCGTTTGATGTCCCTAACTCAACAATTGCAGGTAAGTTAAAGGCATAAATGAAGGCACCTTGTTTTTTCGATAAGGCTGCATTTGCTCGAGCAACAATCGCATCAACATGGTTTTCTTTCCCTTTACGTTCATCCCAGTTCTTAAGAACGACGAACGCCAGACCCATGTTCTGCCCTGCACCCGCAAAGCTAAAGCCACCAACGGTAAAGACAGACTCAACGTTTTTACCTTCATCTACTCTGAAGTATTCACTGACTTCATCTAAGATGACTTCGGTTTGCTCTTGGGTTGATCCTGGTGGCAATTGCACCATGGATAAAAATACCCCTTGGTCTTCGGCTGGTAAGAATGAGGATGGCAGACGAACAAACATGAATGCCATGCCCACAACCAGAATCACGTAGATGACAAGGTAACGACCCGTGCCATTCAACATACGGCTTACGCTGTCTGTATAATGGTGAGCTTGTTTTTCAAATACGCGGTTAAACCATCCAAAGAACCCTTTAGTGGAACCATGGCTGCCTTTTTCAATCGGCTTCAACATAGTAGCACACAGTGCAGGGGTCAGAATCATCGCCACTAATACAGATAACAGCATCGATGACACGATAGTGATTGAGAACTGACGGTAAATTGCCCCTGTTGACCCACCAAAGAAGGCCATTGGGATAAATACTGCGGACAGCACCATCGCGATACCAACCAGTGCACCTTGAATTTGTCCCATGGATTTTTTGGTCGCCTCTTTTGGTGGCAGACCTTCTTCTTGCATCACACGCTCAACGTTTTCAACAACAACGATGGCGTCATCCACAAGAAGACCGATGGCGAGTACCATCGCAAACATGGTTAAGGTGTTTATCGAGTAGCCAAAGGCTGACAAGATAGCAAAGGTTCCTAATAGCACTACGGGTACTGCAATTGTTGGGATCAATGTTGCACGGATGTTCTGCAAGAACAGATACATAACGACAACAACCAACATAATTGCTTCGACCAGCGTTTTAACTACTTCGTTGATTGAGATTTTAACGAATGGCGTTGTATCGTACGGATAAACAACTTCAAGTCCTTCAGGGAAGAAGGGTTCCATATCAGCTAACGCTGCACGGACGTTATTTGCTGTATCTAATGCGTTCGCGCCCGTTGCGAGTTTAATACCGATACCCGCCGCTGGCATACCGTTAAAGCGCGCAACTGTACTGTAGTTTTCCGCACCGAGTTGAACGGTAGCGACATCTTTCAAACGAACTTGGGAACCGTCTTGGTTCACACGTAATAAAATGTTCGAAAACTCTTCTACGTTACTTAAACGGGTTTGAGCAATAATAGATACGTTCAAACGCTGACCGGCAACAGGAGGTGTTCCCCCTAGCTGACCGGCGGCAACTTGGTTGTTTTGTACACGAATTGCATTAATGACATCCGAAGTTGCCATGTTGTACTTAACGAGTTGCTCTGGTTTTAACCAAATACGCATTGCATATTGGGTACCAAACAGCTGGGTTTCACCAACACCATTAACACGACTCAGTGGGTCCTTAATATTTGAACCTACGTAGTCGGCAATGTCATATTGCCCCATTGAACCGTTTTTCGAAATAAAGCCTGCAACCATTAAGAATGAGCTGGTGGACTTATCGACACTAATACCTTGTTGCTGTACTTCTTGAGGTAAAAGTGGCATTGCCAATTGCAGCTTATTCTGTACCTGTACTTGAGCGATATCGCCATCAGTACCTGCTTCAAAAGTCAGCGTGATGCTTGCTGAACCTGATGAATCACTGGTTGACGACATATACACCAAATTATCGATACCGTTCATGTTCTGTTCGATAACTTGGGTCACCGTATTTTGTACCGTTGATGCATCTGCACCAGGGTAGTTAGCTGAAATGGAAACAGCCGGCGGTGCAATCGTCGGATACTGAGCGACAGGTAACTTGATAATTGCCAGCAGACCTGCAAGCATGGTAATAATCGCGATTACCCATGCAAAAATTGGTCTATCTATAAAAAACTTAGGCATTAATCAATAGCTCCCTTATTTAGACGCGGTTTCAGGTTTAGCCTGAGTGTCTACAATGGATTGAGTTTCTAAGTTTGCTTGCTTTGGCACAACAACCATTCCCGGTTTGATTTTCTGCAAACCAATTACAATGACACGGTCGCCATCTTTCACGCCATCAGTGACTAACCAGTTGTTGCCAATCGCTTGTGCAGCTTTCACTTTACGCACTTCAACTTTGTTTTCTGCGCCAACAACCATGACCTGCGCGTCACCTTGTGGAGTACGAGCAACACCCTGTTGAGGAACTAAAATCGCATTTTCTTTCACACCATCTTCTAGAATGGCGCGAACAAACATACCTGGCATCAGTTCTTTATTCGGGTTAGGGAACACGGCACGCATAGTGATAGAACCAGTGGTTTCATCAACAGTGACATCAGAGAACTCTAATTGCCCTTTCTGTGCGTATTCTTGCCCGCCATTAATCACTAAGCTAACTGGCGCTTTGCCGGGCTCTTTTTGCAGTGCCCCTTGTTCGATTTCATTTTTTAAGCGTAAGAAATCTTCACTCGACTGCGTCACATCCACGTAGATTGGATCTAATTGTTGAACGCGCATTAGTTCAGTTGTTTGACCCGCAGAAACTAATGCACCTTCCGTGACATTGGATTTACCCGTACGTCCACTAATTGGCGATGTCACTTTCGTGTAATTCAAATTAATACGTGCGGTTTCAACGGCTGCTTCCGCTGCTTTTACCGCAGCTAGAGATTGTGCATAAGTTGAATTCGCTTGGTCGTATTCTTGTTGACTAATGTAGTTGGTACCAAGCAGTGGCTTATAACGTTTAACAGTTAATGCGGCGAGATTAGCATTTGCTTGCGCTTTGGCTAATTCTGCTTTAGCACTATTATAGGTTGCTTGGAAAGGCGCAGGATCGATTTGATACAACGACACGCCAGCTTCAACATCGCTACCTTCTTTGTAGTTACGTTTTAAGATGATGCCACTAACTTGTGGACGAACTTCTGCAACTCGATATGCAGATGTACGGCCTGGAAGTTCGGTCTTAATGGTCAGAGGTTCAGCTTTCAGCGTAACAATTCCTACATCAGGCGCCGGGCGTTCACCGCCACCTTTCTGTTCTTCGTTACAACCAGATAACGCTAAGCCGCCTGAAAGGACCAACAGAGCCAGAGGTAACACTCCTCTGTTTTTTCGCATAAGTTAACCTCAATTAATCGATATGAGTTCAAAACAAAATTAAGAAAAAAAGCAAATTATATGATTTATCACTATGCTATAGTACAAACATACACTAATGTATGTAAATCAGCTTTCTACAAAAATGGGTGACAATGGCACGAAAAACTAAACAACAGGCTGAAGAAACCCGCCAGGAAATACTCGATGCAGCTATCAAAACATTTTCTGAACGAGGAGTGACAGCTACGTCATTAGCCGATATAGCCAAAGCCGCGGGCGTGACCCGAGGTGCTATATACTGGCACTTTAAGAATAAGGTGGATCTCTTTCATCAAGCCTGCGAATTTAGCGATAATCAAATCACTCAGGCTGAAGATTATTATCGTTCGAAATATACCAATGATCCACTTTTAATACTAAGAGAATTGTTAATTTATATTCTTACTGATTTTATTAGTATCCCCAAAAATCGTGCATTGATGGAAATCTTTTTCTTAAAATGTGAATTAGTTGGTGAAATGGCTTCTGTTGTTGATTTTAAACGTGAAAATTATATGGCCAGCCAACATAGAATAGTGAGAAATTTACGTGACTGTATTGAGGCTGGACAACTTCCTGACAACTTAGATTTAGAATGCAGTGCGGTAATGATCCGATCATTAATGTCAGGCTTACTCGAAAACTGGTTATTACAGCCAGAGAGTTTTATGATAGACGCACATACGACGACGTTAGTTGATACTCTATTAGAAACGCTTAAAAATAGCGTCTCTCTACGAATCAAACCAACGCCAAGCGAATAATCGGAGAAAACCATGTCATCTATTTTGATCATTGCGAATGGCGCGCCATACGGAAGTGAAATGTTGTTCAACTCTTTGCGCCTAGCCATAACACTAAAAGAACAACATCCACAAACGGACTTAAAAATCTTCTTAATGTCTGATGCAGTGACGGCGGGAATTACGGCACAAAAGCCGAAAGAAGGATATAACCTCCAGCAAATGTTAGAGATCCTAACCGCGCAAAACGTTCCAGTAAAATTATGCAAAACCTGCACCGATGCGCGTGGTATCAGTGAGTTACCACTGATTGATGGCGTTGAAATTGGAACGCTGGTGGATTTAGCTGCATGGACACTAGCCGCTGAAAAAGTTCTCACATTTTAATGTTAAAACAGTTTAATTTAAAAACTGAGCTGCGGTTCGTCAGGAATTGCAGCTAAAAATGGGCATGTAGTATAAAAGTAGGATCACAACGAAATATCATGGGCTCACTGATGCAATATAAAAAAGCGTGGTTATATTCCGTTAGAATATTTTTGGTATTTGCCATCACCTTTTTTTCTTTCCAAATTTCCGCGGCAACAATTAATAATCTTCCCAGTAAAAATGAGATAAAAACAGAGCTTAATTCATTAAATAAAAAAAGCAGTGCGGGGCAGGAAGATAAACTTATCATTGCTGATCTGGAAAAATCATTAACTTACTATGATGAATTGGAAAAATTAGATCAGCGTTCGGATGAGCTGCAAAAAAAAATAAATCACTCAGGTGAAGAATCGAGAAAAGCGGTTCAGGGTTTATTACAAATAAAAGTTCAGAATGAAAATCCAGATATTAATTTTCAACATCAAATTGAAAATAGCAGCCTCGAACAATTAGAAACGATGTTGGCGACGTATTTGGATAATCTGCAAGCTGAGCAAAATGATCTTGCTACTTATAATAGTCAACTGATTGGTCTACAAACCCAACCTGAACGAGCTCAAGCGAGCATGCTGGATAATGCCCGCCGACTGCAAGAGATTCGCAATGAGCTTAACAGCACATTGACTGACTCCAGCAAATTGCGCACCACACAAGCTAACATGTTGCAACTTGAGCAATACCTTCTTCAGCAACAAAATGAGTTTCAAAAGCGCGTTTTACAAGCGAATACTCAACTCCAGGACGTTTTACAAAAACAACGTGATTACACCGCAGCGTATATTGAACAATTGGACGCTCGTATCCAAATTATTCAAGATGCGATTAGCAAAGCACGCCTCAATGACTCTCAATCAACGGTGCGTGAAGCGCAAAACACGTCGACCGATGACGCGGTACAACAAAATCCTATTCTTCAAAAAGAGATTGAAATTAACAACAAGTTAAGTAACCGCTTGATTGAAGTGACGCAAGATGGCAATAGAATGGTGCAAAACGGTATCCGAGTGAAAACGTGGCTGGAGCGTGCGACACAATCGGAACGTAACCTAAAAGAGCAAATTAACGTATTACGCGGTAGTTTATTACTATCACGGATTCTTTTTCAGCAACAAATTGATTTACCAGCAGATATTCTCACCAAAAATCTACCAGTGACCATTGCAGATCTGCGTCTGGAACAATTTGATATTAACCAGCAGCGTGATGCGCTGTACCAGCCTACTGATTACATTAATAATTTGGAGCATCAGCAAGCGGTCAAAGTGGGTGAGCAAGAAAATGCAGTGCTGTTTACGCCTGAAGATAAAGCGGCATTGGTTAAAATTTTGGATGTTCGCCGTGAATTACTGGATGAATTGAATCTACAGTTAGGCGGACAAATTTCCCAAGCTATTAACTTACAATTAGATCAAAACCAATTATTGAGTGTGGTCAGTTCTCTCGAACATACTTTAGCGCAGCAAATTTTCTGGGTGAACAGCAATAAACCGATGGATATCGAGTGGTTAAAAGCCTTCCCTGAAGCCGCAACGAACCAACTGACTCATCTGGATTTTGATTTTTCATTTTCAAGCTTGAAGAAAGGATTTATTAGCGCACTGTGGGTTACTGTTCCTCTATTATTGGTAGCACTGATTTTCATCTGGTTTAACCGCAAGATAACCCAACGCTTACATGAAATTGATCTGCGTTTATCCAGCCTCAGAAACGACAGCGTATTAAATACGCCGTTGGCGTTGTTGCTAACCTTATTGCAAACCATCCCAATTTCTCTTGTGGTGATCGCAATTGGCTATTGGTTCTTAAAGACGGGTAATCTGCAAGGGGAATTTATCTGGTCCTATTGCTTGCAGTTAGCCATTTTCTGGGCATTGTTTGAACTCACATTTAGGGTGTTAAAGCCGCAAGGTATCGCAGAAAAACATTTCAATATTGACCATGAAAATGCCCAGCGTATGCGTCGTAGAATGGTGCGTTTATCGGTACCGCTGTTACCACTGATTTTCTTTTCTACTTACGGAATGATTAACCCTCTAAAGGTATCCGAAGATGTGATTGGACAGTTAGTGGTCTCTATCTGTTTATTACTATTATGTATTTTCACGATTCCATTCTGTAAACAGGTTTGGAAGGAAACTGGCAGCCACTTAACCCGTTCGATTTTAATTACCTTACTGACATTTTCGCCGCTGATTTTAATTGGTTTGATGTTCGCAGGTTATTACTATACTACGCTACGTTTAGCCAGCCGTTGGTTAGATAGCTTATATTTACTGGTGCTTTGGTATATCACTTATAATGTCTGTTTGCGTGGTTTAAGTTTGGGGGCGAGAAAGCTGGCTTATAAGCGAGCATTGGAACGCCGAGCTCAGTCAAAACAGCAAGAAGAAGCTGAAAATGAGCCAATCAAAGAACCTCCAATGACGATTGAGCTGATTAGCCAGCAGTCATTGCGCTTAACGACCATGGTGCTGTTTATTATCTTCGCCTTTGCGTTCTACGCAATTTGGTCCGACTTTATTACGATTTTCTCTTTCCTTGATAGCGTTCAGTTATGGAGCTATAGCGCGACATCAGCGGAAGGGGCTAGCATCATGAAATACGTGACCTTGGCTAACCTGATTTTAGCCGTGGTGATTGTCGTGGTCGCGTGGATAATGACGCGTAACCTTCCGGGGTTACTGGAAGTTTTAGTGTTATCGCGCCTAAAACTTCGTCAAGGCTCCACTTACGCCATTACGACGATGTTGACCTATGTGATTGTCAGCATTGGGGCGATTGCCTCCCTTGGCATGATTGGTGTGACGTGGAATCAGTTGCAATGGTTAGCTGCGGCCTTAACGGTTGGTCTCGGTTTTGGTTTACAGGAAATTTTCGCGAACTTTGTTTCGGGGATAATTTTGCTGTTTGAAAGACCGATTCGGATTGGGGACACCGTCACGATTGGTACATACTCGGGGACTATCAGTAAGATCCGTATTCGTGCGACGACCATTGTGGATTTTGATCGCAAAGAGGTGATCATTCCAAACAAGGCATTTGTGACTGAGCGATTGATCAACTGGTCACTCTCCGATACGGTCACGCGCATCACGATTTCTTTAGGGGTTGCGTATGGTTCGGATCTGGAAAAAGTGAAGCGTGTTTTACTGCAAGCGGCAACATCGAACAGTAAAGTAATGACAGATCCTGCACCGGCAGCATACTTCTTAAGTTTTGGGGCGAGTACGTTAGATCACGAGCTGCGTTTTTATGTTCGCCAAATTGGTGAACGCACTATGACCAGTGATGAAGTCAATCGTGAAATTGACCGGTTGTGCCGTGAAAATGATATCAATATTGCCTTCAATCAATTGGAAGTGCATTTGCATAATAATCAGGGTGATGAAGTGCAGGAAGTGACAAAAATTATCAAAGATAAACCAGATGATGAAAAATAATCTGTGTTAATTACCGTTCTGACAGGCTGCTTCGGCGGCCTGTTTGCTAAGGTAATCGCGTTTCACTATGTCTAATGCTTTCAGAGCGATATCGGGGCTTATCTCAGAGGACTCTAATAAGTAGATTAAATCCACCGCAAGCTGTATTTCTGGTGGTGCATTCTCTAGGGGCTCCATGTGCATTTCCTTAGTCAAAAAATTGATTTTCTTGGTGCTCGATAGCTTTTTCAATACGCATCAAGGCTTGTCTGCATCGATATAATCGTCCTGCTAATGCTGCAAGCTCTTTTTGGCACTGATGCTGTAAGTGCGAATCAGTTAACCCACTTAAGTCGAGTTCTTTTTCACTCACCATCGCCTGTAAACGGCGTTCATAATCTTGATGTTGTGATAAACGTTCATATAAATCAACTTGTTCCTTTTTTGTCCGAAAGGAATCTTCTTTTTCACGTAATCCTTGTGTTGAAAGCTCGCGAGAAATCGCTTGCATCTGATGGACGATTTTTTCGGTCAGAAAGGTCACTTGTTGGGTATGATTGAGCGTAACACTATTGCACAGTTGCTGATAAAGCGTGTTGAGCTCTTTTTGGCAATCCCCCAGTTTGGTGGATTTATGGCTAAACAGCTGCATATCAAATCGGGAGTGAGAAAATTCATGGTCTTTGATGGGAGCAACACGTACCGCTAATTCGTCAATCTGCTTTTTTAATGCGTCCAAAAGAGCCTGTGTTTTCATTTTTTATTCTCAATAAATGTGAAAAGTGGCGGAATATTGATATCCAACAACAAAACTTAGCGCAAAAAGACGGCTTCTTATTGCATTTTTATGGTAGTTTGCATAGATTCTACCCTTTCGTATTTACTATATTGGTTTTTATTATGACCGCTAAAGAGCAACAACTGCAATTGATTAAAGAAAGTATCGCGACTATCCCTAATTATCCAAAAGAAGGTGTGCTATTTCGCGATATTACCACACTGTTAAATGACCCTGCGGCTTATCAAGCAACAATCGATATGCTAGTTGAGCATTATCAAAACAAAGGTGTGACCAAAATTGTGGGGACTGAAGCCCGTGGTTTCCTGTTCGGCGCTCCTGTTGCATTACGCTTAGGCGTTGGTTTTGTACCTGTGCGTAAAAAAGGCAAATTGCCGCGTGAAGTATTAAGTATGACGTATGACCTCGAATACGGTACCGATACACTGGAAATTCACAAAGACAGCATTAGTGCACAAGATAATGTGTTAGTCGT
This sequence comes from Providencia sp. PROV208, assembly GCF_028479465.1. Classification (NCBI taxonomy): domain Bacteria; kingdom Pseudomonadati; phylum Pseudomonadota; class Gammaproteobacteria; order Enterobacterales; family Morganellaceae; genus Providencia; species Providencia sp. PROV208. The sequence continues at coordinate 199,818 of NZ_JAMPNS010000011.1, read as the reverse complement.
GGATGATCTGTTAGCAACGGGTGGTACTGTCGAAGCGACGGTTAAAATGATTAAGCAACTCGGTGCAAAAGTTGTCGATGCAGCTTTCGTGATCGGACTGCCAGATTTAGGCGGTGTTGAGCGCTTAGCCAAAGAAGGTGTTACTTCCTATAGTCTTGTTGAGTTCCCTGGTCACTAATCTGCTCCGCACTCTTCTTACTATTTTTACTGCAGTCTCGCCCAATGGGTTGAGGCTGTGGTAGCATGGTACTATTATTATATTTATCAATGTCCCATGTTGAATAACAGTGGAATCCATGAGCTATCAGGTACTTGCCCGTAAGTGGCGCCCCCAAAAATTTTCGGATGTTGTTGGTCAGCAGCATGTGTTGACTGCGCTTGCTAATGGGCTTGAGCACCAACGGCTTCATCACGCTTATCTCTTCTCGGGTACCCGCGGTGTCGGGAAAACCACGATCGCACGTTTGTTTGCCAAAGGGCTGAACTGCGAAACAGGGATCACAGCAACACCTTGCGGTAAATGCGCGAACTGTTTGGAAATTGAGCAGGGGCGATTTGTCGATCTGATTGAGATTGATGCCGCATCACGGACAAAAGTCGAAGACACGCGAGAATTACTGGATAACGTTCAGTACGCACCCGCCCGTGGTCGCTTTAAAGTCTATCTCATTGATGAAGTTCACATGTTGTCGCGCCACAGTTTTAATGCGTTGCTTAAAACACTGGAAGAGCCGCCTGAACACGTCAAATTCCTGCTTGCAACCACTGATCCTCAAAAGCTGCCAGTCACCATTTTATCCCGTTGCTTACAATTCCATTTGAAAGCGCTGGATGTGGCTCAAATTAGCGAACAGCTTGAGCTTATCTTGAATGCAGAAAATATTGAGCATGATACTCGAGCCCGCCAACTGATCGCACGCGCTGCCGATGGCAGTTTACGGGATGCGCTGAGCTTAACTGACCAAGCGATTGCCATGGGGCAGGGGAAGGTAACTGCGGATATCGTGAGCCAAATGCTGGGCACCCTTGATGATGAACAGCCACTCGCCATTATTGAAGCGTTAATTCGTGCGGAGGGTGCTGCCGTCATGTCGCAAGTGGAACAAGCGGCATCCCGAGGAGCGGACTGGGAAAATCTATTGGTTGAGATCCTCTCTTTGCTTCACAGAATCGCGATGATTCAACTGTTACCAGCGGAGCAAGAAACCGATCCATCCTCTACGGAAGGGCGTCTGAGGCAAGCTGCTCGCTTGATTTCCCCTGCGGATCTTCAACTGTTCTACCAAACCTTGCTGGTGGGTAGAAAAGAATTAGCCTATGCGCCAGAAAGACGGATGGGCGTGGAAATGGCGCTCTTAAGAGCATTAGCCTTCCACCCAAAGAGCGTGATTGACGAGGTTGAGCTACCGCCAAAATTAGCCCCGAGCGTATCTGCCCCTGTTTTTCAGCCAGAGCCAGCGCAGTCGAATATGACGCGTCAAGCACCACCGTCTGTGAGCGCAGATAATTTGCCGGAAAATAGCCCCACATTGCAGCTATTAAAAGCCAGACAAGCATTACAAACACCACAAAGTGAGGATCCGAGTCCAAAAAAGACTCATCCGGTGACGTCCAATAGGGCTAAGCCGGCGGTATCAGCACTTGAGCGGCTGGCCGCGGTGACCAGCAAACATCAACAAAATATGATGGAAAAAGCCTCGCACAGTTCCAAACCTGCGAAGCCAAAGCCTTATCAGTGGAAGCCTCAAAATGAAGAGGTGCTCGAGGCAAAAGATACCGCCACGACGCCAACCGAGATCAAAGAAGCGCTGGAATATGAGAAAACCCCAGAATTAGCGATAAAAATCATGCAAGAAGGTCGTGAGCGTGATAGCTGGTCGGGGGAAATTGCACAATTAAATATCCCTAAGCTAGTTGAACAATTGGCTTTGAATTCATATAAAGAAGAATTGGACGAGTCGCAAATTGTATTGCACTTGCGCTCAGCTCAACGTCATCTTGACAAACCGAATGCTCAAAAGGCATTACAAGATGCGTTGAGTCAACATTATGGTCGCCCTGTTGAACTGAACGTTGTTCACGATGATAATACGGCGGTGAAAACGCCGTTGGAATGGCGTCAGGCGATTTATGAAGAGAAGCTGGCGCAAGCCCGTCAGTCTATTATCGCGGATAAAACAATTCAAAAATTGCGCTCAATGTTTGATGCGCAGTTGGACGAAGAGAGTATTCGCCCCGTTTAACGCTACAGTTGCGAATCTGTAGCCTCAGTTGTGAGAGAAAACTATGTTTGGTAAAGGTGGATTGGGTAACCTGATGAAACAGGCCCAGCAAATGCAAGATAAAATGCAGAAAGTTCAGGAAGAAATCGCTCAACTCGAAGCTACTGGTGAATCAGGTGCTGGCTTAGTCAAAGTGACTATCAACGGCTCACATAACTGCCGTCGTGTTGAAATCGATCCAAGCCTGTTGGAAGACGACAAAGATATGCTGGAAGACTTGATTGCTGCGGCATTCAATGATGCAGCGCGTCGTATCGAAGAGACGCAAAAAGAGAAAATGGCTAGCGTATCTAGCGGTATGCAACTGCCACCAGGCTTTAAGATGCCATTCTAATGCAAACGGGTCCGCTTCTTGAATCATTGATGGAAGCGCTGCGCTGTCTCCCTGGTGTGGGACCTAAGTCAGCGCAGCGAATGGCTTTTCATCTTCTGCAACGTGACCGTAGTGGCGGAATGCGTTTGGCTCAGTCGCTGACTCGGGCAATGTCTGAAATCGGACATTGCCGCGATTGCCGCACATTTACTGAGCAAGACACCTGCAATATCTGCGATAACCCGCGCCGTCAGCAAAATGGGCTGATTTGCGTGGTGGAAAGCCCCGCAGATATTTACGCTATCGAGCAAACTGGTCAATTCTCAGGTCGCTATTTCGTACTCATGGGGCATCTGTCACCATTAGATGGCATTGGACCGATGGATATCGGGCTAGATAGGCTCGAAGAGCGACTGGCATCGGAAAACATCACTGAAGTGATTTTGGCGACCAACCCGACAGTAGAGGGGGAGGCGACGGCAAACTATATTGGGCAGATGTGCGCGCAGTATGGGGTGGCGGCGAGCCGGATTGCGCATGGGGTGCCTGTCGGCGGGGAGTTAGAGATGGTTGATAGCACGACGCTTTCTCATTCGTTGTCAGGCCGCTCGAAGTTGTAGCATCCTCGTCATATTTCAAATTGTAGGGGTGCTGGCTGCACAACTTCACCCTAGTCACATACTTGTGTATGCTCCTAGGGATTGTTCTTATCCTCGTCATATTTCAAATTGTAGGGGTGTTGGCTGCACAACCTCACCCTAGTCACATACTTCAGTATGCTCCTAGGGATAAGCTTGCTTGCCGCCTACCTACAACTTTGAACTATTTAGAGGAAGGTAGGTAGCTACCTACCTTATAAAAGCAAAACCCTCAAGCCAAAACTCTCGTAGTCTTCCATAATTTACTTTCGTTCATATTAATTTGGCTGCTAATTTGTGGTTAGTGGTTGAATTCTATTTTTTTGTCCCCAGATTAGTTTCCATCGATAAGTCAAAACCTAACTATTAGATTGATGATATAGAGGCGATTAATGAGTATGAAAGGACAAGAAACTCGTGGGTTTCAATCAGAAGTCAAACAACTGCTACAGTTGATGATCCACTCTCTTTACTCAAACAAAGAAATTTTTCTGCGTGAGCTCATTTCCAACGCATCCGATGCGGCGGATAAACTGCGTTTTCGTGCATTATCTAAGCCTGAACTGTATGAAAATGACGGCGAACTGCGTGTGCGTATTAGCGCAGACAAAGACAAAGGTACTCTAACTATCAGTGACAACGGCATCGGTATGAGCCGTGAAGAAGTCATTGAAAACTTGGGTACTATCGCTAAATCAGGCACCAAATCATTCTTAGAATCATTAGGCAACGACCAAGTTAAAGATAGCCAAATGATCGGCCAATTCGGTGTGGGCTTCTACTCCGCATTTATCGTTGCCGATAAAGTCACCGTACGTAGCCGTGCAGCGGGTGCTGATGCGAGCGAAGGGGTGTTCTGGGAATCTGCTGGCGAAGGTGAATACACTATCGCAGATATCGAAAAAGCCGATCGCGGAACCGAAATTACCCTGCATTTACGTGATGATGAAAAAGAGTTTTTAGATAACTGGCGTTTACGTTCTGTTATCAGCAAGTATTCTGACCATATTGCTCTGCCTGTTGAAATCGAAGAGAAAAACGAAGAAGACGGCACTGTGACTTGGGAAAAAATCAACCAAGCGAAAGCACTGTGGACGCGCAGCAAATCTGACATCTCAGACGAAGAATATATTGAGTTCTACAAGCATATCTCCCACGACTACGCAGATCCATTAACGTGGGCACATAACCGTGTGGAAGGGAAACAGGAATATACCAGTCTGCTGTATATTCCATCTCAAGCCCCATTTGATTTGTGGAACCGCGACCAGCGCCACGGTTTAAAACTGTATGTTCAACGTGTCTTTATTATGGATGATGCAGAGCAGTTTATGCCTAATTACCTGCGCTTCGTTCGTGGGGTATTGGATTCCAACGATTTACCGTTGAACGTTTCCCGTGAAATTCTGCAAGATAGCGCATTGACGCGTAACTTACGCAGCGCACTGACAAAACGTGTTCTGCAAACACTGGAAAAACTGGCGAAAAATGATGCTGAGAAATACCAAACATTCTGGCAGCAATTTGGTCTGGTGATGAAAGAAGGCCCTGCTGAAGATATGGGGAACGGCGAAGCGATTGCGAAATTGCTACGCTTTGCAACCACGCATAACGACAGCAACGTGCAAAATATCTCATTGGAAGATTACGTGAGCCGCATGGTAGAAGGGCAAGATAAGATTTACTACATCACTGCGGATAGTTATGCCGCAGCGAAGAGCAGCCCGCACTTAGAATTGTTCCGTAAAAAAGGAATTGAAGTTCTGCTGTTATCTGACCGCATTGACGAATGGATGATGAACTACCTTTCTGAATTTGATGGTAAACAATTCCAATCTGTCAGCAAAGCGGACGAGTCATTAGACAAGTTAGCAGATGAAAACAAAGCGGAACAAGAAGAAGCAGAAAAACAGTTAGAGCCGTTCGTTGAACGCGTGAAAACCTTCTTGGGTGACCGTGTGAAAGAGGTGAAATTAACTCATCGCTTAACGGATACTCCTGCGATTGTAACTACGGATGCGGATGAAATGAGCACCCAAATGGCGAAACTGTTCGCTGCTGCGGGTCAAGCTGCGCCTGAAGTAAAATATAACTTTGAACTGAATCCGAATCACCCACTGGTGAAAAAAGCCGCTGAAGTGGAACAGGAAAGTGTGTTTGCGGATTGGGTTGATGTCCTACTCGACCAGGCTTTACTGGCAGAGCGCGGCACATTGGAAGATCCAAACTTATTCATCAAAAAAATCAACGAATTACTTTTAAAATAATTCGCTGAGTTATTTTCGTTTTCGAGCATAAACCACGTAAAAATGCGATTTTTTGCGTGGTTTTTTTCTTTTGCGAAAAAAGATAAATGGGAAAACGTTTACGTGCCTTCTTGAGTCAGGTGCCATGCTAATGGTATGGTAGAGCGTTTTCTTTTCAAATTATAAAAAACTAAATAGCAAGGGGTTTACGCAATGCGTATCATTCTGCTTGGCGCTCCGGGCGCTGGTAAGGGCACTCAAGCTCAATTTATTATGGAGAAGTTTGGGATCCCTCAGATTTCAACCGGCGACATGTTACGTGCCGCGGTAAAATCAGGGAGCGAGTTAGGTTTACAAGCTAAAGAGCTGATGGATAATGGCAAATTAGTGACTGATGAGCTGGTTATCGCATTAGTTAAAGAGCGCATCAAACAAGATGACTGTCGCAATGGCTTCTTGTTGGATGGGTTCCCGCGTACCATTCCTCAAGCGGATGCAATGAAAGAAGCAGGCATCAATGTTGATTATGTTTTAGAATTCGATGTGCCAGATGACATCATTGTTGAACGTATTATTGGTCGCCGCGTTCACGCACCATCAGGTCGCGTATATCATGTGACTTTCAACCCACCTAAAGTTGAAAACAAAGATGATGTGACTGGTGAAGAGCTAACGATTCGTAAAGATGACCAAGAAGATACAGTTCGTAAGCGTTTAGTTGAATACCATGCACTGACTGCACCATTGATTGCTTACTATCAAAACGAAGCGAAAGCGAGCAGCACTCAGTACTTCAAATTAGATGGTACTCGCAAAGTGGCTGAAGTGAGCGCAGAGTTAGCGAAAATTCTAGGTTAATTTTCTCTGAGCTAAATTGAAAAGGCAGCGCAAAACGCTGCCTTTCTTTTTGTGCCACAAGTTGGCAAAATTAGTTATCAAAATCTGTTATTGTTGGGAATAATTATCAATTAGGAGTGGTTCTAATGTTAGAAAAAAAATATGGAATACTATTGGTAAATTTGGGAACGCCCGATGCCCCAACAACATCAGCAGTTAAACGCTATTTAGCAGAATTCTTAAGTGATCCCCGCGTTATTGATCTTTCCCCATTGATCTGGAAGCCTATTTTACATGGCGCTATTTTGCCAATTCGCGCTTCCAAAGTGGCAAAACTTTATGGCTCAATTTGGATGGATGAAGGCTCGCCATTATTAGTTTATTCACAGCGTCAAAAAGAAAAATTATCTGCATTTTTTCCTAATACGCCGATTGAACTGGGAATGACTTATGGCTCGCCGTCAATAAAGAGCGCTATCGACAGTTTGATTGCTCAAGATGTGACGGAATTGGTGGTTTTACCTCTGTATCCACAATATTCCTGCACCACGACTGCAGCTGTTTATGAAGCTATTACTCGCGCTTTTAAACCTATGCGGACTATTCCTTCTGTGCAGTTTATTCGTAGCTACGCGACGCACCCTGCGTATATTCAAGCGTTAGCTGAATCCATAGAGGCTAGTTTTGCTGAGCATGGTGAGCCGGATAGACTCATTCTCTCTTTTCACGGTATTCCGCAGCGCTACTGCGATTCTGGGGATATTTATGACAAAGAGTGTGAGCAAACGACGGAACTATTAAAGCAAGCGCTGAAATTTCCAAGTGACCGAGTTCTTATGACTTACCAATCTCGATTTGGGCGCGAGCCATGGTTAAGCCCATACACTGATCAGACGATGAAAAAACTGCCATCAGAGGGCGTTAAATCTGTTCAGGTTGTTTGCCCTGGTTTTTCAGTGGATTGTTTAGAAACGTTAGAAGAAATTAGTGAACAGAACAAAGAGTTCTTTTTACATAGTGGTGGTGAACAATACCGTTATATTCCTGCTCTGAATGACAGTGATATTAGTATCAATATGATTCAGTTAATTCTGAAAAATTACGTAAAAAGTGTTGTATAACCGTTAATATCATAAAGATGACTAATGGTTATATCCAAAACTCAAATTTAGACTATAATTACGACCTCAATATTCGACAGTATAATTTAGAGCTTGTTGTACGGAATTAACATGACTGAAAAAACCAATTTGTCTTCAGAATTAAAAAAGCAGTTAGAGCAAGACCCGCAATTTAAATTACAGCAAAATGATGAGATCGATCTCATGGCGCTAATCGCGGTTCTGTTTAAAAATAAACTCCTGATTATTATTGCAACAGTCATTGTTACCGCATTGAGTATTGGGGTCGTAAAAATGCTTCCTCAAAAGTGGACGAGTGAAGCAATTATTATCCCGCCAACCTCTGAAGAGCTAAAAGAAGTCAATGAATTTTCTGCGCGTTTAAGTGCGCTGGGAATGGATGTTGACCTTAGTTCTCAACGCATTTACAACGAATTTATTATTCAATACCGTTCCAAAGTTAACCAAGAAGCATTTGTAAAAAGCACCGATTATTTCAAAACGATGCTCGATAAGCTTGATAATAAAAATGATCCATTAGACGTTCAACGTTTGGTTAATCGAATTATTTCTGATTCCATTAAACTGAAATATAACGGAAAAGAAAAAGACAGTGATGATAGCGATATCGTTCTATCATTTACGGCGCCAACAGCAGTTGAAGCGCAAGATTTAATGGATGGGTATATTCGTTACACCGCGACACTCGTTCGTAAAAGAATGAAAACTGAAGTGGATAATGCGATTTCACGCCAATTGATTTATAGCGTAGAAGCGTTGAAGCAAGACACCACAAAAATCCAGATTGCTTATGATGTGAAAATTGAACGTTTGAAACGTGCAATTACCATTGCGAAGGCGGCAGGAATTACTCGCCCGATTGCGAGGGATTCGGTCGCAATCAATGATGATCCTGATTACCCAATTGCATTAGGTTCTGAAGCCTTAGAAGAAAAACTGGGTATTGAGTTAAAAAATCGTGATTTAGCGCTGATCAGTGAGAAACTGCAAAATGCGAGAGTTTATATTGATAACTTAAACTCACTGACTACCAAAGAATTAGATTTTGAGCCAGTTAGATTTATTCTGACACCGGATTTGCCTGTTGCGAAAGATTCGCCTAAATCCATGCTTATCGTTGCGTTAGGTGCTATTTTAGGCTTTATCATGAGCTGTGCATTCGTATTAGGTCGTGACCTGTACCGTAACTATAATCAGCAAAATATTCGCCATAAGTAATCCCTCAAGAGTGTAATAAAAATCTAACCAGTGCCTTTTTATCGAAGGGTGCTGGTTTTCTTTTATCGTGATAGAATACCGGAATGTTCCTTTTTTAATGTTCCCAATATGAAATTCCCCGGTCAACGCAAATCTAAACACTACTTTCCTGTCTCTCTGAGAGATCCTCTTTTGCAACCCATGAAAGAGATGATGTCTGACGATGAAAACTGCAAATCGTATATTGTGGGTATCGACCAAACACTCGTTGATATTGAAGCGAAAATTGATGATGAATTTATTGAACGTTATCAATTAAGTAAAGGTCATTCCTTAGTCATCGAAGATGATGCGGCAGAAGCACTCTATAAAGAGCTTACTGAACAAAAGCTAATTACCCATGAATTTGCGGGTGGAACAATCGGCAATACCCTCCACAATTACTCTGTTTTAGCGGATGACCGCTCCGTTTTATTGGGCACCATGTGCAACAACATTCAGATTGGTAGCTACGCATATCGCTACCTCTGTCATACCTCAAGTCGTATGGATTTGAATTACTTGCAAGGGGTAGATGGTCCAATTGGACGTTGCTTTACGCTGATCACTGAAAATGGTGAACGTACCTTTGCTATCAGCCCTGGGCACATGAATCGTTTGCATCCAGATAGTATTCCTGAGGATATTATTGCAGGGGCTTCCGCACTGGTATTAACCGCTTACTTAGTCCGTTGTAAGCCGGGGGAAACCATGCCTGATGCCACTATGCAGGCAATCCATTATGCGAAAAAACACAATGTTCCCGTGGTATTAACATTGGGAACTAAGTTTGTTATCGCTCAAGACCCACAATTCTGGCGTGATTTTCTTAAGGATCATGTTTCTGTGGTTGCGATGAACGAAGATGAAGCTTTGGAGCTAACCGGTTTTAGCGATCCATTATTAGCCTCCAATATGGCACTGGATTGGGTTGACCTTGTTCTGTGTACTGCGGGACCTTCTGGATTGTATATGGCAGGTTTTACTGAAGAAGAATATAAACGTAAAACGCAGCACCCATTACTACCAGGGGCGATTGCCGAATTTAATTTGTATGAGTTTAGCCGTGCAATGCGCATGCAGGATTGCCAACAGCCTCGTCGTATTTTCTCCCATATAGAGCCTTATATGGGGGGGCCTGAAAAAATCATGAATACCAATGGGGCTGGCGATGGGGCATTATCGGCATTACTGCATGATATTACGGCGAATTCATACCATCGCTCAAATGTTCCTAACTCCAGTAAACATGAACGTCAATACCTCACGTACTCCTCATTGGCGCAGGTGTGTAAGTATGCTAACCGTGTAAGCTATCAAGTCCTTTCCCAGCATTCTCCACGCTTAACACGCGGATTACCGGAAAAAGAAGATAGCTTAGAAGAGTCCTATTGGGACCGCTAAATATAAATGGGTAATGTAGAAATAAAAAAACACCTCGAATGAGGTGTTTTTGTTTTTATCAAGATGCGAGCTATTAAGCTTCTTTGGCGATCCCCGCAGGGTGCTCAGCTTTAACAGCCTCAACCGCTTTCTCATCTTCTTGCTCATAGCGCATAGCTTGTGGAACAGAGATTTTAATCGCAATAAATACCGCTAAGAAACCACCCACTAATTTACCTAACAAGATTGGCAACACTAATGTTGGTTGGAAATTTGCGGTAAAGGCTAAATGATCGCCAATAGTCGCTTGTGCGCATACCCCGAAAGCCACACACAACACCTTGTCTCTAGCACGCATCTCTTTGAATAAGTGGTAGGTCGCAATAATATTTGCCATCACCATAATAAATCCGAGTGAACCCGTGTCGCTCAGTTTTAATCGACGGCTAAGCGCACTAACTAACGGTTTGCAGTAGCGTTGGAACAGGTAACAGATAGGGAAAGTCCCTGCGAGCATAATCCCAATATAACCCGCAATTTCGATGGCACGGAACAACTCATTTTGGTCTGCAAACAACGGATCGAAACCCCATGCCCCGAATACTTTACTAAACACACCGGTAAAATGCTCGACGATCGAGAAAGCTAAAACGAGTTTAACGAAAGCATCCATGATCTTACCGAAGATCAAAAAGCCTGTAACCATTAACATTGGGCGATATTTTAAACCCGCAGCAAGTAAGAAACAGAAGACAAATAGTGGCATTAAATACTGCAACATCGTCAGAAAATCGAGGGTTAGCTGATGGGTTGCTGGGGAGTTAGTCGAGATAATATCGCGAACCGGAATATTATTAAGCGTGATCAGCAGTAATGATGCCAATACCCCAAATGGAATAGAGATCAATCCAGCCATTGCGCCTAAGGCTAAGTATTTGTGATCTTTGCGATTTAACATAGTTAAACCGACGGGGATCAGGTAAACAATTGTTGCGCCAGAGGTATAACCGATCAACATCGCAGTGATCCACATATCGCGATTCGTGGTTAAGGCATCGGCTAACTGATATCCACCCATATCCACGGCGATAATTGACAGTGCCGCAATAGAAACATCAGAGCCGACGGAACTGAATACCGGTCCTAAAATGTATGAGATTAATTGTGAAAGTAGCGGGACGGCAGCCATGATCCCTGCTTGAGCGAGAAACACGGGACCAATAGAAAAAATGCCGTTTACAAACTCTTTTCCAAGGTCACTGGCAGGTCTGACAATCGATGCGACGGCACCGATGACGGCTCCGCACATAATTAAGTAGATAATGTAGTTTCCGAATTCGGCCATAGTAGGGTTTCCTTTCTTTTTTATTGTTGGAAAATTAATTTCTTAGCTGGCGAGAACGGGCAATAATGTCGCGATACTGTTCCATTATGCCTTGCATGTTGGTACCATCAGGGCGTGTGACGCTGGTATTACGTCGTATCGCCATTTCATGACTTATTCCCAAACCTTTACGTGCAAGCAAGGCTGCCCCGAGAGCTGTGACTTCACGATTTGCTGGTGCTTCAATATTTTTTTGCAATAAATTAGCCAAAAACTGCTTAAAGTACTGATTTGACGATAACCCTCCATCGACTGAAATGGACTGACCTAATGGAGATATCTTCTCCATTGCGAAAATAACTTCGGCAGAACGCGCGGCAATTCCTTCTAAAACAGACTGCATCATGTCTTTCTTGTCGGTATCTAAAGACAGCCCAGCCCATAGACCGGCAGCGCTGCGATCCCAATAAGGACAACCTAGCCCTGAAAGTGCAGGAACAAACGCCAAACCGCGCTTAATGGCGGGTTCATCACGAAAATCAGCCAGCTCATCAAAATCCTCAAATAGACCGATTTTGCGTGCCCAATTGATTGCGGATGCAGCGTTATAGACGCCGCCATCTAAACCAAAAACAGGGTCTTCTCCTGGAAATTTCCAACATAAGGTTGGTAGTAATCCACTTTGGTGGGTTTGTGGAATATCGCTGCCCGTCAATGTCTGCAAAAAGGCACCTGTTCCAAAGGTAATTTTTGCATCCCCTTTTTGGCGGCAGCCATGCCCAAAGGTTCCGGCGAATTGATCGACAATAATGGCGGTCACTGGGGTGAGATGACCATCGAGATTAACGGCGCCAAAGTCACCGATGTTATCGCGTAGTGGCGGTAAACAGTGGATAGGGACACCAAAAATCTCACACAGTTGGGGATCCCACTCCAAAGTATGAATATTGAGCAGAGACGTACGTGATGCGGAGTTATAATCTGTCACGAAAACGTCGCATAAACGATCAAGGAAAAAAGCGTCCATGGTGCCGATACGTAGGCGATTTTTATCTGCAAGAGACTTAGCACCAACGACATTCTCCATGATCCATCCCATCTTACTGGCAGAAAAGTAAGGATCTAATGGCAAGCCAGATTTGGATTGTACAAGGGGCTCTAACCCCGCATTTTTAAGTTGCTGGATAGTTTTTTCAGTACGGAGATCTTGCCAAACAATTGCGTTATAGAGGGGGCGCTTCGTTTGAGCATCCCACGCAACAATACTTTCACCTTGGTGACAAATACCAATAGCATCAACGACTTCACAGCTATTCAGACATTTGATGATATTTACCAAGATCTCTTCTGGATCATGCTCAACCCAACCACTATTTAAGGTGATCTGTTTGTGCGGAATACTCATCGGGGAGTGATAATGACCGCCTTCTTCAAAGACGACGACCCGGGTTCCCGTTGTTCCCTGATCGATAGCGGCATAACGTTGATTGAGCATCTCTGAATTTCCCAGTGTTATAAATGTTGTAAATTGGTTTGTTTTTTTGCCTACTATCGTTCAAACGGAAATAAAATCCACAAAAAACTCACAGTAAGTTTCGTGAATGTGATAACTGTCACAATAAGATAACAATGTGAGAAGTTTTTGGTAGATTGCTGTGATTTGTGTTGTTTTATTTGTTGAGATTGTGGGAATTATGTGGTTTTATGTGTTCAAGTTTTATGTTAAGGATTTCAGCCATGAATGCTAATAATAAAAAAATGTGGGATGTCATTGTGATTGGCGGTGGTGTCATTGGCTGTGCAGTGACCCGAAAATTCACATTGATGGGAGCTAAAACGCTGCTATTAGAGCGTGGCGGCGATATTTTATCAGGGGCAAGTAAAGCAAATAGCGCGTTGTTACATACTGGTTTTGATGCCACACCAGGGACATTAGAATTGGAATGTATGCAAGATGGGTATCGGGAGTTCATTGATATTAGAGAAAAAATGAATTTACCGTTACTCAAAACAGGTGCGTTGGTTGTGGCTTGGAACGAAGAGCAGCTCAATAAGCTGCCGAGCATTGTAGACCAAGCACATACCAATAATGTCATGGATGTGGGAATGATAGATAAAGAAGAACTTTATCGTCGAGAGCCACATTTGGCGCAAGGCGCACTCGCCGCGGTTGAAGTTCCAGGGGAGTCCGTTATTGACCCATGGAGCACACCACTGGCGTATTTAACCCAAGCCGTGAAGCATGGCGCAGAATATCAATTTCACTGTGAAGTGACTTCCGGTGAGTTAAATGCGGGAATTTGGACATTATCCACATCAAAAGGTGAGTTTTCGGCCCGATTAGTGATTAACTGTGCTGGTATTAACGGGGATATTGTGGAATCTATTTGCCATCCTTCCCCGTTTGAAATTAAACCGCGTAAAGGTCAATTTTTGGTGTATGACAAAGCGGCGGCAGCGGATATCAATGCGATTATTCTGCCTGTACCGACAGCGATCACTAAAGGTGTTTTATTGTCGAAAACGATTTTCGGTAACTTATTGTTAGGTCCAACGGCAGAAGAACAACAAGACCGTTGGAAGGCTGAGGTGAAGCAGGACGTTCTACAAGATTTAATTGACCAAGGCTCCCGTATGTTGCCATCGTTACATAACTACAGTGTGACAGCGACCTATGCAGGCTTACGCCCTGCAACAGAAGAAAAATATTATCGTATTAATGATTATCCCGAAAAACAGTGGATTTGCGCGGGTGGAATTCGCTCAACAGGTTTAACCGCAGCACTGGGCGTTGCTAATCATTTAGGGAAACTGTATCAAGAGAATTTTGAAGCGTTATTTGAGCTATCTCCGCCAACAGACTTGATTTGGCCTAAAATGCCAATGCTTTCTGAATATGAAGAACGCGATTATCAATGCAAAAATAATGGCGGGATTGTGTGCCATTGTGAATTGGTCACTCAACGTGAAATTGAAGCGACGTTTGATTCTGATATTCCGCCTGAATGTTTAGGGGCTCTTCGTCGCCGAACTCGAGTCATGATGGGGCGTTGTAATGGTTTTTATTGTAGTAGTCAGGTTGCTGAAATTATTAATGGTCGCTTTGACAATACATTAGCGGTGGAGGCAGTGAAATGAGTGTAAATTACGATGTGATTATCATTGGCTCCGGTCCCGCAGGTATGGCGGCGGCACAAACGTTACGCCGCCGCGGTATTCATAATATCGCGATTTTAGAGCGAGAAGCCCATGCGGGGGGCGTTCCTCGTCATTGCCAGCATCCGACATTTGGCTTGCTCGCGTTTAAGCGCTCAATGAAAGGCAACCAGTTTGCTGAGCGGATTGTCAAAAATTTGGGCGATACCCCCATACTGACACGTAGTACGGTTACGCAATTACAACCGAATGGTGTCTTGACGGTGACAACACCGGATGGCGCTGTCGAAATGCGTGCTAAGCGTATTTTAATTGCGACGGGCGTTCGCGAAACACCACGCCATCCTCGATTGGTTTCTGGTTTGCGTCCCCAAGGTATTTTGACTGCTGGCGCATTACAGCAATTTGTCTATTTGAAAGGGCAAAAACCGTGTTTGAATCCCGTGATTGTTGGTAGTGAGTTAGTCAGCTTTTCCGCGTTATGGACATTAAAAAATGCAGGCGTAAAAGCCAAAGCGATGATTGAGAGTGGCGAACGAATTCTGGCGTTTAAACCCGCTTCACTGTTTGCCAAAGCCATGGGCACTCCAGTGTATCTGAAGAGTAAAATCACCGAAATTGGCGGTTTAGATCGAGTGGAGTATGTGATGGTAGAAACTGCAGGAGAAATTCGCAAAATTGTTTGTGACTCCGTGATTTTTACTGGCGGGTTTGTGGGGGAAAATACGTTAATTCGTAAGAGCCATTTGAATTTTGATGCCAGTACGGGGAAACCGGTGACAGACCAGCGTAGCCGCTGCTCTGATGCTAGTTATTATGCGGCAGGTAACATGCTACATCCGGCAGATATGGGGGATCAATGTTACCAAGAAGGCGTGATTACGGGCGGATATATTGCGGATGATTTATTAGCGAATCATCACCACATGGGTGTATCTCAAGGAAAAAGATTACCAATCCAATTTGCTGAGCCGATTCGTTTTACCGTGCCTGCATGTATCGATATGTCCGAATGTATGACTGAAAAAGTGGATTTCAACATCAAAGTCAACACGGCGATAACCGGTACAATCCGAGTGATGGCAGGAAACACATTGTTGTACGAAAAACGCCATCGTTGCTTACCGACGCGTCGTATTTTGCTGAAAAATATCGATTTAACAAAAATCCAAGCGAGTGCTACTGAAATTACTGTCACTGTTGTATAGTGCTGGAAATGTTAAATGGTCAGAAGGATTAAACTATGTGTGAGGGACGCTCCTCAAAAGTACGACACCAAACCATTATTGAGATGTTATCAACTCAAGGTCAGGTGTATGTGCAGGAGCTTGCAACGCATTTTAATGTCGCGCAAGAAACTATCCGTCGTGATCTGAGTAAACTCGAAACTCAAAAATTATTAAAGAAAGTTCACGGTGGGGCTGTCAACATTCAGTCAAAATTTGAGCGTAATTTTACCGAACGAGCTCAAGCTGCTGTCGATGAAAAGAAAGCGATAGCAGCAAAAGCCGCAGAGTTAATTAAGCCTGGAGACACGCTGTTTATTGATTTTGGGACCACAACATTTGAGTTTAGCCAACGAATTAAATCGATAGATAACATTACCGTGATCACCAACTCACCATTGTTAGCGAGTACCTTGCAGGAAAACCCTTCTATCGAAACAATTTTGATTGGTGGGCAATTTAATGCGGCGCAAAATGCCTGTTTAGGCGCAATCGCATTAAAAAATATTACTGAATTTTATGCAGACTATGCAGTTATCGGTGCAGGGGCTTTTCATCCTCAGCATGGTGTAATGGATCAACACGTTGATGAGGCAGCCATTGCGCAAAAAATGCGGGAAAACAGCGATAAGTTAATGGTGTTAGCGGATGGAACAAAAGCCCATAAACATGCGATTAACTTTGTGGCAGGGTGGGAAAATATTGATTACCTCATTACAACCAGCAAAGAGTTTAAATTAGCTGAAAATAAAAAACGCCCGAAAACCAAAATTATCATTGCAGATATTCTGTAAGCCATAAAAATCAAAGTATTACTCATTTAATTTATACCCTATGGAAAATAATTCATTTATTTTTCATAGGATTACTTTGCTTAAAATTCGTTACATACGACACTAGGAATTAAAATGAAACTCTATTTTATTGCGTGCCCATACTCTGATCCTGATAGTAATGTTGTGGAAATGCGTTTCCAAACTTGTACCCAATATGCCGCGGAATTAGCGCTTAAAGGAATTGCAACTTATAGCCAAATTACCATGACTCATCCAATCAACCAGTACTTAGCTTCTCAAGGGCAAAAAGTGGCATGGTCAGAGATTGATATGGAGTTTTTAAAGCGCTGTGATGGTTTGATTGTTCTGACGCTAGCGGGATGGGAAAAAAGCGGTGGTGTTGCTGCAGAAATTCAATTCTTCAAAGATAAAGGCTTGCCCGTATGGACTGACAAGGAATTTGCAGAGCAGGTCGTGAATTCATAATGAAAAAGCCGTAACGATGAGTTACGGCTTTTTTTAGTGCTAATAGAATGTGGTCTTAGTGGCTCGGTTTTAGATATTCATCTAAATTTTTACCTTCACCATTATTGCCATCATTATCTTCTGGGATCGCACATCCGAACTCTGCCACATCATTGCACATTAATGTGGTGATGGATTTCGCAATCTCATGCTCACCAATAATAATATGGTCGGCTCCACGCTCTTTGATAAAGCTCACTTCATCATCATAGTGTGCACGAACTACCACGGTAAGATCAGGGTTCAGCTCTTTCGCTGTCGCAACAATTTCACCGGCTTCATAACCGTTTGGAATGGTCAGTAACAGGGATTTTGCACATTCAATACGCGCCAGGCTTAGAATGTCTTTACTTGCACCATTGCCTAAGATTGCACAGAAGCCATTTTCAGCGAGTTCTTCAAAGCGTGCGCGGGTATCTTCAATCACAACCAGAGGAATTTCACGGCGGCGTAGTTTATCTGCTAGCATTCCACCAACGCGACCATAGCCTACAATCACTGCGTGACCACAAATATCGACTGGAATTTGCGTTTCTTCTTCCAGTGTTTCCTCGAGAAGTTGCTCTTCGATGGTTTCGGTTTTTTCCAGATATTTATCCAGTAAGCTGAATAACACTGGGTTTAACATGATAGAGACAATCGCACCAGCTAACACTAGGTTTTGCGCGTCTTTATCCATGACCCCGAGCGCGAGCCCCATGCCTGCCAGAATAAAGGCAAACTCACCAATTTGCGCTAAGCTGACCGAAATCGTTAATGCGGTACGCCGTGAGTGCCCAAACAGACGAACGAGCACCAGCGCCGCCGCCGATTTACCGATGATAATGATACCGAGAACAGCGAGGATACCTAACGGTTGCTCAAGGAGAACCACTGGATCGAATAGCATTCCGACGGAGACGAAGAACAGGACTGCAAAAGCATCTCGTAGTGGTAAAGTATCCTGAGCTGCACGATGGCTAAGCTCTGATTCATTCAGCACCATACCTGCGAAGAAGGCACCTAGCGCGAAGGAGGCGTCAAAAATCGCGACAGCAGCATAGGCGATACCTAATGCAAGTGCTAAAACAGCCAGCGTAAACAGTTCACGGGAGCCGGTGGATGCTGTGCGAGACAATATCCATGGGATAACTTTTCGCCCGATAACAATCATAATCACAATAAAGGCAACGACTTTACCTATCGTCCATCCAAGGCTCATCGCTAATTCGCCAAAACTGGCTTCATTGCTATCCATGATGCCTGCGGCTGCCGGTAAAAGTACTAAGGCGAGAACCATGGCTAAATCTTCAACGATCAGCCAGCCAATGGCGATTTGCCCACGTTGGCTTTCAATGAGTTGTCTCTCTTCGAGTGCGCGTAGTAAGACAACAGTACTTGCTGTTGAAAGACAGAGACCGAAGACAATACCTGTAAATACGCTCCATCCGAATAACATCGACAAGCCAAGACCTAACAACGTAGCAACGGCTATTTGTGCGATGGCTCCGGGAATAGCGATAGCTTTTACGGCTAATAAATCTTTTAGTGAGAAATGTAGACCAACACCAAACATCAAAAGAATGACCCCGATCTCAGCGAGTTCAGGGGCGAGGGTGGTGTCTGCAACAAAACCGGGGGTAAAAGGACCCGCTAATACACCTGCCGCAAGATAACCGACAAGTGGAGAAATTTTTAAGCGCTGTGCGAGCATGCCTAATAAATATGCAAGGGCGAGACCACCAACAATGGTTGTAATTAAGGGCGTTGAATGCTCCATTAAGTCTCCTCTGGTTTGTTTATGAATAAAAAGGTGGGTACATGCCTTTGGCTTTCAAAATGTTGATGACGTTAATCACCATTTTGAAATACAAATTGCCTGTTTTTTTATTTTAACGGTTTTGAACACAAATTTCTTTAAAAAAGTGTCAGGTTTCTAAAAAAAAATCGAGCTGATAGAGCTAAATCGTTACAAGATTTTTATTTTAGTGATTCTTATGCATATCTTTTGGTAAATAAGGGAGGGGATATCCATACTTATAAAAACATAAGTATGGATAAAATAAGATAATAAATCTATTTGTTGTTTATATTTGGTAACAATACGGTGAAAATGCCTAATAACGGCAAAAATGCACAGTATTGGTAAACTTGCTCAATGCTAGTCATATCCGCTATCTGGCCCAGCACAGCAGCCCCAACACCACCCATACCAAAGGCGAGTCCAAAGAATAGTCCTGAAACCATGCCAGTCTTACCAGGGATAAGTTCTTGGGCATAAACTAAAATGGCGGAGAACGCTGACGCTAAAATCAGTCCAATGATCACGGTTAAAACTCCCGTCCAGAACAAGGAAGCGTGAGGCAAAATCAATGTAAACGGGGCAACGCCAAGGATAGAAAACCAGATAACATACTTACGCCCGATTTTATCGCCAATCGGTCCACCAATCATGGTGCCTGCGGCAACTGCAAATAAAAACACAAACAAGTGAATTTGCGCATTTTGTACAGAAACACCAAACTTATCGATTAAATAGAACGTGTAGTAGCTGCTGATACTCGCTAAATAGAAATATTTTGAGAAAATTAGAATCAGCAAAATACTGAGAGACCCAATTACGATTTTGCGAGGAAGGACTTTTACGTCTCCCTGACTGACCGGTCTTTTCTTCGCGGCACGGTGCTGTTGTTTATACCAACTGCTGACTTGCAAGAGAATGATGATGGCAAGCAAGGCAGCGAATGAGAACCAACCAATATTGCCTTTACCGTAAGGTTCAATAATCAAAGCGGCAAGTAGCGGACCTAATGATGCACCAAGATTACCGCCCACTTGGAAGAAGGATTGGGCTAATCCATGGCGACCACCTGATGCCATCCTGGCAACCCGTGAGGATTCAGGGTGGAATACAGAGGAGCCCGTACCAACTAGCGCGGCGGCTATCAAAATGGTTGGGAAGGTTTCTGCCATTGCTAAGAGTAGCAACCCTGACAGCGTAAAGCTCATACCAATCGGTAAGGAATAGGGCTGAGGGTGTTTATCGGTGTAATAACCAATAATAGGCTGTAAAAGTGAGGCCGTGACTTGGTAGGTGAGGGTGATCATCCCAATCTGCGCGAAACTCAGAGAAAAGTCAGATTGTAGTAAGGGATAAATCGCCAATATCAGCGATTGAATCATGTCATTGAGTAAGTGGGAGACACTGATTGCCGTCAGAATGCTAAAGACGGTTTTTCCTGTTTTATTGGCGGGTTTACTTCCGCCACTCGCTGCTGTTTGCTCGCTCATCATCGTCACTTTAGTTTGTTGCGTAATTGTAACCAATATAACTAATATAGAAATTATTTAAATGGCAATATGAGTCGTGTTGTCAAATTGGCGAAAAATATTAGTCGATCAAGATCTCATTTCTTTGTAACAGCTTTCTGTTTGTGCATAGCCGCTCAGATCTTATAAGCATTTTTATGCTATAAGACTAACCTCATTAACACATAACAAACTACTTAATAGGTAGATATTTCTATACCAGCAGGGAGAATGTATGAAACTGACATTTAAGGCATCTGCATGCGCATTAACTGTCTCGTTAGCGCTGTTACCCGCAGCGATGGCAAATGCGTGGGAAAAAGATAAAACCTACAACATCACTATCTTGCATACCAACGATCACCATGGCCATTTTTGGCACAATGAAAAAGGTGAGTATGGCTTAGCAGCACAAAAAACCGTGGTAGACGAAATTCGTGATGAAGTTGCCAAGCAAGGTGGTAGTGTCTTGCTGCTCTCTGGTGGGGATATTAATACCGGTGTGCCAGAGTCTGATTTACAAGATGCAGAGCCTGACTTTAAAGGCATGAATTTAGTGGGTTACGATGCGATGGCGCTGGGTAACCATGAATTTGATAATCCGCTGGAAGTCTTAAAACAGCAAGAAAAATGGGCAACTTTCCCATTCTTATCTGCCAATATTTATCAAACCAGTACAGGAAAACGACTGTTTAAACCTTACCAAGTATTTGATAAGCAAGGTGTGAAAATTGCAGTGCTAGGTTTAACAACCGATGACACCGCAAAAATTGGTAATCCTGCGAACTTCCCTGATGTTGAGTTTCGTGTTCCTGCCGCTGAAGCTAAAAAGGTGGTAGAGGAATTACGTGCGACCGAGAAACCTGACATCATTATCGCGGCAACTCACATGGGACACTATGATGATGGCAACCACGGTTCTAACGCACCAGGGGATGTTGAAATGGCTCGTAGTTTACCTGCGGGTTATTTGGATATGATCGTGGGTGGTCACTCACAAGATCCTGTTTGTATGTCTCAAGAGAACAAAAATTACAAACAAGAAGATTACGTGCCAGGAACGCCATGTGCGCCAGATAACCAAAATGGGACATGGATTGTTCAAGCCCACGAATGGGGCAAATATGTTGGTCGTGCAGACTTTGAATTCAAAAACGGTAAATTCACGTTAAAACATTATCAGTTGATCCCGATTAACCTGAAGAAAAAAGTGAAGAAAGACGATGGCTCATCAGATTACGTCTACTACACTCAGGAAATTGCGCATAACCCTGAAATGACTAAATTGCTAACCCCTTATCAAGATAAAGGTGACCAGCAATTAGGCGTGAAGGTGGGTTCTGTCGAAGGCAAACTGATGGGTGACCGTAATAAAGTGCGCTTTGAGCAAACTAATATGGGGCACTTATTACTGGCCGCTCAAAAGGAACGAGCTGGTGCAGATTTCGCTATTATGAGTGGTGGCGGTGTACGTGATTCTATCGAAAGTGGTGATATCACGTATAAAGATGTCCTTAAAGTTCAGCCATTTGCCAATGAATTGGTGTATGTGGACTTTAAAGGTGAAGAAGTTCTACCGTACTTACAAGCCGTGGCAAACATGAAAACCGATTCAGGGGCTTATGGTCAATTCTATAATGTGAGCCTGACCCTGAATGCGGATGGTACAATCAGCGACGTGAAGATTGATGGCAAACCTATCGATAAGAACAAAACTTACCGTATGGCGACATTAAACTTCAACGCTATTGGTGGCGATGGTTACCCTGCTATCGATAACCATCCAAATTACGTCAATACGGGCTTTGTGGATGCGGAAGTACTCAAAGGCTATATTGAGAAACATTCTCCATTGAAAGCCGCTGATTATGAGCCAAAAGGCGAGATTGTTTATAAAAATAAATAATCGTTCATCGGTATGAAAAAGCCCCTCGATAGGGGCTTTTTATTGTTCACGATTCTTTTTTAATATCCGCAAAGTTGGCATTTAGTACACTTGCCAAATCGTTCGGAGAGAGCTCTAAATCCAAACCGCGTTTACCGCCAGAAATAAACATCGTCGCAAATTCTTTAGCTTGACTATCAATGACGGTCGGAAGGCGTTTTTTCTGACCTAATGGGCTGATCCCACCCAGCAAATACCCCGTAGTTTTTTGGGCAATTTGCGGGTCGGCCATTTCGACTTTTTTGACTTTAAATACCTTGGCGACAGATTTGAGATCGAGCTGCCCAGAGACTGGAGTGACAGCCACGGCTAAGGTTTTTTGATCGCCATTAAGCGCGACTAATAAGGTTTTGAAGACTTGCTTGGCATCTAAGCCTAATTTTTGGACGGCTTCATCACCAAAATTACTCTCATTAGGATCGTGATCATAAGGGTGTAGCGTGAATTTAATTTTTTGTTTTTCCAGTAATTTTACTGCCGGAGTCATAATTATTCCTTTTTTTTAATGACTGGATTTATCAAATATCGTTTCGTAAATAATCAATTAAGCTCTGTTCCCCAAACAAATGCAGTGCGCCTACAGCGACTACATAATTACCCGCAGGCAAGGTTTTCAGTTTGCTCGCCCATTCTTGATTACGTTGGGTCATCAGCACATTATAGACCCCTTCACTGAAGGTATTGGGTAATGTAACGCAATTTTCAGGCTGAAAATCTAACCACCAGCTGATCATTGTTTGCAGTGAACGCGCATTCGACCGCCAATGAATCAGGGTATCTTGTAATAATGGCAAACCATTGTTTGGCAAATTGAGAAGCAATTGAACTTGGGAATCTACGCCTTCTAGCTCGATAATGGGTTTATGTTGAGATTGGGCGTTATGAATCAATTGGTAATCAATGCCGTAATGACCTCGTAAACCCAGCATTTGTGCTTGGGTGGCTTGCATTGTCAGTGCTACTTGCCATGAAGGAAGAGGGTCAAATTGTGTTGGGGATTGACGAATTTCTTGGCAATACTGCAAAAAGAGCGCGAATTCAGTCTCAGTTAGCCGTTGTGAAATAGGCGAAAGCAGCTCAGTAGATGTTGGGAATGGTGAGTTTGCTTGGGTAATATCCGCTTCAACAATCAGCCCATTAGCACGATTGATTTTATCTAATAAGAGCGCTGACAAGGGAAACATATTTTCTGTTCCCATATGGATACTGCCAACAATGTGCAGCTTTATATTATTAGGTAAGCGAACATCAACCGCAGGGTAAGGATAATTCGGAGCCACTCCCCGATGTAGCCAACTTTTTAAGTTTTCGAGTAGTTTTCCCATTGTTTATTTATCCTTATTCAGCGACTGAAAGAAACAGAGTAAACAATCTTGGGGGAATTTGCGAATCACACCGCACAATATCATCGCCGTGAAGTATCACCGTATAATAGATTTGAATCTAAAAAATAGCGCCTATTGAGAAGGCGCTATTTTTCATTACGAGTAGGTTAATTACAGGGTTTAATCTTTACGTTTTAATAAACTTAATAGAGAGAATAAGCCAAACGCACTGAAAATTAATTCGATACCGATTAATGCAGTTAATAGTGCAATTGAGGTAATCGGACCATTGCCAATTAATAAGTAAGCAATAAACAAGTCCAGTATCCCAATAATAATCTGCATCCAGCCAGCCGCAGATTTAATTTGCTGGATACCTGCATACAAACGGATGACCCCACCGATAATAAATAAGGCGGCAATCACCATCGCCATGGCGATCAAGCCTTGCAAAGGCTCTTTGATAAACGCATAACCGACGATGCAGTAAATAATCCCGATGACAAATCCAAAAAGACGGGACCAGCCAGTGTAGATAGTGGTGCTTAGGATACTCACAATAGCACCAACGCCACTTAAGATTAATAACACGCCCACGATGGCACTGACGACAATACCAGAGGCAACCGGATTAGCTAAACAGGCGATACCCCCTAGCAACAATAAGACGGCAAGAACCGCCAGAATATTACGTTGCTTTTTCATATCACCACTGGCTAAGTTGGTGAGTTTTTCGCGATTAATATTTAACATGGAACCCTCAAACAGTGAAAATAATGAAAATAATGAAAATCACTTAATTATAGAACAGGAATGGTTAAGTGACTGAGGTATTTGGGCGATTTGTTGCGTTAAGTCAAATAGAAGGGAAAGCCACCGTGATGATATCACGGTGGCTTAGTTTGGCTATTTCTCAGGTTTAAAGCGTAATAAACGGTTGGCATTGCTGACGACAGTGATAGACGAGAGCGCCATGGCGGCTCCTGCTACAACGGGATTCAGTAATGTTCCGGTAAGAGGGTATAAAATCCCTGCGGCAATCGGAATGCCTAACGAGTTATACACGAAGGCACCAAACAAGTTTTGTTTCATATTACGCAGAGTCCCCTTAGAGATGGACACCGCATCCGCGACACCATGTAGGCTTTGGCGCATTAACGTAATAGAGGCAGTTTCAATGGCAATATCACTGCCACCCCCCATCGCGATACCGACGTCAGCGCGAGCCAAGGCAGGAGCATCATTAATGCCGTCACCGACCATCGCCACTTTATGCCCTTTGGATTGTAACGCTTCAATTGCTGCGGATTTACCATCTGGCATCACGCCTGCAATAACTTCATCAATACCCGCCTCTTTCGCGATAGCCTTGGCGGTAACAGGGTTGTCCCCAGTTAACATTACTAAGCGGAAGCCTTGTTTATGCAGACGAGCAAGGGCGCTAACACTGTCTTCACGTAACGGATCACGGATAGACAACAGCGCTGCAATTTTACCATCAACAGCCAGTAATACCGGTGTAACCCCAAGGGAGGCTTGCTGGTGGAGTGTTTCATCGATTTCACGGGTATCAACCTGATTTTCAGCTAACAGTTTTTGATTACCTAATAACACCGTTTTACCGTCAACAACCGCGGTTACACCTAATCCCGCTATGGTTCTAAATTGTTGATTGGCAATCATGTCCAAGCCTTTGGCACGATTAACAATTGCACGAGCCAATGGGTGATTAGAGCCACTTTCAAGAGAAGCGGCAAATTGCAACGCTTGTGACTCGTCAAAGTCGTTGAATACGTGAATATCGGTGACTTGTGGCATGCCTTCGGTCAGCGTGCCCGTCTTATCAAAAACGATGGTGTCTAGTTCGCTAGCTTGTTGTAAAGCATCTGCGTCACGGACTAATACCCCAAACTCGGCAGCGCGACCCACCCCTGAAATAATCGACATCGGAGTGGCAAGACCAAGCGCACACGGACAGGCGATAATCAGTACCGTGGTGGTAATGACCAGCGCATAGGTAATTTGCGGCGCAGGCCCCACAAAATACCAAATCGCCCCTGAAATAACGGCAATAGCAACCACTACTGGCACAAATATGGCAGAAATTCGATCCGCTAATTGGCCTATTTGTGGCTTACTGCTTTGCGCTTGGCGAACAAGATGGATAATACGCGCTAAGGTGGTTTGGCTGCCGACAGCCGCGGCACGGAATAACACGGTTCCATCTTGCACGACTGTTCCAGCATGCACGGCATCCCCGCGGCTTTTTTGCTGAGGGATCGGCTCACCGGTGAGCATTGCTTCATCCAGCCACACTTCACCTTCAATGATTTCGCCATCGACGGGGACACGGTCGCCTGTGGTTAAGCGTAAAATCATACCTTGTTTTACTTCTGCAAGGGGCATATCGACTTCCCCTTGATCAGTGACAACACGGGCGGTCGGCGGCGTCAAATCTAATAAGCGTTCCAGTGCTTTAGATGAGCGTTGGCGTGCGCGCTGCTCTAGGGCATGACCGAGGTTAATCAAACCGATGATCATGGCGCTGGCTTCGTAATAAAGGTGACGAGCTTGTTCAGGGAAGAGCTCAGGCCAAATATTGACGACGATAGAGTAAAGCCAAGCTGCACCAGTTCCTAACGCGACCAACGTATCCATGGTGGCGCTGCCATTTTTGAGACTTTGCCATGCGCTACGATAAAAATGCCCACCCGCAAAAATCATGACCAGTAGCGTTAACACCCCAATGGTTAGCCAGATATTATGGTTATCTGCGCTTAACATCATATTGTCGCCCAGCATGCCCCAAATCATCACGGGGATACCGAGCGCGAGCGCAAGGGCGGACTGCCAACGGAAGCGGCGCATATTGGCTTGAGCAACTTCTTGTTGGCGTTCACGGCGTTTGGCTTCATCTTGGATGATTTCAGCGCCATAACCTGCTTTCACGACAGCTTCAACGAGGTCATCAGGTTTTGCTGTTCCCGTGACCAACGCACTGCGCTCAGCTAAGTTTACTCGAGCATTTTCAACGCCAGGCACGCTATTGAGAGCTTTTTGTACTTTACTGACGCAACTCGCGCAGGTCATGCCATCCAGTAATAATTGGATACTGTCATCGGTAACTGCAATCTCCGGCTGCTCGCCTACATCAGATTCTTGTGCCGGAATATCGCAAACTGCCGCTGAACCCGTTTCCGGCTGTTCAATTGATGTTTTCAGCGGCTCAGTTTTTGGGGAGCTAATACCTGATTGAGCAAGTTCAGCCTTGAACCCAGCAGCGTCTACCGCTGCAATTAAATCTGCGGCTGAGGCTGTGCCATAAACCTTGGCTTGTTGAGTATCGACGACAGCCGCGGCAACGCCTTCAACTGCCTCTAGTGCTTGCTGCGTTTTTCCTGCACATTTCATGCAGTTTAAACCTGATAGTGCGAGCTCAACATTTGCTGTGGTCGCTTCAGCGGCTTCATAGCCCGCATCCTCAATCGTTTTAATCAGTGACTCAGGGCTTGCGCTACTTTCAATAACGGCGTAGTCGATGGTGACGTTGACTGACTCAACATCAGAGCGCGCTTGCAGCGCTTTTGTCACGGAACCGACACAGTGCATGCAGCTCAGACCTTGCAAGGATAATATTATTTTCATTTTTGATTCTCCGAGCCCTTTCATAATGCGGGGCTATAATTTGTACACAAAATCAGTCTATAATCCGCTATGTAGTTAAGGTTAAACCTTCCCTCAAGGGTAAGGTCAAGGGGAATTATGAATATTAGTGAAATTGCCAAAAAAACCGGTCTGACAGCTAAAGCAATTCGCTTTTATGAAGACAAAGGGCTGATCACCCCACCGGAACGTGGTGACAATAGTTACCGATATTATCAAGATAGACATCTTGATGAACTGATGCTGCTGAAACAAGCGAAAGATGTGGGATTTACGCTGGAAGAATGTGGCGAATTGCTGGGACTATTTCGTAACCCAAGCCGTCACAGCGCAGATGTGAAAAGTGCGACAATCGCGAAGATTGATGAAATTCAACAGACGATTTTAAAACTGTCCGCCATCCGCGATACGTTACAAGAATTAGTAGATGTCTGCCCCGGAGATGATGGAGCAGACTGCCCAATTATTGACCATCTGGCGCGTGGCTGTTGTCACCATAGTAAGGCTTAACTTTTAAGGTGATTCCATCCACCGCGGTCACTTCCACTTCGGCTTCTGCTTTTAAGGGGGTTTCGCTGTAAACTCGCCAGCTACCATCAGCTAAGCGAACACGGCTGAATCCCTCTTCAGTATCAGTGAGTAAGCGCGCTTTAACGCCAATTAGCTGGTGGCTGATTTGGTTGACATCATCGGCGCTGCTGGCTTTGCGGTGGCTAAGCCATTTTCGCCATAAAATGGCAGAAATGACCGTGAACACTGCAAACAAGATACCTTGCCACTCCCAACCGAGAAATGGCAATAGGAAAGTGAGTATCCCAACCGTCACAGCGGCAATACCTGACCAGAGTAGATAGCCGCCTGTGCCAAGGAGCTCACCAATCAGCAGTAACCCGCCTAAACATAGCCAAAACCATGTGGGATGTGTGCTGATAAGTTCTATCATTCTTTAGCCTGCTTTTGGGTTGCACCGACTTTTTTACTTTCGCCGATGAGCTCGGTGATCCCGCCAATCGCGCCCATTAAGTTGCTGGCTTCTAATGGCATCATGATCACTTTGCTGTTTTCCGCTGAACCAATGCTTGTCAAGGCATCCGTGTATTTTTGCGCAACGAAGTAGTTAATGGCTTGCATATTACCGGCTGCAATGGCGTCAGAAACCATTTGAGTCGCTTTGGCTTCTGCTTCTGCGGCTCTTTCACGAGCTTCGGCTTGTAAGAATGCAGACTGACGATCCCCTTCTGCACGTAGAATTTGTGACTGTTTTTCACCTTCAGCTTTTAAGATAGCGGCTTGGCGGATACCTTCTGCTTCTAAAATATCCGCACGTTTGGTTCGTTCCGCTTTCATTTGCGCGTTCATCGCGCTGATTAGCTCTTTTGGCGGTCTCACATCACGGATTTCAATACGGGTGATTTTCACCCCCCATGGGTTCGTAGCTTCATCGACCACATGTAATAGACGACTGTTAATCGAATCACGCTGAGATAGCATTTCATCGAGCTCCATTGAACCCAATACGGTACGGATGTTCGTCATGGTGAGGTTGAGCACGGATAATTCAAGGTTGCTCACCTCATACGCAGCGCGCACCGGGTCAACCACCTGAATAAAGCAAACGGCATCAATAGTAACGTTGGCGTTATCTCGGGAAATAACTTCTTGGGATGGAATATCAAGGACTTGTTCCATCATATTGATACGACGACCAATTTTGTCCATAAATGGCACAATGATATGTAAACCTGGCTGTAAAATCCGGGTATA
This sequence comes from Providencia sp. PROV208, assembly GCF_028479465.1. Lineage (NCBI taxonomy): Bacteria > Pseudomonadati > Pseudomonadota > Gammaproteobacteria > Enterobacterales > Morganellaceae > Providencia > Providencia sp. PROV208. The sequence goes on along the minus strand of NZ_JAMPNS010000011.1, from coordinate 170,749 downwards.
GCGACCAAAACGTTCAACGGTCCATTGGAAGCCTTGCGGTACTGTTTTTACGCAGGTTGTAACAATAATAATGGCAATAGCGACAAAGATAATAATCGGTATAGCACCAGACGCGAACAAATCCATAGGTAATCCTTAACTAGTAAAGTAATGAATAAACTTGGCGGCGGAACTTGCTCGCAAGTGCATCACCGGTTCCCATTGCTGACATGATATCCATCATGGTTTTTCTTACTGAGCCCTCACCAGCGTTTAAATCTTTACGTAAAAATGTCAGTAACATCTCTAGCGCTTCTTCGTTGCGATTAACTTCGTGAAGTTTTAATGCCAGTTGAACGGCTAATGTCGTATTTTCTGGATCTTGATTGAACTCTTGGATTAATTGCTGAATTTCTGGGGTATCAGCCGCTTTTTTCGCTAATTCGATTTGAGCGACCAACCCTTGATAACGGCTGTCTTTATCTTGCATTGGTACCGTCGCTAATAAAGCTTCAGCATCATCAATTAAATGTAGACCAATTTGTACTTCTGCTAACAACAGGGTGATATCGCTATTTTTTGGGGCGAGTTGATTAGCTTCTTTCAATAACGGTAGAGCGTCTTGAAGTTTACCTTCCGCGACTAATTCCGCGGCTTGCGCGGCTTTTAACTCTTCAGGGCTAGGTAATACACGAGACAGCATTTGCAGGACCACATCTTCAGGTTGTGGACCTTCGAAACCATCAACCGGGCGACCATTTTGTAAGATATAGACCGTCGGAACGCCTTTTAAGCCAAACTGGCTGGCGATCATTTGTTCTTCATCACAATTGACTTTAGCGAGGATAAACAGACCCGCATAGTCTTGGGCGATACGCTCTAACATTCCCGTAAATTCTAGACTTTGCGGGCTACGTGGTGACCAGAAATAGAACATGACTGGCATGCTCATGGATTGTTCAATAGTTTGATGTAGGTTGGTTTCGTTAATATCAATAATTTGTGCGTTAGCTAGCATAAACAGTCTCTTTAAAATTCGTTATTAATCATGTCAATGAAATGGGGGCTTAATTCTGTTTTTTCAATCTTTCTTGCCCTGACCCGCGAGAACTTTATCCATCAGTTTATCGGGTAATATACGTTTTAGTATACGCACAAAAACGGTTAATAATGTGACAGAGTAGCGTACACGGGGATGTGGGCTCTCTAAGGCTAAAATCAGTTTTTTGACGACATCTTCAGGATATAGCGTGAATTTTGCTGCAATACCTGGGTTTTGAACGGGTTTATCTTGTTGAGTTTGTGCTACATTTTGGGTAAATGCACTGTGGATTGGACCTGGTTCAATTAAGCTGACATGTATACCCGAGCCCTTTAATTCTAAACGCAAGGCATCTGACCAAGCTTCTAATGCATACTTGCTGGCGGCATAAGCTCCTCGACCCGGTGTGGAAATAATGCCCATTACAGAGCTAGTTTGCACAATACGCCCCTCATGGTGCGGCAGCATGGCGGGAAGCAGAAGAAAGGTCAATTGGTGAACGCCGAAAAAATTACTGGAGAATTGAGATTCCAGTTGCTGGCGGCTTACGGTATGCAATGGACCGTATACCCCGAAGCCTGCGTTATTGAATAATCCGAAAAGTTTTCCATTGCAGAGCGCTAAAATTTGCTCAGCGGCAGCTTCGACGCTCGTTGGATCGTCTAAGTCGAGGGATACAGTTTCGAAGCCAATGCCTTGTAATCGTTCAATATCAGCCTGTTTTCTACAGGTGGCAATGACGCGATAACCGCGCAATTTTAATGTCTGTGCCGCGCACAAACCAATGCCACTTGACGCCCCTGTCACTAATACCGTTTTTTGCATAACTTTACCTACTATGGGCTGAATTTTCGCTATCATATTGGTTCATTATGATTTATTTAGAACGATTCGGAAATTCAATTAATAGAATTTCCGCTGTTCTTTAACGGATAACGTTTGTTTTACAAACAAATTCATTTTACAAACAAATAGGGTGCTAGTTGTTTTTCCATAAAATCTGCAATAGTAGGTTGAGCTTGTTCTGTCGGGTGAATGCCATCAGGCTGGATCCATTCCGGTTTGGTGATCACACTTTCCATAAAGAATGGGATCAGCGGAAGCTGGTTTTTTTCAGCCAGGGAAGGGTACACTTTTTCAAAGCTCGATGTGTAACGTTTACCGTAGTTTGGTGGGATTCGAATTTGCATTAAGAGCGGTTTAGCACCATTTTGCTCTATTTGGTCAATAATCTGTTGTAATGTAATGGCTAATTGTTCAACAGATAGCCCTTGTAAGCCATCATTAGCCCCAAGCTCAATCAGCACCCAATCGGGTTTGTGCTGTGCCAGCAGAGTGGGGAGACGCTCTAAACCCTGAGAGGCAGTGTTACCACTAATGCTGCCATTGACCACTAAAATCGGTGGCGACTGTTTTTGCCAACGTTCGGCAAGCAATGTTGCCCACGCTTGCTCGGCAGGTATTCGATAGCCCGCACTAAGGCTATCACCGAGAATTAATAGTTTCGTTGCTGCGAGTGTTTGACCACTTGCAGTGACTAATAGGAGAAAAACCAATATATGTCGGCGCAAAATATTCTTGAAGTTCATCATCTCATTAAACGTGTTGGTCAAGGTGAACATGAACTGACTATATTGCAAGGAGTCGAGCTAATTGTCGAGTCTGGTCAGACAATTGCTTTAATTGGCGAGTCTGGATCAGGGAAATCCACATTGTTAGGCATTATTGCTGGGCTGGATGATGGTACTAGCGGAACCGTAAAACTGCTGGACCAAGATCTCACCACCATGGATGAAGAGGCGCGCGCACGGCTACGAGCACAGAGTGTCGGTTTTGTTTTTCAATCTTTCATGTTAATTCCAACGTTGAATGCACTTGAAAATGTGCAACTCCCTTCTTTGCTACGAGGCGAATCTGAAACAAAAAGCCATCAACAAGCGGTCAGTTTGCTCACGGATTTGGGGTTAGGAAATCGCTTAAAACATATGCCTGCTCAGCTGTCGGGTGGAGAACAGCAGCGTGTAGCTTTAGCGCGAGCATTTAATGGGCAACCTCAAATTTTGTTTGCTGATGAGCCGACGGGAAATCTTGACCGCCATACGGGAGATAAGATTGCCGATTTATTATTTGCGATGAATAAAGAACATGGGACGACACTGATTTTAGTCACCCATGACAATCAATTAGCCGCTCGTTGCCAGCGACGATTACGGTTAGTTGATGGGCTGTTGAGGGAAGAGTCATGATTTGGCGCTGGTTTTGGCGCGAATGGAAAACGCCATCATTGTTGATTGTTTGGTTGGCACTCACGTTAGCGGTGGCTTGCGTACTGGCATTAGGGCGGATCAGTGATCGTATAGAAAACAGTATGAGTTACCAAAGCCAAGAATTACTGGCAGGTGATTTGGTACTGCGTTCCTCCCATCCAAGCGACCCTGAATGGTTAGCGGCGGCGCAACAGGCTGGGCTCACATTGAGCCAACAAATTTCGTTTTCAACCATGGCGTATTCGACTGAGGATGAAGAAGGGCGACCTCAGTTGGTGTTAGTAAAAGCAGCGGATTCGAGTTATCCGTTATACGGTGACTTGGTCACCGAGCCTGCGGGTCTGAAACCCACCAAAGGGCATATTTTAGTTGCACCGCGCTTATTGGAATTACTCAATTTAAAGGTCGGTGAACAGATTGATATTGGCGATGGGACGTTGACCATTTCAGGCACATTAGTTCAGGAGCCGGATAGCGGTTTTAACCCTTTTCAAATTGCGCCAAGAGTGCTGATTTCGATTGAGGATGCGCCATCAACGGGGGCGATTCAAATCGGTAGCCGCTTAACTTATCGAGATATGTTTGCAGGCTCACGTCAAGCGATAGACACTTTCAAAGAGAAATATGATACTCAGCTCAGGAGCGATCAGCGCTGGTATACCTTGGATGATGATAGTGGTGCGGTGGGGAAAACCTTTAAGCGAGCTCAGCAATTTTTACTGTTATCGGTGTTGTTAACATTATTACTGGCGATTGCCGCCGTTGTGGTGTCAATGACCCATTATTGCCGAAGCCGCCATCAATTGATCGCGGTTTTAAAAACGCTGGGCGCAGGGCGCAATGCACTGCGTAAGTGGATCATCGGTCAATGGTTAGTGATATTGATCGCGGCGGCATTACTCGGTTCCTTGCTAGGACTCGCGTTTGAAGGGATCTTAATGCAAATTTTGTCGGCAATGTTACCAAAAGCCTTGCCGAGCGCGAGTTTCTGGCCATGGATCTGGTCGATAGCAACGTTGTTTATCATCGCGATCATTGTCGGGATTCGACCTTACTACCAATTGATGGGCACTCAGCCTTCTCGCGTCTTACGTGAAGATGCCAAATCACCAATTTGGCCGCTATATTATTATCTGCCGGTAGTGACACTAATTGTCGTCGGAGGATTATTCCTGTTTGCAGGAGTAAATCCATTATTATGGTCAATTTTGCTGGGTATTGTTGTGGTTGCGGTATTGCTAGCACTGATTGGCTGGCTGGGATTATGGCTACTGAGGAAAATACAATTTCGTCAGCTAAGTCTACGTTTGTCCGTGAGTCGTTTACTGCGTCAACCACTGCAAACCATCACGCAAATGAGCGCATTTTCATTATCGTTTATGTTGCTGGCGCTATTGATCTTGGTTCGTGGGGATCTATTGGATCGCTGGCAGCAGCAACTTCCAGCGGATAGTCCAAATTATTTCCTGATCAATATGACTCAGTCTCAGCTTGATCCGGTGACACAGTTATTAAAACAGTATCAAGTAACACCGACCGAATTTAATCCGGTGGTATTAGCTCGCTTGTCTGAAATTAATGACCAATCTGCGATTGAATGGGCAGATACTCGTGATCCTAATAATAATACGGTAAGACGGGAGTTAAGTTTAACCTGGCAGTCAACATTACCACCTGCCAATGAATTGGAACAAGGGAGCTGGCCACCTAAAGCAGGTGAGGTATCTATCGAGCAAACGGTGGTTAAGGAGTTAGGATTAAAAATCGGTGATAAGCTAACTTTCAATGCAGGTTCGCAGATTTTTACTGCCAAAGTGAGCAGCATCCGTAAAGTTGATTGGGAAAGTCTACGCCCGAATTTCTATTTTATTTTTGCGGAAGAAACGTTATCACCGATGCCGGAAACCTGGCTGAGTAGCTTCCATTATGATGGCGATGGGCAGTTATTAACTCAGCTGAGTCATCAATATCCAACGATTAATGTGTTAGATACCGGTGCGATTATCACGCAAATTCAGCAGATTTTGCAGCAAGTGAGCCAAGCGTTGGAAGTGATGGTTGTTCTGGTCATTTTCTGTGGTTTATTGCTGTTATTGGCGCAAATTCAAGTGGGAATGAGCCAGCGTGAGCGAGAGTTAGTGGTATACCGGACTCTGGGGGCGAGCAAAAAACTGATGCGTCGTACTTTATGGAGCGAATTTGCTTTGCTGGGGGGAATGGCTGGGCTCGCCGCTGCATTTGGTGCTGAAGTCGCGCTATGGTTATTGCAAACTAAAGTGTTTGATTTTCCATGGCAACCAGAATGGCGGTTGTGGGTATTGCTACCTCTTTGCGCAGGGTTCTTATTATCTGTATGCGGTGGCTGGTTAGGGCTGCGATTATTGGGTACTGGTAGCCAACATCGCCGTTTGTCTAATAGTTGATAATACGGCTCCGTTGTTTAATGGGCATCTCATGATGGATGCCCATTAAACTAACTGTCTCTAATCCTTCACAAAACCTTCATTTGCCATGGTTATTATTCAGCTATCAATTATTGATGGCATGAAAAATAGGAAAATAACAATGGCTCGCCTTAATCGGAAAAAACTCACGCTGACATCTCTTTCTTTATTTCTTGGTTTAATCTCATTTAGCACCGTAGGGGTTGCTCAACAATCATTAGTTCAAAAACAAGTACCCGCTACACTCGCTGGGCATGCTGTTTTATCCGTCGATACGACAGTTCCTACACCGAAAGATGCCCCTTCGGATATGCAAAAAAGTGGTAAATACACCACTGGAACGTGTGTTGATACGCTGGGTAAAGTGGAAGGCAAATCAGATGGTCGTCCAACAGGTAAATTTATTCCTATTAACGGGCAGCCGTTACAAGGACACTCGGGTATTAAGCGCATGGAAGATGGCACTTATTGGGTGTTAACGGACAATGGTTTTGGTAACAAAATGAATTCACCGGATTCTATGTTGTATTTAACCCAATATGATATTGATTTTAAAAGTGGAAAAGTAAACCCGCTGAAAACTGTCTTTTTCCATGATCCGGATAAAATCATTCCATTTCATATTATTAATGAAAGCAGCCAGCAGCGCTATTTGACGGGCAGTGATTTTGATCCTGAAAGTTTCCAATTTTCGAATGGTGCTTTGTGGGTTGGGGATGAGTTTGGACCATACCTGATTAAAATGGATCTAGAAGGCAAGGTTTTAGCGCTTTTTGAAACACAAGTTGAAGGCAAAAAAGTGGTTTCACCGGACCATTACACGTTAACAACGCCGGGTAAACCGACAGAGAAAGTCACGTTCCAAGTTAATCGTTCAAAAGGTTTTGAGGGGATGGCATCATCACCAGATGGCACTAAATTGTACCCCATGTTGGAAGGGGCTTTGTGGCAAGAAGCTAAGCAAGATTATGAAAACGTGAATGGCAAAAAAGCGGCGCGTATTCTGGAATTTGACGTGAGACAGCAAGACTGGACGGGGCGCAGTTGGTTATATGTTTTTGAAGATAACCAAAATGCTATCGGTGATTTTAATCTGATTGATGATACTCATGGCTTGATCATCGAGCGTGATAATGGTGAAGGCACTGCAGATAAAGGGTGCCCAGAAAACGCAACAAATAAAGAAAATTGCTTTAGCAATTTAGCGAAATTTAAACGCGTTTATCGCATTGAGTTTTCAGATAAAAATGTCGGTGGCGCAGTCGATAAGCAAGCTTATATTGATTTGATGAACATCCAAGATTCTAATCAATTAGCCAAGAAACCATTGAATAATGGCGTGTTTACTTTCCCATTCTTTACGATTGAAAACGTGGATATTGTTGATGGCGAACACATTATTGTCGGGAATGACAATAACTATCCATTCTCTTCTAGCCGTGAGCCTAATCAAGCAGATGACAATGAATTTATCCTGCTGAAAGTACCTGAATTATTAAAGTAATTTGTAGTCGGTCATGCCAGTAAGAAGTTGAATATGTACATGGATCCTTGTTTTTCCCTTGGTTCAATAATTTGCTCGGGTTGCCCCGAGCTTTTTTCTTTTTAGAGATTAATCTTTTTGCACTGCTAAAGCAGGTGGCTTCATCATTAAAGTGAAAAATAGAATCACAATGACAGGGGCTGCAATGATTAAGAAGGCGGGGGTAAAACTGCCGGTAATATCTTTAATAGCGCCGGCAATAAACGGTGCTAAACAAGCGATAGTCGAGATTAAATTGACGACAGAGAATAACTCTAAGTAAGGACCGCGACCAAAATAATTGGAGAGTAATACGCTGGATGCTAAGAAGGTCATTCCATAGCCAACACCAACGCAAATCACGAATAAAATCAGCCAGAACCATGACGTGGAAATACTCAGTGCGATAACGCCCAGTACCATGATAATCAAACTACCAATCAGTAAGCGTTTAGGTTCTAACCATTCCCCAGCGGCACCACCGAGAAAGCGAGAAAAAGCGTTCACAAATGCCATGGTACTAAGCAGTGAAACGGCGACCGTCATGCCAAATCCGCGTTCTTCAATGTGCGCGACCGCAAAACTGTTTACCGTAATTCCGCACCATAGAAAAGAAGTATACGTTGCGGCGATTAAATAGAATTGCCAAGTGCGTAGGGCACGGCGCACGGTCCAAACTTCTGCTGTACGGTAAATAGGTTTACTTGAGCTACTAACTTGTTTTTGCATCACGTTTTTGGCGTGTTCTTGCTCTTTTTTGCCTTCTCTGAGCGCTAAGATAGTGATGAGTGTGACAATACTAAGATAAACGGCACAGAGTACCCAATGCATACGCCAAGAGCCTAATTGGTTCGAGGCATAAAAATAGATCCACGGACCGGCTACGCCACCTAGCCCGCCAATCGTGAAGTACAAACCGAATGCGAGAGACTGTTTTTCAAACAGGCGAGAGAGAACATAGGTTCCAGGAACAGTGGCGAGTAACGTAAATCCGATACCAATCAACGCTGTCCCTAAGAAATAGGTGCTGATGGTTTCCGTTGAATAGAGATTGTAAAAGCCAGAGCAGAACACCAGCATACCTAAAAGCAGCGTGAGACGAACACCGACTTTACGTATTAGCAATGAGGGTAGAAAGCTCGCTAAACCGCAGGTTAACCCGAGTAAAGTAAAACCAAAGCCTGCCTCAGTCCAACTCCACTTTAATTCGCCGATCATACTCGGTAATACTACGCCTAATGAGGTGAAGGTGGTGGCAGTAGCAAGGAAATAAACCAGTCCGAGGAGAATAAGAATCGACCATTGGTATAACGGACTAAACGGTGAGGCTTGTGTTTCTGGCATATGCACTCCAGTGGCGCCCTAGTGAGTTAGTCATCACTCACAAGTAATCACTATAAAAGTAGGGCAAAAATAGCACAATGCCCGAAATATCACTTTCAGGCACGAATAGCGCTATTTTCCCTATTTTTGGCGAGAGTACCAGCCTAATTTTGTTTTTGCCCACTCAATGCCACTTTTATACTCATTTGGCAGCATTGGGATCAAATTATCGAGGGTATTTTCGAGCTGATGGACATCGCTATGAGTCAGATTTAAGTGACCCACTTTACGTACAGGGCGCACTTCTTTCTCATACCAATGTAAATGGACTAAAGGCAGATTTAACCATTCTTGGTTAACATCAGTGCCAATTAAATTGACCATCACAGCAGGGCTGAAAACTTCTGGCGTCGGCATCGGAAGATTCAGAATCGCGCGTAAATGGAGCTCGAATTGGCTGATTGAGGCCCCATTTTGAGTCCAGTGCCCACTATTATGAACACGAGGGGCGATTTCGTTGATCAGCAGTTTATCGCCAACCACAAAACACTCCATAGCCATTACACCGACATAGCCGAGCTCATCCATGACGGAGCTGAGCATCGCTTGTGCTTGTTGTTGCTGGACAGGATTCGCATTTGGGAACGCAACGCTGGTGCGTAAAATACCTTCTTGGTGAAGGTTATGTGTGATGGGATAGAAAACCGATTGACCGGATTGGCTGCGGGCACCAATCACGGAGACTTCAGCATCAAATGGGATCCCTTGCTCGACGATGCATTCCCCATAAATTTCTGCGGGAAGATTTAACTCATCACCAGGGCGAACACGCCATTGGCCACGACCGTCGTAGCCACCCGTTCTGCGTTTTACGATCAAAAAATCACCCAGAGTGGCAAATAATTCTGTCCATTGGTCTGGAGATTCTAATAGCGCCCAAGGTGCCGTCGATAAATTTAATGTATCGAATAGGCTTTTTTGTGGGAATCGGTCCGCTAAACGAGGAAAAATATCTCGGTTAATAAACGCATTATGGCGAGCTAGCTCCTTAGTTAAAGGTGTTTCAGGCCAACGTTCAATTTCAGCGGTGATCACGCTTTGTTGGTAAGGAACGGCTTCAGGTTCCGCATCTAGTCCTACAGGGAAAACTGAAATTCCCAGCGGTTCCCCTGCTTGGCGCAGCATTCTGCCTAATTGACCATTACCAAGGACACAAACCGGTTTCATTACGCTTCCCTCGGATCTGGGTTATTTAATACGTCGTTGGTTTGTGCTTCTCGCCATGCGGATAAGCGATTGAATAGCGCACTATCATGAGTGGCTAAAATTTGTGCAGCTAGCAGTGCGGCGTTAGCGGCACCGGCTTTACCAATAGCAAGGGTGCCAACAGGAATACCTTTTGGCATCTGCACAATAGAATACAGGCTATCAACACCACTTAATGCGGCACTTTGTACCGGCACGCCAAGGACAGGAACCAGTGTTTTTGCAGCTAACATGCCAGGTAAATGGGCCGCACCGCCAGCCCCTGCGATAATGACATCAAAACCGTTTGCTTTGGCATTTTCAGCAAAGGAGAACAGTTTATCTGGCGTGCGGTGTGCAGAAACGATTTCAACATGGAAAGGCAGTTGCAGCTCTGTCAGTACATCAGCAGCATGTTGCATCGTTGTCCAATCACTTTTAGAACCCATAACAATGGCGATTTTTGCCGCAGATTGAGCAGGAACTTGGGCAGTCATGTGGTGTGATCCCTGTATTGAAAAATGTCACCCTAAGGGTGGAAATGTGAATTGTCCCGATCATATCACGGTAATCGATCAAGGAAAACGTTTGCGTGACTATAAAATAAGCAAACGATTAGGCTCAAGTGCAAGAATTCACCCGCGCATCTTTAACAAGGAACGAAAACTAAAAAGGAAAGAAAATAAGCTCAATACCGTTTTCATTAATTACAAAAGCGGAACCTTCGCTGTGCCATGCACCTAATACCCCCCTAAAATGGAGATGACCCTCTAGGTTGATTTCATGAATTGCAGGGCGATGAGTGTGACCGTGGATCATCCATTGCGCTTGATGGCGGTTTAATGCATCAATGACGGCGAGGGAATTCACATCCATAATCGCTTCGGATTTCATGCTACTGGCATATTGGCTATTACGGCGCATTTTTTGTGCGATACGGCGACGAATACATAAAGGTAAAGTGAGAAAAAGGCGTTGGATCCAAGGGGTATGAACTTTTTTACGGTAATTTTGATAAGCCGCATCATCGGTGCATAGCGTATCTCCATGCATAATCAAAATACGTTGACCATAAAGTTCAAGCAGCGTTTCTTGGGGGAGGATGGTCATGCCGCACTGTTTAGCATAACGTTGACCCACTAAGAAATCGCGATTTCCGTGAATGAAATAGCAAGGAATACCACGTTCACTTAGCTGCCTTAGTGCTTGAGCTACTTGTTGGTGTAAGGGTGTTTCATCATCATCACCAATCCAATAATTAAAGAAATCGCCTAGAATATACAGGCTGTCGGCATGGATGGCTTGCTGTTCGATAAAATGCAGAAAACCGGCGGTGATCGCCGGTTCATCTTCACTTAAATGCAAATCTGCAATGATATAAGTGGACATAAATTCAGGGATTACTCGCTGACAGTCACTTTTTCAATCACAACGTCTTCGCGAGGTACGTCTTGGTGGAAACCACTGCGACCGGTCGAAACGCCTTTGATTTTGTCAACAACGTCCATACCTTCAACGACTTCAGCAAATACGCAGTAACCCCAACCATCTGGGCGCTCTGAACGGAAGTTTAAGAAGTCATTGTCAGCAACGTTGATGAAGAATTGTGCTGTTGCTGAGTGTGGATCGTTAGTACGAGCCATTGCTAATGTGCCACGGCTGTTTTTCAGTCCGTTATTAGCTTCGTTTTTGATAGGCGCTTTAGTGTCTTTTTGGTTCATGCCAGGCTCAAAACCACCACCTTGGATCATGAAGCCGTTAATAACACGGTGGAAAATGGTATTATTGTAGAAACCTTCGCGGCAGTAAGTTAGAAAGTTTTCAACAGTTACTGGTGCTTTGTCTGCGAAAGTTTTGATAACGATGTCACCGTGATTGGTATGAAATGTAACCATAATAGCTATCCTGAATAATTGTTTTTTGTGCGCTAACTTGCGAAAGCGTTAAGATCAGCAAGTTTATATCACAGATAAAACCTGACTTGAAGCAACAGTGTATTTGCAAAATAGGTTAATCCATAACAGTGACCTATAAATAAGGCGATAAAGTCAAGTGTTAACCTTGCTTTCTTCGGGTGATCGCGATTCAATACCGTGCTATTTTCGTAGGTTGAATCTGGATATTTTATCCTCAACATCGCGATAATCTGATGTATGATAGATATACACGTACTAATAAAATGGAAATAAAAAGATGCTACAGATTTTCAATACACTGAGTCGTCAAAAAGAAGAATTTAAACCCATCCATGCTGGAAAGATTGGGATGTACGTGTGTGGCATCACCATTTACGATTTGTGTCATATTGGTCACGGTCGTACCTTTGTGGCTTTCGATGCAATTAGCCGCTATTTACGCTATTTAGGCTATGACCTGAATTATGTGCGCAACGTGACGGATATTGATGACAAAATCATTAAACGTGCCGCTGAAAATAATGAAAGCGTGGAAGAGTTAACGACGCGCATGTTAGCGGAAATGCATAAAGATTTTGATGCATTAAATATCCTACGTCCAGACAGCGAACCGCGTGCTACTCGCCATATTCATGAAATCATTGAGCTAACTGAAAGCTTGATTGAGCGCGGTCATGCTTATGTTGCAGATAATGGCGATGTAATGTTTGAGGTCAAAACTGATCCAAATTACGGCTTATTATCTCGCCAAGATTTAGACCAGCTTCAAGCGGGTGCCCGTGTTGAAGTGGCTGATGTAAAACGTAATCCAATGGACTTCGTGTTATGGAAAATGTCAAAAGAAGGCGAGCCAAGCTGGGAGTCTCCTTGGGGCTTAGGTCGCCCTGGCTGGCATATTGAATGTTCGGCCATGAACAGCAAAACGCTGGGTAACCATTTTGATATTCACGGTGGCGGTTCCGATTTAATGTTCCCACACCATGAAAATGAAATTGCTCAGTCTACCTGCGCTCACGATGGTCCGTATGTGAACTATTGGATGCACTCCGGCATGGTCATGGTTGATAGAGAGAAAATGTCTAAATCTCTCAATAATTTCTTTACTATCCGTGATGTATTGGAATATTACGATGCGGAAACCGTACGTTATTTCTTACTTTCTGGTCATTATCGTAGCCAGCTGAACTATACCGAAGAGAACTTAAAGCAAGCTCGCACGGCATTAGAGCGCCTATATACCGCATTGCGCGGTACAGATAAATTAGCGACACCTGCTGGTGGTGAAATATACAAAAGTCGTTTCTGCGAAGCGATGAATGATGATTTCAATACACCTGAAGCCTATTCAGCTCTGTTTGATATGGCGCGTGAATTGAACCGCTTGAAAACAGAAAATATGGACGCCGCAAACGGTATGGCAGCGCAATTACGTGAGCTGGCGAAAGTGTTGGGGCTGTTAGAACAAGACCCAGAAACTTTCTTACAAGGTGGGGCACAAAGCGAAGACGATGCCGAAGTGGCAAAAATCGAAGCACTGATTAAACAGCGTAACGACGCGCGTCAAAGCAAAGATTGGGCGCTGGCGGATCAGGCACGTGATGCGCTGACGGCGATGGGGATTGTGTTGGAAGATTCATCAGCTGGCACTACGTGGCGTCGCAAGTAATATTCGTCATATTTCGCGTTGTGGCGTTGTTGGCGTCACTCGGCTACTCGGGTCACATACTTATGTATGCTCCCCGAGATATCCTTGTTAGCCGCCTAGCCACAACACGAACTATTTAGAATATTGTTCTTTGTTATATTTCGCGCTGTGGTGGTGTTGTTGTCATCCGGCTACTCGGGTCGCATACTTATGTATGCTCCTAGGGATTGTCGCCTTGCTACAATTCGAATAATTTAGAGAATTCAGGTTAATCAGGCTAACAAATAAGAATAAAACCCACTAAAAATGATCTGTTTTTGGTGGGTTTTTTTCATGAATTCAACCGCTAAATGTGCAAGCGAGGTAAGGAGAAGGAATGAATACTGTTCAATGAATCGAGTTGTATTCTTTTAATGACATAGTAAGGATAATTATGTTCCCGATAACGTCAACTCGCCCTGCAATGATACAAGCAGTTGCGACTCCATCGACTTCCGTAGCAGTCAATCACCCAGTTTTGACTGAGCTTAATGCAGTCAAAAATACGCCACAAACTAGCTCGGTTGTGGTAAATCCTAAAGTCTCATTGAATAAGCGCCCTAAATTAAAACTGAATATATCTCTTGTTCCCAAACAGTCTGAATTTGATAAATTGAAAGAAAAAACACAGTTATCGATAAATGAAAAAAACATTGAATATGACACTCAAGATAGAGGACAACGGTATCCGAATATTGGGAGTGCGAAACACACGCAAATATCAATACGGAGCGCTGATAAATCTATTGTGAGCCTTTTTGCTAATCGGCTACAAGTGGGGAGTGAAAATTTAGCCATCCGCTGCCAGTACCCCCAAGATAATGCTCAAGCCATTGAAAACCATTTATCTATGCTTATGGCAAACAAGACTCCGATATTAGTTGTTTTAGCATCAAAGAAAGAGATCCACGGTTCTGTTTTTCAAAAAGATAAGCTGCCACCTTACTTTATGAGTAATCAAAAATATGGCGCCATTGAAGTTACCACTAGGCGAGAAAAAAAAGACTATAAAGTAGTACCTAAACAAATCAATGCAGAAAAAAAATCATTAGAGTTGTGCCAATATAAAATGGATATTTTTAATGGCTATAAAAAGCATTCAATCCCTGTGCTCCATGTGACTAATTGGGATGATGGGGGAACGGTGACAACGGAGGAGTTAGTTAAATTAAACCAGCTCATTAGAATCATCAATAAAGGTTGCTTATTTGAACTCTATAAAAATCAAGGAGTAGCAATAGATGGAGAAAATAAACCGCTTCCCGTTATTCATTGTAAAGCGGGCATTGGCCGAACAGGGGTATTAGCGGCATGCATGCAGTGGAGAAAGGCAGGAAATAAACTATCGATGGAAAATATCGTATTAGCGTTACGGGAAACAGGAAACCCGAATATGGTCCAGAATGAAGCGCAATATCGGCAATTACAAGAATTCACAAATGTGCCATTATCCCCAACAAAAACAATCGGTAAGTGGGCTTATTGATTGAGTAACAAAAGGTAAGCTGAGTGGGGCTCAGCTTACCTTTATCAAGGATGTAGTGGAAACTACTCTTGAATTGTGATTTGTTCGCTTCCCATGGAAACAATTTTTCCTGCGACAATTTTGCAGCGTTTACGCGTTTCAACAACGCCATCAACTTGCACTAAGCCATCAGCAATCATTGCTTTTGCCATTGCGCCACTTTCAGCCCAACCTTCAATTTTTAATAGGTCGCATAGCTCAATGTGGGGATGACCATCAAGATGAAAAATATCCATTGTGACTCCAAATTACATTAAATATCGTGGTACTCTTCGCACGCCTGTAACGTGTTTTGGATCAGAGTTGCCACGGTCATTGGTCCAACACCGCCCGGTACTGGAGTGATCCATGCAGCGCGTTTTGACGCCTCATCAAAATCAACATCACCGGTCACCTTGCCATTTTCTAAGCGGTTAATACCCACATCAATAACAATAGCGCCTGGTTTGATCCACTCACCCGGAATAAAATTAGGTTTACCGACGGCGACAACGAGCAAATCTGCATTGCGGACATGCTGTTCGAGATCTTTAGTGAAGCGGTGGGTAACGGTGGTGGTACAGCCTGCTAATAATAATTCAAGGCTCATTGGACGACCAACAATATTTGATGCGCCAATGATAACGGCATTTAAACCGTAAGTATTAATATCATAACGCTCAAGTAGGGTCACAATCCCTCTTGGTGTGCATGGGCGTAAGCGAGGCGCTCGTTGACATAAACGACCTACGTTATATGGATGGAAGCCGTCTACGTCTTTGTCAGGGTGAATTCGCTCAATCACTTTAACGTTATCAATACCCGCTGGGAGTGGTAATTGAACTAAAATACCATCAATGTCAGTGTCTTGGTTTAAGTCATCGATAAGTTTGAGAAGCTCGGCTTCAGTGGTCGTGTCTGGTAAATCATAAGAGCGAGATAGAAAGCCAACTTCTTCGCAGGCACGTCGTTTGCTGCCAACGTAAATTTGAGACGCAGGGTTAGCGCCTACCAGAATCACGGCAAGACCCGGTGCTCGTTTACCATTGGCAATACGAGTTTGTACTTTTTGAGCAACTTCCTGTCTAATTGCTTGCGCAATCGTTTTCCCATCAATAATTTTTGCTAACATCTGTAACTTAATCCATATATGAGACGCGGGGGATGGCTCTATTTTGTCAGAACTTGTTCGTAATGTCAGGTCTATCTGTTATATAAAGTAACCATATCGTTATTTTAGTAGTGAAAACCCATTGACTCGGCGCTCAGCAACCGTATAATTCAACGCCATCAGCCAGATAGGCTGTCTGCGCACATAATGCGCCCTTAGCTCAGTTGGATAGAGCAACGGCCTTCTAAGCCGTAGGTCACAGGTTCGAATCCTGTAGGGCGTACCATTCTCAAGATGGCGCAATCAATAGACATCAAAAGATGTCTTTTTTTATGCCTAAAATTCAGTGAATCAACTGATTTTAACCCTTCTTCGTTCAATTAACGTCTACCTATTCAACTATAAGGTAATTCGCCCGTGTTACCTAAAATTGGCTATCGATATCTTTGTTCGATGACGAATACGGCAGTTTCTGCTTAAACTCAACCATATAATTTCTAACTGTTCATTTTGTTATTTAACACTTCATTAATTGGATTATATTTTATTGTTAAAGTGTCCTGTTTTTTAAATAAAGTAAGAATGTGAGTGCAGTAATGGTCTTTAATTAATTGATATTTAATAATTTTAATGATTTTTTGGAATTTTTATCTGCAACAAGTAAATTAAAAAGTATTAATGGATGATAATTCCTTATTATTACTAATCCTATTTGATATGTTATCTATGAAATAAGATTTTATTTTTGAATTATATTCATAAAAAGATAAGTCGGAATTAGTCGCTCAATATTAATCATAATGACACTGCAATAAAATAAAGTTTATTTCTTGTTACATTTAAATTTAAAAGAGTAATGAAAATGAAAGAAAAAATCGAAGATTACACTGGACCTGCAGCAGGTTGGGGGGCAGTTAAAGCTGTCGCTGAAGCTATACGCGAGCAGATGGATGTTGTACCCGACATTATTACTATGTTTGAAATGAATAAACCTCAAGGTTTTGACTGTCCTGGTTGTGCGTGGCCAGATCCTAAACATAGTGCATCATTTGATGTTTGTGAGAATGGTGCAAAAGCGATGGCATGGGAAGCCACAGCAAAGAGAACGACACTTGAGTTTTTTGCGAAACACACAGTGAGTGAGCTGTTAACGTGGGATGATTACGACTTGGAAAATGAAGGTCGTCTAACTCATCCAATGAAATATAATGCGCAAACAGATTGCTATGAAAAAATTGAATGGAACGATGCTTTTGCTCAAATAGGTCAGCGGTTATCAAGTTACTCAGATCCTAATTCTGTTGAGTTTTATACTTCAGGTCGAACGTCAAATGAAGCGGCGTTTTTATATCAGCTTTTTGCCAGAGAATATGGAACTAACAATTTTCCGGATTGCTCAAATATGTGCCATGAGCCGACAAGTGTTGGTCTCGCAGCTTCAATAGGTGTGGGTAAAGGGACGGTATTACTTGAAGATTTTGACAAGGCTGATTTAGTGATTTGTATTGGGCACAACCCAGGGACTAATCATCCTCGTATGCTCAGTTCACTTCGTGAGGTATCAAAACGAGGTGCCAAAATTATCGCAATTAATCCTTTGAAAGAAAGAGGATTAGAACGATTTACTTATCCGCAAGATCCAATTGAAATGTTGACGCTAGAGTCCACACCTCTAGCGGGATATTACTATAAAGTTAGGATCGGTGGAGATACTGCATTAATTAAAGGTGTCATTCGCACTATTATTGAGTATCACGATGCGGCGGTAGCAAAAGGTCAAGCGCCTATATTAGATAATGAATTTATAAGTACCCATACCGTTGGTTTCGATAAACTTAAGCAAGATGTGTTGTCTACTTCTTGGGATGATATTTTATCTGTGAGTGGCATGACTCGCGATGAAATAGAGCAAATTGCTCAACTTTATATTGAAGCAAAAAACACCATTATTTGTTATGGCATGGGAATTACGCAGCATCAGCATGGCACTCAAAATATTCAGCAACTCATCAATCTTTTATTATTGAAAGGTAATATTGGTCGGGATGGTGCGGGAATTTGTCCATTAAGGGGGCATTCTAATGTGCAAGGCGACCGTACCGTCGGAATAACCGAAAAACCAAGCCAATCTTTTATCGATAAAATTGAGCAACGCTTTGGTTTTAAACCTCCTATCGCTTTTGGTCACGCTGCCGTGGCTAGCATGCAAGCAATCTCTGAAGGAAAAGTAAATGCATTGATCTGTATGGGGGGAAACCTTGCTGTTGCTATGCCGGATAAAGATGCGTGCTACAGTGGAATGAAAAAACTTGATATGGCTGTTCATATTGGAACCAAACTTAATCGGTCACATTTGTTGACGGCAAAGCATACATTTTTATTTCCGGTATTAGGTCGTACAGAAGTTGATATTCAAAAGTCAGGTCCACAAAGCATTACAGTTGAGGATTCTATGTCAATGGTACATGCTTCACATGGCAAACTAAAACCGGCTAGCCCATATTTAAAATCAGAATGTGCAATTGTTGCTGGTCTTGCCAAAGCAACAATCCCTAACTCAAAAGTCGAGTGGGATGATTTCATTGATGATTACGATAAAATTCGTGATGCAATGGAAGCCGTGTTACCAGGTTTTGAAGATTACAATAAAAGAATCCGAATTCCTGGCGGTTTTCATTTAACAAATGCAGCGGCTCAACGTAGGTGGTTAACGCAATCAGGTAAGGCAAACTTTATAACAACAGAAGGTGTTATTGAGGATCCGGAGTCTGCGACACATAGCGAATTAGTGTTGGCAACTATACGTAGCCATGACCAGTACAATACGACAATTTATGGAATGAATGACCGCTATCGTGGCGTTTTTGGTCAGAGAGACGTCATCTTTATCAGTGAAGCTCAGGCAAAAAAACAAAAATTATCTGCGGGTGATAGGGTCAATGTTATTGCCTTGGATAAACAGCAAAAGAGGACTAAACGTCGTTTAGATAATCTAAAAGTGGTTATCTATGATATGGCTGATCGTTGTGTTGCCACTTATTTTCCAGAAGCAAATAACTTGATAGCGCTCGATAACTTTGATCCTCAATGTGGTATTCCGGCGTATAAAAATATTCCAGTCATTTTAGAGAAGGCAAGTGTTGCATCCTAATGATTTTACATTTTAACCACCCCTATAGGGGGTGGTTTATTTTTCCCTCTAAAGGCACATCAACGATTTTGTCTAAATGATGTCGATTTCCCTTCTGCTAAGCCGAACATCTTTACTGCTTTTCTTATCCAGTCATCCTCTAATGTTAGCGACTAAATGCATATGGCATTGACGAGCCGGCTTTCCTAGGCACTTTATAAATAATCTATTCAATATTACTTAGTATTTATGCTGAACAAATACATTACGATATCTAAACTATTTTTAATGTGTATCGTGAGTGATTAGCTTAACGATTTGAGGTAAATAAACGATTAAATAAAGATATGATAATTCATGAATACGCTCACTGATGTTTTTTAGGAAAGTTTAATTATTTAAGTTATAAAATGTTTAAAATTTAATTAAATCTTATGATGGAAAACTCGAATTAAAGGTAAGAAGCCCGTGGTAATAATTATTTACATATTTATTTTTCTGTTGCTAGGAATATTCCTATATTCAGCTATAATGAATTCAGTTTTATGTTTTTCTTCGAGATTATTTAGCTTTAGCTTCCGGAATTTGTGAAATATACCGATTTGTTTCTTTTAATGTGCTTATTTTATGTTTTTTTTGTAATCCTATACCGATTATCTTTTTTTGATTGGTTTTTATTTTTAGCTACGCGAATTAATTGTGATACAAGAGATTCTTATTTTTAAATAGTTAGTATTCTTGTTTTTATATATTGGTTCTTATTGTAAATTATTGTTTCTATTTCACATGTTTCCCGTGTTATATGGGGCTTATTTTATTTAAACAAATATCTTTAATATTTTATTTCGATAATTTGGTTTTTTTATAACTATCTGATTTTGAATAGTTAAATATTTACTCATATTTGATTATTTATTGATTTAAATGAATTAAAAATCTTGATTGATAGCCTGCGTATATCAAATCCTACCTTTTCGATCGAAAAAAACAATTTTTAACCGCTCATCTAATTCTATAACTTAATAACAGCTGAAGAGTATTTGCCTTTATCGATAATATATAAAAATAATCAGCGAAATATGATCTGAGAGGTTTGAAATGCGAGAATCTGAACAGCTATCAAATAATATTGGCAGGATGTTAAAAGACTACCGTAGGCGTACAGGATTAACAGGAAGTGAATTGGCGAAACGTATTAATGTTAGCCAACAACAAATATCTCGTTATGAAAACGGCGTGAATAATATATCATTTGATAAGCTTATTATATTATTTAACGCACTTGAAATGAGTAGTCGAGATATCGATGTTTTTTTTGAGAAAATGAAGTATTTATTTGATTCTAGCGTCTATAAAAACTCGAAAATAGAGTGATAGCGTCTTAATCTTAAAAACAATTCAAATTTAATTAAATTACTCTTTGTAATTTAATTAAATTCGATCGTTTCAATTATGGTGTCATGAAGTCTGTATTTTTTTCTATCAAGATGTACTTAATAAATAAACATAAGGAAATATTATGAAAGTTAAATCACTAGCACTTGTTGTTATTTCAGCTTTATCTTTAGGTTCAGTTGCTGCAATGGCTGCAACCACAACCGTTAACGGCGGTCAGGTACACTTTAAAGGTGAGCTAGTGAATGCAGCGTGTGCTGTTGATGCTGGTTCTGTAGAGCAAACTGTTCGTCTGGGCCAAGTTCGTACTGCTAAATTAGCTAAATTAGGTGATACCAGTGGTTCTGTAGGTTTCAACATTCAATTAAACGACTGTGACACCACTGTTGCAACTTCTGCAAAAGTAGCATTTACCGGTGTTGCAGCGAATGCAGCTAACCCAACTGTTTTATCTGTTGCTTCTTCAGCTTCAGGTGCGGCAACTAACGTTGGTATCCAAATTTTAGATGGTCAAAGCGCACCTCTGGGTCTGGATGGCGCAACATTCAGCAGCCCTATCACGCTGAATGATGGTGCAAACGTACTACCATTCCAAGCACGTTACTTTGCACTGGGTGCAACAACTGCTGGTGTTGCTAACGCAGATGCAACCTTCGCAGTTCAATACGAGTAATCATTAAAAAGGATTAGGGATATCCCATTTGATAAGCCAAGGATGGCTTTTATTCACGAACCAAAAGGTGGAAGTTTATGAGAGAGCTGCTGGCAGTTTCACTCCTTCTGTTTTCTCCATTTTTGCAAGCTGGAAATAAATGGAAAGTCCAACTTCCTGGTGGCGGGATGCGCTTTCAAGGGGAGTTAATTGCGGAAGGCTGCACTGTTGAAACTTCAGACCGTAATTTAGTCGTGAATATGGGGCAAGTGCGCACTAATGCATTCAAGGCTCCAGGTCAAGATTCAGCACCGACTGCGTTTGATCTTCACCTCCGAGAGTGTAGCAATGCAGTTAGCGAGTATGTATCCATAACCTTCAACGGTGTGGCTAATGAAAGGAACCCAGATATTTTTTCCATCGGTGATGGACCTAACACCGCGAGAGGTGTGGGAGTAGCCATTTTTGATTCAAAAAATACCTTAATTCCGGTGAATAGTGCTCCACGTAAAGTGGCAAATCTGCGTGATGGGGATATGACATTGCATTTTGTTGCGAAGTATCGCTCGACAAGCGAGAACATCATGGGCGGAAAAGCGAATACACAAGCACTCTTCTCACTGACTTATGAATAAAAATATCGAAAAAGACAGTGACATATTTATTTAATTTTTTAGTAAAAAAAGGACAGATGTAAACATGAAAACCAGAAAAACATATAAGTTCATTACCGCCTTATTACTTTTACTCTGTTCGACCGTGTCCACTCAGGTTTATGCAGGTGTTGCATTAGGTGCAACGCGAGTGATTTATCCTGCGGATCAAAAGCAGGTTCAACTTGCCGTGACCAACAATGATGAAAAAGGCGTTTTTCTTATCCAGTCATGGGTCGAAAATGCCAATGGTCAAAAAGATAGCCAATTTGCAATTACACCGCCTCTTTTCACGATGAAAGGTGTTAAAGAAAATACACTGCGCATTATTGATGCGACCAATAACCAACTGCCGAAAGATAGAGAAACACTGTTTTGGCTGAATGTGAAAGCGATTCCAGCAATGGACAAAGCGAACATGAGCGAAAACACGTTACAGTTAGCGATTATTAGCCGCATTAAATTGTATTACCGTCCTACAGGTCTCTCTATTGCACCAGATAAAGTGGCTGAAGAATTACGTTTTAAGCGCCAAGGTAGCTCATTGGTTGTGGTTAACCCAACGCCTTATTTTGCGACTGTCACCGATTTAAAAATCGGATCAGCGAAATTGGATAACGTACTTGTTCCGCCATTTGGTGATGCGTCAGTAAATGTTCCTTCCAATGGAAATGGTGCCATTAGCTACCAAACCATTAATGATTACGGCGCACTAACGCCGAAAATGACAGGAAAAATGCAGTAAAAACGTACGTTTTTATTTCTCGAAAATAATTAAACATCATTCCAAATTGGAAAATTTGCTGAGCAACATTGTTGAGCGGAGGGAGCATGTCACATCTGGCATCTGTAAAAGGGCAATTAATTTCAAAAAAAGGATCATTTTTGGGATGCAGATTCGAGCGCCGTTTTCCTTTGGTTCCGCTGGCATTCTTGATAGGCGCATGCCTTTATCCAACATGGGCGACGGCAGAGTTGTATTTTAACCCTCGTTTCTTAGCGGATGACCCTTCGGCAGTCGCAGATTTATCTGCATTTGAACAAGGGCAAGAAGTGCCTGAAGGTACTTACCGTGTCGATGTCTATCTTAATGACGGGTATTTACTGACGCGAGATGTGCGTTTTGTTCTGGATAAAAATGATAAACAATTATCCCCTTGTTTTACCCCTGATGAGCTGGCAAAAATGGGGATCAATACGCTATCGATTCCAGAATTAACAACAAAACCGAAAGATACCTGTGAACCATTATCACCCACCGTGAAGGATTCAACGGCGAGATTTGATGTCGGTTTGCAACGATTATATATCACTGTTCCACAACTGTTTATGAAAGACAAAGCACGAGGTTTTATTCCTCCGGAGCTTTGGGATTCAGGGATCACGGCAGGAATTTTAAACTATAGCCTGACGGGAAGCAGTGCTCGTAACCAAGACGGAAAGAACAGTAGCTATAACTATTTGAATCTACAAAGTGGTTTAAACTTTGGCGCATGGCGATTACGGGATAACTCCACATGGAGCCACAGCTCAGGCACAGCAAATAGTGAAACTCGCTGGGAACATATCAATACCTATCTTGAGCGTGGTATCAATGTGATTCGTTCCCGTCTAACGATTGGTGATAGCTACACGCCTGGCGAAATTTTCGATAGCGTTAACTTCCGTGGTATTCAACTCGCTTCGGACGACAATATGTTGCCCGAAAGCCAAAAAGGATTTGCGCCAGTGATCCGTGGGATCGCCCGTGGTACAGCGGATGTCTCCATTAAGCAAAATGGTTATGAGATCTATCGCAATACGTTTCCGCCTGGACCGTTTGTGATTAATGATCTCTATGCCGCAGGGAATAGCGGCGACTTACACGTGACGATCACTGAGGCTGATGGCTCGGTACAAAGCTATACCGTACCTTACGCTTCGGTGCCGTTATTACAACGTGAAGGGCATACCCAATATGCCGTGACCGTGGGTGATTACCGTTCAGGGAGTGGTAATCAGGAGAAACCAACCTTTTTACAAACCACACTGTTGCATGGTTTGTCCTATGGCTGGACGCTGTATGGTGGAACTCAGTTAGCCAATCGTTACCAGTCATTTAACGCAGGTATCGGGAAAAATATCGGTGTTTTTGGGGCATTGTCTATCGATATTACTCATGCGAATGCCAAGTTACCGGATGACAGTAACCATCAAGGTCAGTCAATCCGTTTCTTGTATAACAAGTCAATGAGTGAAACCGGAACGATTATCCAGTTAGCAGGTTATCGGTATTCAACGAAAGGGTATTACTCATTTGCTGATACCACGTATAAGCGTATGTCAGGGTACAATCTTGCGACTCAAGACGGGGTTATCTACGTTACACCTAAGTTCAGTGACTATTACAACTTGGCGTATAACAAGCGTGAAAAAATTCAGCTGACCTTAACGCAACAATTGGGTGAGCAATCCACCATGTATGTGACGGGAAGCCATGAGACGTATTGGAATACGAACAAGGCAGATAAACAGTTACAGGTTGGTATCAACACCCTAATTCAAGGTATTAGTTGGGGCCTAAGTTATAGCTTATCTAAAAACTCATGGCAGGAAGGTAACGACCAAATGTTGGCATTGAACGTGAATATTCCGTTTAGCCATTGGTTACGTTCAGATAGCCAATCAATTTGGCGTAATGCGAGTGCAAGTTATAACGTCTCACACGATCTAAAAGGACGAGTGAACAATACGGCAGGTATTTACGGCACATTGCTGGAAGATAATAACTTAAGTTATAGCGTTCAAGCAGGATATGCAGGGGGCGGCGATGGTAAGTCTTCGGGAACAGGGTATACCTCTTTGAACTATCGTGGAGCTTATGGAAATGCCAACGTCGGTTATAGCTATGCCGATAATATCCGCCAAGTTTATTACGGCGTAAGTGGCGGGATCTTAGCGCATGAAAACGGGCTGACATTGAGTCAACCGATGAACGATACCGTCGTGCTAGTTAAAGCGCCGGGCGCGGGACATGTCAAAGTTGAAAACCAGACGGGCGTTGAGACAGACTGGCGTGGTTATGCTGTATTGCCTTATGCCACCGAGTACCGTGAAAACCGTATTGCACTGAATACGAATACACTGGCGAATAACGTGGATCTGGATGATCCGGTCATGAATGTGGTACCAACCCGTGGTGCTGTGGTTCGCGCTGATTTCCAACCTAAAGTTGGGATAAAAGTTCTCATGACGTTGATGAGACATGGAAAACCAGTGCCGTTTGGTTCAGTCGTCTCTTCTGATGAAAGTGGTGGTGGCAGTATTGTGGCGGAAGATGGGCAAGTTTATTTAACGGGGTTACCGCTAACGGGTCGATTAATCGCACGTTGGGGGGAAGGGGCTGATGCTCAGTGTACGGTTAATTACACACTGCCAGAAGAAAGCCAATATGAAATCCTCAGTAAGTATCGTGCCGAGTGCCAATAAGGAGCCAATTGTGTTTGATAAATCGAAAGTATTTTTTAGCTCAATACTGACCTCTTTGCTCCTGTGCACCAGTGCCTTTGCGGCGGATAGCACCATTATTATTAAAGGTAATGTGAAGGATAATACCTGTGCGGTAGCACCTGGATCGCAAAATCAAGTGGTGGATTTACTGCTCAATGCGGTGAAACAGCTGCACTCCGTAGGGGAAGTGACGCCTACTGTGCCTTTTCGTATTGAACTGACGCCATGTGGTTCGGCGGTGACTGCGGTAAAAGTTGGGTTTGTTGGTATCGCTGATTTAAATAATAAAAGCTTACTTGCTATAGAACCGGGTAGCTCGAATGCAACAGGAGCTGGGATTCAAATTTTGGACAGTGCCAAGAACCCATTAGTCCTCAATGCGGACTCTAATAACATTGTATGGACGCCATTAGTCGCAGGAAAAGCCAATACACTCAATTTTAATGCACGTTTAATGGCGTCAAAATTGCCAGTCACTGCGGGACATATTCGAGCAACGGCAACGTTTACGCTCGAATTCCAGTAAATAAAGGATGCGATGATGACGTATAAATCAACGGTGACGACGGCACTACTATTGGGGTTGCTGTCTGCTTCAATCACTTCCACGCAAGCGGCTGATGTGACTGTAACTGTTAATGGCAGTGTCGTGGCAAAACCTTGCACAGTCTCAACATCGACTGCCAATGTGGAACTGGGCGATCTGTACACATTCAATTTGGTTTCCCCAGGTTCTGCATCTGAATGGCATTCGGTGTCATTAGATTTGGTCAATTGTCCGGTAGGAACATCGGTGGTAATGGCGACATTCAAAGGTGTTGCCGACACGGTGGGATACTACAAAAATCAGGGCACGGCAGGAAATATTCAGCTGCAACTTCAAGATACATCGGGCAATAATTTAAATAACGGTGCGCAAAAGCGCGTATCGGTGAGCGATGCAACGCTTTCAACTAGCTTTCCTTTACAGGTGAGGGCGATATCGGTGAAAGGTGGTGCGACACAAGGCACTATCCAAGCGGCGATTGATGTCACTTACACTTATCTGTGAGTCATTTTATGAATATAAAATATATGATTAGATTAATTTTTCTTAACTTATTTATCTATTTTGTCGGGGCTTCATCGGCATATGCGTTTACCTGTTATGACTCAACAGGGAACGTTTTAAGCTACACACAAAGCCCAGTGACCGCCAATGCGTATGTTAACTTGCAGCCAAGTGTTCAAGCTGGTCAAAACTTAGTGGTCGATTTGTCGAATTCAATATTTTGTAAGAACGATGACCCATCAGCGCGACGTGACCAAGTGAATATGATCCGTGGTTCCGCTTATGGTGGGGTATTAAATAACTTTCGAGGCTCATTACGATATTATGGCTCAAGCTATACGTTCCCTTTGACTAGCCCAACTCACCAGCAGGATTTTCAATCAGGCAATTACACTGCATGGAATACTCAATTATATTTAACCCCCATTTCTGCGGCGGGTGGTGTCGTGGTTAATCGAGGAACCCACTTTGCGACATTGGTGATGTATCAAGTTGGCTCCAACATAGTGGGAGGAGGGAACGTCAATACATCAACCTTTACATGGAATTTGTATGCTAACAATGATGTTGTCGTACCAATTGGTGGTTGTGATGTTTCTTCGCGTAATGTGGTCGTCAATTTACCGGAATATCCGGGAAGTGCTCAGCCGGTACCGTTATCTATCTATTGCGCTTCGAGCCAAAATATCTCCTATTATTTAACCGGTACAACGGATACGAGCAGCAATATTTTTGCTAATACACTGTCTGGCGCTAATGCTGCAAAAGGGGTAGGAATTCAAATGGTTCGCAATGGTAATGCTATCCCTGCAAACCAAAACGTGCAGTTAGGTCGAGTAGGAAGTTCAGCGGTGAACTTAGGACTAAGCGCGCGATATTCTAGAACTCAAGGTCAGGTCACCGCAGGGAAAGTGCAGTCCGTTATTGGCGTGACGTTTATGTATGATTAGTGACTTAATCTAGAGAGACGAAAAGGCTCATGATGGAATATCGTGAGCCTTTTCATTATCATATTTGTTGATTAGGCATCGTTAAGATGCTTTTTTTATGCCCGCAGGAAAACGATTCATTAAAAATGAATCTTAAACAATAAAATATAAATAAATTTCAATAGTTATTAACGATAATTATTAATGAATGAAAATAGTTTGCAAACGAGATTTATTATCAATATACTTTTTTCGACCAGTTAAAAATACTCAATAAACTAATTCAAGCATCACTTCACCTCGGAGAAGATAGCAAAATGTTGAAAAAACTGTATTTTTTGCGTAATAAAACTCGTTTAGTTACGCTGGCCTCATCGCTTATTGTTACCTGCGCACTGCCTGCCATGGCAAAAGATTCCCTAACGTTATACACCACGCGTGAGCCGGGTTTGATCCAGCCACTTTTGGATGCCTTTACCAAAGAAACAGCTATTGACGTCAACACTGTCTATGTCAAAGACGGTATGTTAGAGCGCGTTAAAGCGGAAGGTAAAAATTCGCCAGCTGACTTATTAATGACGGTGGACGCTGGG
Organism: Providencia sp. PROV208; assembly: GCF_028479465.1. Classification (NCBI taxonomy): domain Bacteria; kingdom Pseudomonadati; phylum Pseudomonadota; class Gammaproteobacteria; order Enterobacterales; family Morganellaceae; genus Providencia; species Providencia sp. PROV208. Next base: position 142,820 of record NZ_JAMPNS010000011.1, on the reverse strand, counting down.
AACCTTATCGATTTAGTTGAAGCAGGTGTGACTCAGCCTGTTGAATCAAAAACATTGACTGATGCAATTCCTGCCTCATTACGTGACAAAGATAACCAATGGTTTGGCTTATCGATGCGTGCTCGTGTGCTGTATGCAGAGAAAGATTTACCGCTAAAGAGCATCACCTATGAAGATTTAGCCGATCCAAAATGGAAAGACAAAATTTGTATCCGCGCAGGTCAGCATCCTTATAATACGGCGTTAGTGGCTGCAATGATTGCCCACGACGGCGAAGCAAAAACGGAAGCTTGGTTACTCGGTGTGAAAACTAACTTAGCACGCAAAGCGACAGGCGGTGACCGCGATGTTGCGCGTGATATTCTTGGCGGTATCTGTGATGTCGGTTTAGCTAACTCTTATTATGTGGGTCACATGAAAAATGCCAAAGAGGGCACTGACGCACGTAAATGGGGAGATGCTATCAAAGTGGTTCAGCCTACCTTTACCAATGGTGGAACACACGTCAACATCACTGGTGCAGCAGTCGCGCGTAATGCTCCACATAAAGAGCAAGCCGTTAAACTGATGGAATACCTGGTTTCTGTTCCAGCTCAACAGCTGTATGCCCAAGCAAACTATGAATACCCAATTCGTAAAGGGGTGCCATTAGATGCCACCATCAATAACGCGATCGGTGAAATCAATGTGGATACTCTCCCACTTACCGAAATTGTGAAATACCGTAAACAAGCGAGCCAGTTGGTAGATAAAGTTGGATTCGATCAATAATACTGGCTCAACCTCTGCGCGCGGCACCTTCAGGTTGTCGCGCGTTGGTTTTTCGCCATTAACACTTTCTGTGGTGGTCATTACGCTTGGCGTTCTGACCCCTTTATTGTTTTTATTGGGTCTTGCAGCAAGCTCAGGGTTAGATCATTGGGAACACTTGATGCGTTATGTGTTACCCGATGCAACTTTGAATACGGTAGTTTTGTTGCTGGGTGTCGGCGCGATGGTCATGACCATTGGTGCCGGTTGTGCATGGCTGGTGACGGCATTTGATTTTCCCGGTCGTAAGTTGTTTAGCTGGGCTCTGCTGTTACCTCTTGCAATGCCAACCTATATTGTGGCGTTTGCATGGCTAGACCTGCTACACCCTATTGGACCTATTCAAGAGTTTATCCGTAGCGTATTAGGCTATGACTCTCCACGCCAATTCCGCCTTCCTGATCTCCGTTCGATGACGGGCGCCATTTTGCTGCTGGGTTTGGTGCTTTATCCGTATGTTTACCTGACCATGCGGGCGATGTTTATGAGCCAGCCCGCCCATTTATTGGAAGCGGCGCGAACGCTTGGGCTCAGTTCTACAGGGACCTTTTTTCGCGTGGCATTGCCCATGGCGCGCCCCGCGTTAGTAGTGGGAACGAGTCTTGCTTTGCTTGAAACGCTTAATGACATCGGTGCATCGGAATTTTTGGGTGTGAATACGCTCACCGTGACGGTGTACACCACGTGGGTGACTCGCTCAGATCTACCCGCTGCGGCGCAAATCGCCTGCTCGATGTTAACCGTGATTATCTTGTTGTTAGCATTAGAATATTACGGTCGAAAAAATCAGCGTTACAGTACTGGACGGCAAATGCGTGGGATCTTGCCATCACGATTGACGGGATGGCGAGCCATATTAGCCACGTGCGTCACCGCGCTACCCGTCGTATTAGGCTTTTTAGCGCCAGCTCTTTTCTTGGGATGGGAAAGTATTAAACGCATCAGTGACAGCATGACAATTTCAAGCAGCCTGTTGCAGTCATTACAAAATTCATTATTGCTGGCGGTGGGTGTCACCGTTGTTGTGACGTTGGTGAGTATTGTTGTGGCGTGGTATGCCAGAGCGAGCGCGATTTCTGGTTCGTCTCAAGAATGGCGTCGAACCTTAATGAAAGTTGCTTCGCTGGGCTATGCGGTGCCCGGGACCGTGTTGGCGATTGGCTTATTAACTCCGGGTATGGCGCTAGATAATTTTCTTGCGGAACTATTGGATTTTCGAGGATTACCGCTGTTATCTACGGGAATTTTATTGGTTATCTGCTGCTCAATTCGATTTATGGCAATTTCCATTGGTGCGATTGATGCGGGTTTAACCCGAATTCCGCCAAGTATGGAACAAGCCTCACGGCTGCTAGGGGAAAGCGAGCTGCGAACATTCTTTCGTGTGCACCTTCCGCTATTACGTCCGGCGCTTGTTACCAGTGCGCTATTGGTATTTGCGGATGCAATGAAAGAGCTGCCGACCACATTACTTTTACGCCCTGTGAATTTTGAAACATTGGCAACTTCATTGTATGCGGAAGCGGCTCGTGGCACTTATGAGGAAGGGGCAATTGCAGCATTATTGATCGTATTGGCGGGAACATTACCTGTGATTTTATTGGCGCGTAGCCAACTCACATCGTCTCAGTCAAAGCAGTCTTCTTAATAAAAATCATTATGTTAAGGAACGTATTCGGTGTCAGATTCAACCTTAGTTCTTGATAATGTGTATGTCTCTTACGGCAATAAACATCAACGTAACCATGTACTTAATGGTTTCTCTTTGCATATTGCAGCGGGTGAGATCGGTTGTTTATTAGGGGCTTCAGGGTGTGGTAAAACCACGGCGTTGCGTGCTATTGCTGGGTTTGAACCCGTTGAAAAAGGGACTATCCATGTGGGCGGACGATGTGTTGCGGGTCCACATATACACTTACCCCCTGAACAGCGCAATGTCGGGATGGTCTTTCAAGATTACGCATTGTTTCCACATTTAACGGCGGCGCAGAATGTGGCGTTTGGCTTAAGAAAACAACCTAAAGATCAGCAGCAAGCTCGGGTCCAGCAGCTTTTAAATCTGGTGGAACTGAGTACACTCGCTGAGCGCTTCCCGCATGAAATGTCTGGCGGGCAACAACAGCGTATCGCGTTAGCGAGAGCATTAGCCCCACAGCCGGCGGTATTGTTACTGGATGAACCGCTTTCTAGCCTTGACCCTGATAGCCGGAAACGTTTAGGACAAGAAGTCCGAGATATTTTACGTGCGGCAGGGCAAACGGCATTACTGGTGACTCATAGCGAAGATGAAGCTCAGCTGATGGCGAATAAAATTTGTTACTTAAAAGAAGGGCGATTGCTCGAAGAGTAACGAAGAATCCAATGCCGCGAAGGCGGCATTGGCGAATAAACTTATTTAAAACAGGTTTGTGCCCAGCGAGCTAGACCCGCAGTTACGGAACCAAAGTCATCTCCACGCACAATTCGAATATTTGGGAGTTGTTCTTGAATTGCCTGATGTAAGATAGGTGAACGAGCACTCCCCCCTGTGACAAAAATGGCATCGGGCTGTACACCGCCTTGTGTGACCGCTTCTTTCACTAATTCAATCATTTTGGCTTTTGGTGATTCAATCGCATCAATGAGTTGGTCACGCCCAATATTCACTTCGAGCAGCTCTTTCGACAGTGCAATTCTGGCTAAGTAATTCGGTTCATCGGATAAAGCAATCTTGGCTTCTTCTGCTTTACGTACAATGCTGTAACCTAACGTTTGATGATAAACCTCAAGTAAGCGTGCGAGTAGTGCGGGTTCTTGAGCCTCTTGCTGCAAGCGAATTAAAGCATTGAGGTTCGCTCGGGAATAAAACTCTTTTTGTGCTTCAACATTGTTAATCGCAATCGGGTTCCAAAATTGCAACAGTGGCATTTTGATCCCTGACTGATACTGGCTTTCCATACCAAATAGCTGCATTAGCTGTTTTAAGGCAATGAAAATATCCAGATCGTTTCCGCCAACCCGCTGACCGCTGTGCGCCAACAACGATTGGGTTCGGTCTTGGCTACCCTGATAACTCGGTCCCATCTGGATCAGTGAGCAGTCGGTAGTTCCCCCACCAATATCCACAACGAGTATGGTTTGGTCTTGAGTGAGAGTCGCTTCATATTCCAAACCCGCAGCAACAGGCTCAAATTGAAATGCAATATTTTTAAATCCAGCACGTTTGGCGGCTTTTAATAAGATAGTTTCTGCTTGCTGGTTGGCAAGCTCGCCACCACGACCATGGAAGTTGATCGGGCGACCAATCACGGTGTCAGTTATTGTTTGTTGAGTTGAGGCTTCAGCAGTGTGTTTAATATTTGCCATCATGGCACACACTAAATCTTCAAAGAAGCTGACCTGTGTTTCGTGTAAACCCGATGCCCCTAAAAAAGATTTTGGCGATTTAACATAGTAAACATCGCGGGGATCGCTAAGGTATAGGTCCAATGCAGCTTGCCCAAAGACAATATCTTCGGGTTCTAATTCAATGCCTTCATCTTGGTTAAACGCGATAGAGCGTCGTAGGATCTGCTGCCCTACAGAATCTGAAGGGGAGATATTCAAATGGCGAAATAAATGCTCTGAAACCGATTCTCTTGTCGGTGCGCACAGGGTCGATGGAATATAAAAGTGGCTACCTTCAAGGGGTAGCAATTGTGGGGTGCCATCTTTCATGATTGCGACGGAACAGTTGGACGTTCCGTAGTCAAAGCCAATAAACATCTCGCCTCCAAAATTTAGGGTGCTTTAAAAAAAGTGGAAAACTTTATATCAACCTTGCAGGAAATGCTATTGGAACCGCATTTTATTTTTGGCGATAGAAGCGACTGCAAAGCTAACTTAGCGCAAAAATAAGGTTAATGAGATGAGATAAAATATTTGAACAGTAGAAACGGATATTTTTTAGGATGTAACATGAGCCAAGTGAATATTGAATTAATGTCCGAAATTACGTGCCCAAAATGCGGATTTTCTAAAGTAGAAGAAATGCCAACGGATGCTTGCCAATGGTTTTATGAATGTACTCACTGTGGCGTATTATTGAAGCCATTAGAGGGAGACTGCTGTGTTTTCTGTTCTTATGGCACGGTAAAATGTCCACCTATCCAAGAGGCGAATATGACAGGAAAACTTTCATGTTGCTACAAACAGGATAATGATAAGAATAATTAATTTCATCAGTAATAGATAATATTCAATTAAGTATAATTATCGACTTTGGCAATTTTTACGCCATAAATAATTAAATTCTTTGAGCGGAAACTCCATTTCGTCTCTGTCTAATAGCGGAATAGAAACTATATTTCTGCCGTCTTTATTCAGGTAGGTTTTTACCATAAAACGTTTATAGGTATAGCTGTTTTTTGCATCAAAAACGAGAACTTGACCACAAACATAGCCAAGCGTACCGTGATCTAATGTTTCCCTTATTATATGGTATTTAACATCTTTAAATTCGACTGTTTTAGGGAAGTTTAAAAGGTCTTCGACAGCCTTCTCTGACTTCTTAATTACATCTAAATCAGGTGTATAGTTAGTCATTACTCCTGCAAGAAACGATCCTCCTGCAATAAGAATAATCACTGAGATAGCAAGCATCTTATTCGTCATGATATTTTTTCTAAATTATAATATTTAAACTTATTATTATTTTTTATCAATCAAGGATGTAGAAAGATAATAAAGCTCAGTAAGCTTTATTTTTTATTCATTACTTTCCACTTTTTTCCATTAATTTAGCCATGTGAATGGCTTCAATAATTTGAGCACGATTGAGTCTAGGATTATTACTATCAAGTAAGTTTTGCCAGATACTAATCGCCGTTGTGTAGTTGGCATTGATAAAAGCATCTGAGGCTAATAACATCAATGCGGTCACTTCATTTTTATCTAGACTTAATGCTTTGTCTATCATTTTTTGTGTGTCATTTGTAACCACTTGCCCCGCTTGGTAATACATCACGGTCGCCATTGCTGCATAGAGTTGCGCATTTTCTCCCCGATATTTGAGTGCATAGCCATAAGCGGTTAAAGCATTATCATAGCTATTTTGGTAGAGGTAATACTCACCTAAAACGGCCCAAAGTTCACTGTTTTCAGGAGATTGGCGGATATCGTCTTGTAAGCGTTTTAGCGCCTGACTCTCTTGTTCTAGAGGCGTAAATTGCTGAATAGGGTCATTTTGTCGTTGATACAGATCAAGTGTTGAATTGAATCGTGGAAATAAAAAATATCCCGCTATCATAAAGAAGATTAACATGACAAGACCGACATTACTCATCCTATTCCAATAGGGATATTGAGATGTTTTTTTATTATTTATGTCTGTTAATAACTGTGTATCAGAGTGAGTCTGATTGTATCCTGTTATAAATGTAGGAACAGTATTATTTGTCTTTTTGTTATTTTTTACTGCTTTCCACAGAATAAAAATAATAACTAAGCCAGCGAATAAAGGCAGTAACCATAATAAAAGCGTGCTGGATTTTAACGGTGGGTTATATAAAACAAAGTCACCATAGCGTTCAGTCATATAGTGTTTTATTTGTGATTCGTTTTTTCCTTCTGCAACCATTTTAAATACTTGATGACGCATACTGACGGCGGTTGGCGCATTAGATTCTAATAAGTTTTGATTTTGACATTGTGGGCAGCGTAATTGTGAGGCTATGTGTAAGGATTTTTCCTGTTCTTCGCTGGAGTTAAATGCCCATGTATCTACAATTTGTGCATGCACGCTCATTGAACTGAGCAAAAGGAGCAACGTGACTATGATTTTAAGCATGTTTACGCTCCCTAAACCAGCCTATCAGTACCCCAATACACATGATAAATCCACCACCCCAAATCCACTGAATTCCTTCTTGTACATAAAAGCGCATGGCATAGCGGTCATCACCGGTTTTTTCCCCCAGAACCACATACCAAGAACGTAACCAGCCCCAGCTAATCCCAGGCTCAATCATCAGTTGCTGGCGAGCCATATACAGCCGGCGTTCCGTTATAATATCAAAGCCACTTTTTGAATTTTGGCTGACATGGATAATGGCTTTTTCCGTGGTGTAGTTAGATTCGGCAGACAATTGTAATTCTTTAAATTGAAACTGATAACCACCGACAAAGATAGATTGCCCAACGGCAATATTTTGGCTGGTTTCTGTTTTTTGTGTGGCTGAAAGGGCGAGACCAATAGCGAACAGAATAACGCCAGTGTGCGAGACAATTGCGGGGAGTTTTTGATTCAAAATAAGAAGGGAGCGTTGACGTAATGTATGGTGGCCTTGGTGTGTGATATGGTGATATCCGAATGTCGATATCACGATAAGCACGAGCATGATTAAGCCAAAAGGCAGTAAAGCCTGATTGAAATAAGGCGCACCCACTGAAATTTTACCGAGTCCCAGTAGCCCATAAATCATTGGATACAGTGTGCCAGTGAGCACAATGCCTAAAACGGCAGTAAACACGATGAGCGTGAGTAATAAATAGATTTCTCGCGATATTTTACGTTGGGTGTCACGAGGGGGAAATTTGGCTTTCCAGCCATAAATAAAAAGCGCCCCAAGGCTTAAGAAACTAAAGAGCAAAAACAGCGGAGCGGCACGCACATTATCGAGGGCAAAGGCGTGAACGGAGATTAAGATCCCTGAACGGACAATGAGCGTACCAAGCAGTGCCAAAATCAAGGTCATTATCGCCAGTAGCATACTCCAGTGGCGATAGCGTCCTGTCCGTCGAGTGAGCGATAAACTATGCAAGAGTGCCGTGGCAGAAAGCCAAGGGAGTAAAGAGGCATTCTCGACAGGATCCCAAAACCACCATCCTCCCCAGCCTAATTCACTGTATGCCCACCATGAACCAAGGATGATACCGCTAGTGAGTATACACCAACTAGGAACAGCAAAGCGCCAGCACAGTTGAGCAATGGTCTGACTTGCGTCATCAGGTTGTTTCATTGGGGGGGCGATTAATGCGGCTAATACTAACGCGGCAACCAACATGAATCCGCTGTAACCAAGATAAAGTAGGGGAGGATGTAAAATTAGTCCCCAATGTTGCAACATGGGGTTGAGGTCGCGTCCTTCGATCGCAGGAGGAAATAAGCGTTCAAATGGATTGGAATAGAACACGACAAACAGCAATAAAGCGGTGCATATGGCGGCTAAAAGGCAGAGGGTTAAAGGAAAAAATGCACTGTTTTGGCGGCGGTAGCGCCATGCAAATAAGGTACTCCAACCTGAGAAAAATAGCACCCAAAGCAATAATGAGCCTTCGTGCCCACCCCAGACGGCAGCAATTTTGATCATCAGTGGCGATAAACTATGGCTATGCTGTGCTACATAAACAACAGAAAAATCACTGAGAACAAAGCTGGCAGTTAAACATAAAAATGCGACGAGCAAACAGGCGAACTGCAAAGAGATCCACAGCACGCCCTGAGACATTTGCCTCGGGACGTGCTGGAAAACGCCAATAAACCCCAGCAGGGTGTGATAACTGGTGATACACAGCGCCAGCAGCAAACTGATAAACCCGATTTCGGGGAGGAAAATTTCCAAGTATCACCTTTATTTAGCTTGGTTATGCGACGGTCAATTGCCCTGCGTATAGCACAAAGAAACGCAGGAAAAATACGCCAATTAAGCTAGCGCCACTGACCACGAAAACCCGAAAGGCTTGGCTGCCTTTTTGTTGCCATTTCTTTAAGGCTAGAGGAATTATAAAGCCAATTCCCACAACACCCAGCCAGAACCACCACGTCCAAAAACCGCCACCTAACGCGGCGACTAATGAGCGTAGTTTACCGTCATCGCCTAATGCCAGCCCGACGAAGAATGCCGCTAGTAAAAATATTTCTAACCATACTACAAAACTTTCTACGCGATGCAAAAAGGCCGTTTCTGGGTTATGGATATTTTGACGGTAGCGCAGGGCGATAGCCAATAAGCTGACGGCAAGCCCCGACGAAATTCCCGAAAATAAGAAGAGTGCCGGTAGTATCGGGTTGTTTAAGAGCGGATAGGATTTGAGTGCAGATAGCAAGAACCCGGTATAAGCACCCAATAAAACCGCCAAAACCAGCATAGCGATATCTAACCCGCGCATGACTCGGCTTAACCAACCTAAGACCCGAGGCAAAATGGTCAGTTTAGGTAGCCATTTTTGTTGTAATCCGATTAACTCTTGCTCATAAATTTTAGCGAGCCAAACGACGAGTACCGCCATGTAGACTTGGAATAGCATGACCCCCATAGACATTACGGAGGTTGGGCTGTAATGAAACATCAATTTCCAGAACGTCCATGGACGGGTTAGGTGAAAAATGAGGATCAATAAACCAAGAATAATGGTTGTTGGTGCTAAAACCAGCGTAGTACGCATGATTGTGCTCGTGCTGGTGGCTGAGTTAGGCACATATTGGCGCATCAAAACTGCCAGCACGACGAGGCCCGCAGAGATACCAATCAGAAAGAGGTAAACGGCGATTGGCCAGTCCCAAACTAAGGATTCAAAATGGAAAGCGGAAGCGGTTGTCATTGGCTTACCTCCCCGTATTTAAAGGGAACACGGTACATTTTCGGTTTAGTCCCTAGCGCAATTTTGAATCGATAAGTCGGTTTTTCATTGAGCATTAACGAAACCGCGCTGTTTGGGTCATCTAAATTGCCGAATACCAGTGCTTTGGTTGGGCACGCTTCCACACAAGCGGGCTGTTTTCCATTTTTGAGATTGGTTTTACGGCAAAAATCACACTTGTCGGCGGTTTTGCTAATAGGGTGAATAAATCTGACGCGATAGGGGCAGGCTGCGATACAGTATTGGCAGCCGACACAGAGGTCAGGGTTAACATCCACGATCCCCGTTGTTTTATCGATAAATGAGGCACCGGTTGGGCAAACATCGACACAAGGAGCGTGTTCACAGTGCTGGCAAGAGTGGCGGAAGAAACGATATTTGATATCGGGAAATTGACCGATTGGTTCACTGCGAATAATCGTCAATCGTGATACGCCTTCTGGAACTTGGTTGACTTCCCGACATGCATCCATGCAGGCAGTACAGCCGATACACAGTGTTTCATCGTGGATCATGCCATAACGCACCCCGTCAACCTTCATGGTATTGGCGAGGGAATGCCCCGCCACACCGCCTACCGCCGCCAGTGCGCCTGAATAGATTATGAATTGACGACGAGAACAACTCATGGCTGCTCCTTAAGGACATTGACCGCAGCGGGATTAAAGTTCGGGTTATCTCGCTGATCTGAATGGCAATCTACACAGATTTTGACCTTACCTTTATCGTTTAACTCTTTCATCATGTCTTGTTTTGGGTGCAAGTCATGGCAGCTAGCACAGGCGACTTTGGTAACGTGAACATCATGTGGCCAAAACGCTTTTTGCAGCTGTTCCGGTAGGTGGCAAGATAAACAAACGCTATTTTGCTGTTCCACGCTGTACATTGGCTCATTAAACCGCATGACATCCTTGACGCCTTCACGGTGGTTAGGACCTGGTTTGCCATGGCAATTGGTACAGGTAACCGGCAAATTATTATTCGGGTTGATGACCTCGGCATGTGTGCCATGCATGCCTTCTTTATCAGGTTTATGGCAATCTAGGCAGGCATTATCTGGGTTACGCTGTTGCGTAACCTGCCAGCGACCATCCTTGCTGGCTTCTTCAGCCATTTGTGGTGTTGCAGACGCTGATATTGCCCATAACAAGCCTGACGCCAGCACCCCAGCAGTTAATAACGAACGTAGTACGCCCATATTCACTCCATTGGTTGTCGCACCCCAGCGAACTGGGGTGGGTGGTTATTTGGCTAACAGGTCGTTTTTACGAGCCTGTGCATCCCATTCAGGCACCACAGTCTTTAAAAACTCTTGTTTGTCGGCGTTAATTTTTTGCATATCCAAGCCAATGGCTTGTTGCGCTTTCTCTTTAGTGGAGATATCAGGGATCGCAATTTCATGAGTAATGCCTTTTGAACCCAGTAAGCGCGCGAGCTTAGTTCGAGCATCTGCGGCTTTGTCCATCGCCCCACCTAACATACGTAACCCTTCATCAGGGGCATGCATGTGAATACCATGAGATGCAATAGCCAAATCCCAGCGCCACTGCGCATGACGGATATCAGCTAGGATATCTTTCATTTCTGCATCTGTTGCACCGGCATCCCAAGCGGCTTTCGCTTCAAAGTGAGCGCGTACTAACTGATCTTCCACTTTGATTTTCATCTCCTGAATCGCTTTTTTACGCTCAGCAACGATACTTTGGAGTTGCTCCTTGCTTTGTGTATGGCAGCTACTGCAGGTTTGATCAAAGTTATCGAATGGGTTGCCAATTTTATGGCTGGTGTACAGTTCACCTTTTTCGTTTTGTAATTTCGGCATGTGACAGTCAATACAAGTGACATTGTTCTTGCCGTGAATACCCGCGCTCCAAGTTTCATATTCAGGGTGTTGTGCTTTGAGCATTGGGGCTTTAGAAAGGGAGTTTGTCCAGTCAGAGAAGGCAATATTATCGTAGTACACCTCCATGTCTTCGACTTTGGTTCCGTTATCCCAAGGGAATTTCACCGCTTTGGTTTCACCTGAGAAGTAGTATTCTACGTGGCATTGACCGCATACCATGGATTGTTGGTCGAAGCGACTTGCTTTGTCGAATGGTTTTCCAATGGCTTCCATTGCGCGCTCAGCGTACGGACGGGAAAGTGTGAGTTCTGGTTTGCCTTTTGCAAACTCTGGTGAGTCTGTCTTATGGCAATCTGCACAACCGAGTACGTTAACAACTTCAGGGCCACCTTTCGCCCATTTCCCTTTAAAATAGCCATCTTCGCCATGTTCTTGAATGAGCCTTGCGACGTCAGGGCTTTTACAGCTCCAACATGCCATAGGAAGGGGACCATCTTCCGCATTTTTCGGGGCACCAGTACGAAGTGTTTCGCGCACGTCGATGATGGCATAAGCGTGACCACGCGGTTTATTATAGTCACGAGAGAAAGGATACCCAGCCCATAGAATGACTAAGCGGGGATCTTCAGCCAGCGCATCTTCCCGTTGTGACTGCTCAGAGGTGGCTCGCCATGAATGGTACTGATCTGGGTGAGCTGCCTCGAAAGTTTCGTTTCGAGCGTTAATGGTTGTTACGGAATCTTTAGTTTCAGTTTGTGCCTGTACAGAGGTAAACAGAAATATTCCTGCAAGCACACTAAGTAGGTACAGTGCATTATTTCTTATCTTTGCCATAAGGGCCTCGAGTGTTTTTAAGCCAGCCATCCCATTAGCTGTATTTATTTTTATAATTGATAGCAATCGCACTGTTGCTATCAGACAATCGCCAACTTATATAATTAGCAAAAAACCACACAAAAAATATTGTCTTTGATCAATAATTAAAATGAGTTTACTTTTTAATCGAAGAGAAATAATTAAAATGGCGGGAATTTAATAAATAAAAAATATCTAATTTGGTTTTTTAAAAGAATTATGTAAATTTGCCATTTTAAATGGGAATGATTGTCATTTTCCTGAGGTTGTTTTTTATCTGACTGAAATCTATAATAAATTAATCTAAATTCAATATAATTCGTAAATAGTCTGGTCAATTTTTGAATTAAAACGTGCGTAAAATCAAAAAAAGTAAATATAGTTTTTTGCAAAAGTGCTCATCATATACCACTTTAGTGGTATTAATTTTCATTAATTATAAAATCGACTATTAAAAATAAGGTTTAATTTCGCAAATCATATTTATGAAATGTTAATGAATAATTATAAAACAGCTCTGAATCCTTATTTCTTGATATTTGCATTTCACGGATGATGTAAAACCTCAAAGAATGACTGCTTTTTCTATAATAATGCAGAAAATTAGATTACCTACTAGGTAGTATGTATTTTTGATAGTTAGCTAATTAATATTTACGATAATAATCATATAAAAAGTACGGTTTATCAGATTCTTTTAGCAGTTTTTGGTTGGGCAATGTAAAGGAAACAAACATGGTTGATATCACCCGTCGGGGAGTTTTAACGGGGGCTTGGCGTAATGCCGCACCCGTAATTCGACCACCCTGGAGTGGTAGTGAGGCACGTTTTATTGAACTGTGTACTCGCTGTAACCAGTGTATCGAGAGTTGTGAAACCGCGATTTTGCAACCAGGTCCTGGTGGCTATCCCATGGTCGATTTTCAGCGTGGCGAATGCACGTTTTGTTATGCATGTGCAGAAGCCTGTCCTGAACCCATATTCCTTCCTCAAGATACCCAGCCTTGGAGCATCAAGATTTCCATTGGGCAGCACTGTCTGGCGTACAAATCCATTGAATGTCGTCGCTGTGAAGACAGCTGTGAGCCTCAAGTGATTGCCTTTCGTCCATCACTGGCCGGTATTTATCAGCCAAAAATAGATATGCAGGGCTGTACAGGTTGTGGCGCTTGTGTCGCGGGATGTCCTGTATCAGCCATTACCATGGAGCATGAAGATGCACAATAACTGGCAAGTTTGCAGTTTGATTGTTCAAGTCAAAAGTGAACGCATTCCAGCTGTGACAGATGAATTACACCAAGAACCCAACTGCGAAGTGGCTATTTCCTCGCCTGAAAATGGCAAGTTAATTGTGGTTGTAGAAGGGGAAGACAGCAAAACGCTTTTAGATACTATCGATTTTATCCGTGATATCGATGGTGTATTGGATGTTTCACTGGTTTATCACCAGCAGGATGAGCAATGTGAGGAAAAAGTATGAAACTTAGTCGTCGTAGCTTTATGAAAGCCAATGCGATAGCGGCCGCTGCTGCGGCGGCAGGTGTTGGCGTACCAAGTATTGCGAAAGCAGTGGTTGGTCAGCAAGAAAGCATCAAATGGGACAAAGCACCTTGTCGCTTCTGCGGTACAGGCTGTGGGGTCTTAGTTGGAACACAAAACGGTCGTATTGTGGCGAGCCAAGGTGATCCTGAAGCGCCAGTTAACCGTGGTTTGAACTGTATTAAAGGTTACTTCTTACCAAAAATCATGTACGGAAAAGACCGTTTAACTCAACCGCTTCTGCGTATGAAAGACGGTGAGTACGATAAAAACGGTGAATTTACGCCAATTACATGGGAAAAAGCCTTCGATGTGATGGAAGAGAAGGTTAAAACGACCCTGAAAGAGAAAGGTCCTGAAGCTATCGGGATGTTTGGTTCAGGGCAATGGACTGTATGGGAAGGTTACGCCGCTTCCAAACTGTTCAAAGGTGGCTTCCGTTCAAATAACTTAGACCCGAATGCGCGTCACTGTATGGCATCTGCGGTTGTTGGCTTTATGCGTACTTTTGGTATGGATGAACCAATGGGCTGTTACGATGATATCGAACATGCCGATGCTTTTGTGCTGTGGGGTTCGAACATGGCGGAAATGCACCCAATTTTATGGTCACGCATTACCAACCGTCGTTTATCCAACCCAGATGTACGCGTTGCGGTGTTATCTACATTTAAACACCGTAGTTTTGAGCTCGCAGATAACGGTATCGTCTTTACGCCACAATCTGACTTAGTGATCCTCAACTACATCGCGAACTACATTATTCAAAATAATGCGGTGAATCAGGACTTCCTTGATAAACACGTTAACTTACGCCGTGGCGTGACTGACATTGGTTATGGCTTACGTCCAACGCACCCATTAGAGAAACAAGCCAAAAACCCTGGTTCGGATGCGTCTGATCCAATGACGTTTGAAGAGTATAAAGCGTTTGTTGCGGAATATACTCTCGATAAAACGGCAGAAATGACCGGTGTACCAAAAGACCAGTTAGAAGCGTTAGCGAAACTGTACGCAGATCCAAACGTGAAAGTGGTTTCTTACTGGACGATGGGCTTCAACCAGCATACTCGTGGTGTTTGGGCGAATAACTTAGCGTATAACCTGCACCTGCTGACAGGTAAAATTTCTCAACCAGGCTGTGGACCGTTCTCCTTAACCGGTCAACCATCAGCTTGCGGTACTGCGCGTGAAGTGGGAACGTTCTCTCACCGTCTGCCTGCTGACATGGTGGTCACTAACGAAAAACACCGTGAAAAAGTCGAAAACGTTTGGAAATTACCAGCGGGAACTATTCCTGAAAAAGTGGGATTACATGCGGTTGCTCAAGACCGAGCCTTAAAAGATGGCAAACTCAATTTCTATTGGGTGATGTGTAATAACAACATGCAGGCGGGTCCAAATATTAATGAAGAGCGCATGCCTGGTTGGCGTGACCCTCGTAACTTTATTGTGGTCTCTGACCCATACCCAACAGTCAGTGCACTGTCTGCAGACTTAATTTTACCAACAGCAATGTGGGTAGAAAAAGAAGGCGCTTACGGTAACGCAGAACGCCGTACTCAATTCTGGCGTCAACAAGTTCCTGCACCGGGTGAGGCTAAATCTGACTTAATGCAGATGGTGTTGTTCTCTCGCCGTTTTAAAGCAGAAGATGTCTGGCCGGAAGAGTTATTGGCGAAGAAACCAGAATACCGCGGTAAAACTCTGTACGACATTCTGTTTGCTAACGAGTCAGTGGCTAAATTCCCAATTACGGAATTGGCAGCAGACCAACTGAATGATGAGTCTCGTGAATTAGGTTTCTACCTGCAAAAAGGGCTGTTTGAAGAATATGCGAGCTTTGGTCGTGGTCATGGTCATGACTTAGCTGACTTTGATGCATACCACAAAGCACGCGGTATTCGTTGGCCAGTTGTGGACGGTAAAGAAACTCAGTGGCGTTATAGCGAAGGTAATGACCCTTACGTTAAAGCCGGACAAGGTTTCCAATTCTACGGTAAACCAGATGGTAAAGCGGTGATCTTTGCGCTGCCATTTGAGCCAGCGGCAGAAGCGCCAGATGAAGAGTACGATTTATGGTTATCGACTGGGCGTGTTCTTGAGCATTGGCATACCGGAAGTATGACTCGCCGTGTCCCTGAGTTGCACCGTGCTTTTCCTGAGTCAGTGGTGTTTATGAATCCATTGGATGCAAAAGCGAAAGACTTGCGTCGTGGGGATAAAGTCAAAGTGCTTTCTCGCCGTGGTGAAGTGCTTTCAACGGTGGAAACCCGTGGTCGTAACCGTCCACCAAAAGGTTTGATTTATATGGCATTCTTCGATGCATCTCAGTTAGTGAATAACCTCACTTTGGATGCAACGGATCCGTTATCGAAAGAGACGGATTATAAGAAATGTGCCGTTAAACTGGAAAAGGTGTAATTGCGTATGTCCCAGAAACCGGGTTCCCAGAATAGTCGCCGCCGTTTTTTGCGTGATGTTGCTCGCGCAGCGGGTGGACTGGCGGCTGTTGGTGTGGTACTGGGGCTGCAGCAACAAACCTCCCGAGCGAGTGGAGTCCATCTTCGCCCGCCGGGAGCTTTAGATGAAAGTGCCTTTGCAAGTGCTTGTGTGCGCTGTGGTCAATGTGTGCAGGCTTGTCCTTATGACATGTTGAAACTCGCGACATTGGCGTCAGGCATGGCAGCTGGAACACCGTATTTTGTTGCTCGTGAAAATCCTTGTGAAATGTGTGAAGACATTCCTTGTGCCAAAGTGTGCCCAAGTGGTGCCTTGGATAAGGATATTGCATCTATTAATGATGCACGCATGGGGTTGGCAGTATTACTCGATCAAGAAAACTGCTTAAATTTTCAAGGGTTACGATGTGATGTGTGTTATCGAGTTTGCCCTGTCATTGACGAAGCTATCACACTGGAACTTGAGCAAAACCATCGAACGGGTAAACATGCACGTTTCTTACCTACTGTGAACAGTAATTACTGCACTGGATGTGGTAAGTGTGAGCAAGCGTGTGTGCTCGAAGAGTCGGCAATCAAGGTATTACCGCGATCGCTAGCAAAAGGGGAATTAGGTCACCATTACCGTTTTGGTTGGCTGGAGGGAAGCAATGGCAAATCGTAAGCACGATGCCGGACGTGAGGCTCTGGCGAAAAAAGGATGGTGGGGAAGCCATAAATGGTTGGTGCTAAGACGCACAAGCCAACTGTTAGTATTAGCCATGTTTTTAAGTGGTCCATGGTTTGGCGTGTGGATCTTGCATGGTAATTACAGTAGCAGTTTATTGCTCGACACGATCCCGCTAACGGATCCGCTAATTACTCTTGAAAGCTTAGCAAGTGGTTACTTACCGGGAATTTCTGCATTAATCGGTGCTGGGATTGTTTTCGGGGTGTATGCCCTGTTAGGAAAACGTGTTTTCTGTAGTTGGGTATGTCCTGTTAATCCGGTGACGGATGCAGCGGCATGGTTACGCCGGAAATTCGAATTCAACCAATCCGCTACTATCCCTCGTTACATTCGCTATGTTTTGCTGGGTGTTATTTTACTGGGTTCAGCATTAACTGGAACGTTACTATGGGAATGGATTAACCCCGTTTCTTTGATGGGTCGCAGCCTGATTTTTGGTTTTGGCAGTGGCGCTTTAGTTTTAATTGCACTGTTTCTATTTGATTTATTGGTCGTGGAACACGGTTGGTGTGGTCATTTATGCCCGCTAGGCGCGCTGTATGGTGTGGCTGGCTGTAAAGGGGCTTTAGTGGTGACCGCCCACAAAAAAGAGCAGTGTAATCGCTGCATGGACTGTTTCCACGTTTGCCCTGAACCGCAAGTTTTGCGCGTTCCGGTTCTTGATAAACAAGCCCCAGCGCAGATCACAGCGAAAGACTGCACGACTTGTGGTCGCTGTATTGATGTTTGTTCTGAGGACGTTTTTAAAATAACACTAAAATGGAGTTCGGGAGCTAAATCATGAAAAACCCTGTCCTGAAAAGAACTTTAAGCCGTTGGATAGCAGGCATGGCCGTTGTCGTGAGCAGTTTTGCTTGGTCGGCTAATGGAGTCGATCTGTCTCAATCACCAGAAGTATCAGGTACACCAGAAAGCGGCATTCATATTCCTAAAGAGCAGGAAAAGATGGCGCTGAACTACGTGAACCAGCCACCTATGATCCCTCATAGTGTTGAAGGGTATCAAATTACCACTAACACTAACCGTTGTTTACAATGCCACGGTGTTGAAAACTATCGCACTACAGGTGCACCACGTATTAGCCCAACTCACTTTATGGATGCATCTGGTAAAGTGTTAGGCGAAGTGGCTCCGAATCGTTATTTCTGCTTACAGTGTCATGTTCCTCAATCTGATACTGCGCCGATTATCGATAATACCTTTACCCCATCTAAAGGCTTTGGGAAATAAGGGGCAGACATGACAAATAAAAGTGATAAACCGGGATTCATCCGCCGGATTTGGCAATGGTGGTGGCGCCCAAGCCGCTTAGCATTGGGAACGTTGTTGATTATCGGTTTCGTCGGTGGGGTTATTTTCTGGGGCGGTTTTAACACCGGAATGGAAAAAGCCAACACAGAAGAGTTCTGTATTAGCTGCCATGAAATGCGTGAGAACGTCTATGAGGAGTATATGGATACCATCCACTATACGAACCGTAGTGGTGTGAGAGCAACATGTCCTGATTGCCACGTACCGCACGAGTTTGTGCCTAAAATGGTAAGAAAAATCAAAGCCAGTAAAGAGTTATACGGTAAGATTTTTGGCGTGATTGATACACCTCAAAAATTTGAGGCTCACCGTTTAGAGATGGCACAGAACGAATGGCGACGGATGAAGGATAATAATTCCCAAGAATGTCGTAATTGCCATAACTTCGATTATATGGACTTCACCGCTCAAAAAAGCGTGGCAGCAAAAATGCATGACCAAGCTTTAAAAGACGGAAAAACATGTATTGATTGCCATAAGGGTATTGCGCATAAACTACCGGATATGCGAGAAGTCGAACCTGGCTTCTAGAAAATAGGCTAGTTGGTCATTTGGCTAACTAGCCTAAGTTGTATTTGTGATAAATCAATAAAATTACGTGGTTTTTGTGTATTGTAGCTAATATTAGAGCACAGCATTTTTGCGAGACAAATCGGGGCTATTAAACTATGTGGAAAAAGCTTCACCAATTAGCGATTCCAATGAACCTATATCGATTATGTGGGCGGCTTGCTCCATGGTTTATTGTGTTAAGTGTGATCTTTCTGGCTGTCGGCTGGGTTTGGGGCTTTGGTTTTGCACCGACCGACAAAACACAGAGTGATAGCTACCGGATCATGTATATTCACGTCCCTGCTGCAATGTGGTCAATGGGCATTTATGCCACAATGGCGATTACTGCCTTTGTGGGGCTTGTGTGGCAGATGAAAATTTCGGAGTTAGCGATTGCCGCCATGGCACCTGTTGGTGCTGTATTTACCTTTATCGCATTAGTCACGGGAGCCACATGGGGAAAACCGATGTGGGGGGCTTGGTGGGTATGGGATGCACGCTTGACGTCTGAATTGATCTTATTATTTCTCTATGTCGGGGTGATTGCCTTATGGCATGCCTTTGATGATCGCCGTACCGCGGGGAAAGCGGCGGCAATTTTAGTGTTAATTGGCGTGATTAATTTACCGATTATTCACTACTCCGTGGAATGGTGGCAAACGTTGCATCAACCTTCTACGCGTATGCAAGAAAGCATTAATCCTGCGATGCGTACACCATTGCGTTTAGCTATTTTAGGATATTTATTCCTGTTTATTTCATTAACGCTAATTCGTTTGCGTAGCCAACTGTTAATATTAGAACGAAATCGACCTTGGGTACTGGAATTGGTCATGAAGCGAGGAAACCACCATGAATAGTGCTTTTTCCTCTTGGGGAGATTTCATCGCCATGGGTGGTTATGGATTTTATGTCTGGTTAGCCGTTGCGCTAACCCTTTTGCCGTTAGTGGCGCTGTGTATCCATACCTACATTCAACGAAAAATGATTTTTAACGCAATTGTTCAGCAACAAGCGCGTGAAGCAAGACAAAAAGCCGCCAGAGCGCGCAGGGAGGGGATGTGAATATTCGTCGCCGTAACCGATTGTGGTTAGTATCATCGATTATTTTAGGTGTTGGGCTTACATTTTCATTGGTGTTATACGCTTTAAGTTCCAGTATTGACCTGTTTTATACTCCAGGCGAAGTGATTTATGGTAAACGGGAAACCCATAAGGTACCTGAAGTTGGGCAGCGTTTGCGGGTTGGTGGCATGGTGATGCCAGGCTCTGTTGTGCGTGACCCTGATTCCCTGAAAGTGACTTTTACTGTGTATGATGCAGAAGCTGAAATTGATGTGAGCTATGACGGTATCTTGCCTGACTTATTTAAGGAAGGACAAGGCGTCGTTGTTCAAGGCGAGTTAGAGCCGAATAACCATGTGATGGCGAAAGAAGTGTTAGCGAAACACGATGAAAACTATACGCCGCCAGAGGTTGAGCAAGCTATGCAAGAAAACCATAAACGTCCTGCTGCAATGTATAAGGACAATGCATCATGATCCCAGAGATTGGTAATATCCTGCTGTGTTTATCATTAGGGATCGCCGTATTACTTTCTTTTTATCCATTATGGGGGGTGTCACGTAATGATACCCGCTTAATGGCAGCATCTAGACCATTAGCATGGTTGCTATTTCTTTGTCTCGCAGGGGCATTTTTAGTTCTGGTTAATGCCTTTGTGGTGAATGACTTCTCTGTCACTTATGTGGCTAATAACTCCAACACGCAATTGCCAATTTGGTATCGAGTCGCTGCCACATGGGGTGCCCATGAAGGATCTCTGCTGCTATGGGTATTATTAATGAGCGGCTGGACATTCGCGGTGGCGCTGTGCAGTTACCGTATGCCTCTCGATATTGTGGCGCGAGTGCTGGCCATTATGGGGATGGTTAGTGTCGGTTTCTTGCTATTCATTATTTTTACCTCAAACCCATTTTCGCGGACGTTACCCGCATTCCCAATAGAAGGACGTGACTTAAATCCTCTGTTGCAAGATCCTGGGTTAATTTTCCATCCTCCGCTACTGTATATGGGATATGTCGGCTTCTCAGTGGCCTTTGCCTTTGCGATAGCAGCGTTACTCAGCGGGCGTTTAGATAGCTCTTTTACGCGTTTTGCTCGCCCTTGGACATTAGCAGCATGGTTCTTCTTAACGCTGGGTATTATGTTGGGCTCCGCATGGGCCTATTACGAATTAGGCTGGGGGGGCTGGTGGTTCTGGGATCCGGTAGAGAACGCCTCATTCATGCCATGGTTAGTCGGTACGGCTTTGATTCACTCATTGTCAGTGACAGAGCAGAGAGCCACTTTTAAAGCGTGGTCATTGTTACTGTCAATCTTTGCCTTCTCCCTCTGTTTACTCGGCACGTTCTTAGTCCGCTCAGGCGTCTTGGTCTCGGTGCATGCCTTCGCTTCCGATCCTGCTCGTGGGTTGTTTATTCTCGCCTTTATGGTGCTAGTGATTGGCGGTTCGCTATTAGTATTCGCGATACGGGGTCATAAAGTGCGTTCTAAGGTCAATAACGCATTATGGTCTCGGGAGTCCCTGCTACTGGGAAATAACGTGATTCTAACAGCAGCAATGCTGGTGGTGTTGTTAGGGACGTTACTGCCGTTGGTCCATAAGCAAATTGGCTTGGGGACGATTTCGATTGGTGAGCCGTTCTTCAACACTATGTTTATCGCGTTAATGGTGCCATTTGCCTTGTTATTAGGTATTGGACCACTAGTACGTTGGGGGCGTGACCGCCCAGCGGCTATCCGTAAATTGTTGATAATTGCATTAGTGCTTACGCTAATTCTCTCTTTCCTGCTGCCTTGGTTAATGCAAGACAGAGTGGAAGCGCTGACAGTATTGGGCTTGATGATGGCATGCTGGATTGTGATTTTGGCTTTTGCCGAAATGAAAGTGCGCATCAGTAAAAAAATCAAATTGACTTCCAGTTATTGGGGAATGGTTCTGGCACACCTTGGTTTGGCAGTGACCATCGTGGGTATCGCCTTTAGTCAAAATTACAGTATTGAACGTGATGTGAAAATGAAGCCGGACGATAGCATTGCTATTCGTGCATATACCTTCGTATTCAACGGGGTACATGAAGCGGATGGTCCAAACTACCAAGGCGTGATTGGTACCATCACCGTAAAAGAAAATGACAAAGTGCTGACGACATTACACCCAGAGAAACGTTTTTACAGCACTAGCCGTGCAGTGATGACGGAAGCGGCTATCGATGGTGGCTTTACTCGTGACCTGTATGCAGCGCTGGGGGAAGAGATTTCTCCGAATGTGTGGACATTACGCTTGTACTATAAACCATTTGTTCGTTGGATTTGGTCTGGTGGCGTGCTAATGGCAGTGGGCGCATTGTGTTGCCTGTTTGATCCGCGTTATCGTCGTCGCAAGTTACAAGGGGAATCTGTATGAATCGCAAAGTATTTTTAATTCCTTTTGTTATTTTTGCGGCGATTGCTGCCGTGCTGTTGTGGCAATTGGTGCGTAATGCAGAAGGGGATGACCCTCGTTTGCTAGAATCGGCTTTAATTGGCAAACCCGTGCCAGTGTTCCGTTTGGAGTCTTTGGAGAATCCGGGGCAAGAATATGACACAAAAGCCCTTATTCAAGGACAGCCAATTTTATTGAACGTTTGGGCGACATGGTGCCCAACGTGCCGTGCTGAGCACCAGTATTTGAACCAACTAGCATCACAGGGTATTCGTGTTGTGGGATTAAATTACAAAGATGATCGCCAAAAGGCCATTGTTTGGCTGCGTGAATTGGGTAACCCTTACGCGCTAAGTTTATTCGATGGGCAAGGTATGCTTGGGCTTGATTTGGGTGTGTACGGTGCGCCAGAGACCTTTTTAATTGATGGGCAAGGCATTATTCGTTATCGCCATGCTGGCGCGGTTGATGAGCGCGTTTGGCAAAACGAATTGAAGCCATTGTGGGACCGTTATAGCAAGGAGGCAACTCAATGAAATACGTGATTGCCTTGATGATGTGGGCATTGAGTGCTGGCGTCAGTTTCGCGTCTACGGAAGTGTTCACTTTCGAGAATGAGCAGCAAGAGCAACAATTTCGTAAATTGACGGAAGAGTTGCGTTGTCCAAAATGCCAGAACAACAGTATTGCAGACTCGAATTCAATGATAGCACTCGACTTGCGTCAGAAAGTGTATGAGCTGATGCAAGAGGGGAAAAGTCGTGATGAAATCATCGATTATATGGTGGCTCGTTATGGCTATTTTGTGACATATAACCCACCCTTAACACCGCTGACTGTGATGTTATGGGGATTACCTTTCGTTGCTATCGGGGTGGGGGGATGGCTGATTTATGCGCGCTCTAAAAAACGCGTGAGAGCCAGTCAAGTTGCTCAGTCTGATGACGATGATGCATTATTACCGGAAGCTAGCCGTGCGAGCGCTTGGGTATACCTTCCGGGTATCGTGATTGCGCTGGGTGTGGCAGGAGCCGCATATTACCAAGTCGGCAACTACAGTAAGGTTAAAGATTGGAATATCGCTTACCAGCAAGCACCAGCGCTGTTAGATAGAGCGTTAAATGCCAATGAGCTTCCCCTGAATAATGAAGAAATGGAGCGTTTGGCTCTTGGGCTGCGTACGCGTTTACAGGAAGACCCGCAAAATATTGAAGGGTGGGTGATGTTAGGGCGTATCGGGATGGTGCTAGGTAATGCCACCATGGCAACCGATGCTTATGGTCGTGCTTATCGTTTATCACCAGACGATGATGCCGTAGCGCTTGGTTATGCTGAGGTATTAACCCGTTCTTCTGATCAAAGTGATAACCAAGAAGGCAATGAATTGCTCAAAAAGCTGATTGCTAAAAACCGGACTAACGTCAAAGCGTTGAGCTTGTTTGCTTTCAATGCATTTGAGCAAGCACGTTACCCTGAAGCGATTTCCGCTTGGCAAATGATGTTAAAGCTACTGCCTGAAAATGATCAGCGCCGAGGCATTATTGAGAAAAGTATCGAGCAATCTTTAATGATGTTGCATGAGAAGAAAGATGCGCCAGAAGGAAAGTAATGAAGCACTTGGGCATTGATGATTAACGATGTTCAATGTTTGGTCAGATCGAGAAATGCCAATCAGTGATACGGGTTGGCATTTTTCTTTAGGGTGTAATACGGATATGGTTGCGATCTGTGGGGCAGCATGCTTCATGACAGGGGGGGCATTATATGTGGACGGTGGTGTGTCGGTAAGTAAATAACGAGTTGGATGACACATAGATAAAAACTAACGGATGCTTAGAGGGCAGTTCTTAACTCGGTGAAGTTAGTTTTTTCATATGAATTGAGAGCTCTGTTTCGCCTTAACAATAATGGCAAAAAATAATAACAATAGACCTCCAATTAAGATACAATCTGCGCCCATCTATTGGTTGTGAAATACCGGAAAACCGTTGCATTTACGTCACGTTATTCGACAATTTGCCGCTTATCTTGCTTTACTCGCTATTGCGATGTTATTTGTTGCACCATTGATTTCAAAATCAATGTCACAGATGAACAGTTGCACGGTGAGGCAGGGGGAAATGGCCGAGCATTCGATGCATCAGCATCATGAAATGCCGTTGTCTGAAGGTTGTGAAGACAGTGGTGCAATGAATCACATGCTGATGACGGGGGTCGGGCAATCACCTATGGAAGATATTGCTTGTGGTTATTGCCAGTTATTAGTTCACTTCCCATTTTTAGTTCTATTTGTTGCTGCGATAATTCGCCAATTAGCGACACTCACCATCTTTATTCCTTTCGAACGTTGTATCCAATTACGACTTTTTCGTCCGTGGTCATTACATTTAGCTCGTGCTCCACCTACTGCTTATTAATTTTTCATTTCTTTATTTAACGTAATTTAAAACTGCTTTTGCTTTCAATGCATAAAGTCACGTTACCGATCTTGAAATTTGAGCTTCATTTTCAGGAGGTTAAGCTATTGCCAAAAAATAGCTAATGATGACGTGTACATTGAATTAAAAGCGGCCAGAAACAGATAAAAATAGGCAAAAAATGAACTCAATGAATTATAAATTTTCACCTGTCGCAGTATTGGTGGTCACGGCTATCACTTCCACATCGACTTTTGCAAAAGAAGAAGAGAAACAATCGTCTATCAGTAATAGTTCTGTGATGATTGTGACTGCGCCTGTGGATTCACCCTTAATGATTTCAACCTCGCCAAAAACACCAAGACAGCCCGTACCTGCGAGTGATGGTTCTGACTATTTGAAAACTATCCCCGGCTTTTCTCAAATTCGTAATGGTGGCACGAATGGTGACCCTGTTTTCCGAGGTATGTTTGGCTCTCGCCTTAAAATTATGACAAATGACAGTGAAATGTTGGGTGCGTGTCCTTCTCGTATGGATGCACCTACATCCTATATTTCTCCAGAAAACTTCGATTTGCTAACCATGGTGAAAGGACCACAAACAGTTTTATGGGGACCTGGAAACTCTGCAGGTACGGTGCGCTTTGAACGTGAAAAACCTATTTTTACAGCGGCGGGGATTCAAGGTAATGCCAGTGCGTTAACCGCATCAAACCACCGTTGGGATGGCAACGCGGATATTAGCTTTGGAAATGAAAAGGGTTATGTACGTCTGATTGGCAATAAATCTCGTTCTGATGACTATAAGGATGGAAATGGGGATAAAGTGCCATCGAAATGGGATAAATGGAACGCAGATGTCGCCATGGGTTGGACTCCTGATGAGTATACGCTACTCGAACTTTCTGCAGGGAAAGGCGATGGTGAAGCACGCTATGCAGGGCGTGGAATGGATGGCTCCCAATTTAAACGCGAAAGCTTAGGGCTGCGTTTTGAAAAGAGCAACATTGGTGATGTGCTCGATAAAGTCGAAGGGAATGTCTATTACAACTACGCAGACCATATTATGGATAACTATTCATTACGTAGCCCAACAAGTGGTATGGGTTCAGGTGGTGGACACATGGGAGGTGGGCATGGCGGTCATGGAATGATGATGAACATGCCAATGAAAATGCGTGTTGATCGTGAAACCATGGGAGGCCGTGTGATGGGGACGTGGTTGTGGAGCGACTATGAACTGCGCGCTGGCGCTGACATGCAAACCAATAAGCACCGAAAAAATAACAATAATCGCTGGAAAAAAGACGCTGAATTCCAAGACTATGGTCTCTTTAGTGAAGTGACTTGGGTCGCGAGTGAGCAAGGTAAAGTGATCGGGGGTGGGCGTTTAGACCGAATGCTGGTTGATAATTATACTGGAGTGGGCTCTTCAGGTCGTAATACCGTTATGCCAGCAGGTTTTGTTCGTTATGAGCATGCCTTACCGAAGACCCCGGTGATGTTGTATGCCGGCGTGGGATATACGGAAAGATTCCCTGATTATTGGGAGCTCTTCTCACCTAAAATGGGACCCAATGGTGACAAAAATGTTTTTGATAACGTCAAAACAGAAAAAACAACTCAGCTAGATATCGGCGCTAAATACAGTGATGAGAAAGCTAATGCATGGGTCTCTGCTTATATAGGTCGTGTGGATGACTTTATTTTATTCCGTTATAGTCCAACAAACGCCAGAATGAGCCAAGTCGAGAACGTTAATGCCATGATCATGGGCGGTGAGATGGGCATGGCTTACCAATTGAGTGATGAATGGAAAGCGGACGCTAGCCTTGCATACTCATGGGGGAGAAATAGAACGGATGGGCGTGCGTTGCCTCAAATGCCACCTTTGGAAAGCCGGTTAGGTTTAACATGGGAAAAGGGGGATTGGACGACGACTGGGTTAGTTCGTATGGTTAGCCGTCAGGATCGAGTTGCAATCAATGAAGGTAACGTCGTCGGTAAAGACTTTAGTGAAAGTGCTGGGTTCACCGTCTTTTCGATGAATGCAGCGTATCGTATCAATGAAAATATGAAATTAAGCACAGGTGTCGATAATCTCTTTGATAAAACCTACAGCGAGCATTTGAACTTGGCGGGAAATAGTGGGTTTGGGTACTCATCCAATAGCCCTGTTAATGAGCCAGGTAGAACGTTTTGGGGGAAATTAAACGTGACGTTCTAATCGACTTAGTGATGCATCATTAAATTAACAACCCGTGTAAAAACGGGTTGTTAGTCAAATAGATTATGATTTTCTATACGATAACAGGAATATAGTAATTAAGTTCTTGGATGTAATCATGAGGGTAGCTAACAAAATCCTCATAAGTCGGCGCTGATTTTAACGCATAGTGTTCAATATCAGCCCCTAAACCTCGGGCGATGTCCATTTCTGCCAGCACTTTTCCATAAACAGTATAGATAATGTCATTGTAGTCAGTACCTTGAAGGCTGCCTTTAAATTTAATCTGCAAGTAATTCCCTGCGGGAACCATGAGTTTTTTAGTCAATGGCGGTATGACTTCAAGAGCATTTTCTTCAAATGCCGTGGAATAGAGAAAGCGACCTTCTTCATCAGAAGTTGTGTCAACGCCATGGATAGCATATAAATTTTGGGCTACAAGCTTATTTTTATCTAAAAAGTTTTTCCAATACTGACGTCGTAATTCCTCAGTTTTTAAATTCCATTCATTAATACCTTGAGTATAACGATGAGTCATACCAACTAAATGAATGTCTTTTAATTCAACCAATTGCACATGGGCTTCAAGTTCTTTACTTTCACGTAATGGCAGCCGAAAACCTTCGATATGCCAGCCTGTTCGTTTTCGGTACTCTGAGGGAGTTACGCCAAACTGCTTTTTAAATGCGCGGCAAAAGGTTTGTTGTGAGTCAAAGCGATAGCGAAGTGAAATATCCATGATGCTATCGTTAGTTAAACGTAGAGCTACTGCGGAGCAAGATAAACGACGGGCACGAATGTAGGCACCTAATGCGAGACCTGTTTGGGTTTTAAATAATCGTTGAAAGTGCCATTTAGTGTACCCAGATTTATCAGCAACAGTATCGAGAGAGAGTCGCGACTCTAAATTTTGTTCGATCCAGAGAATGATTTCCCTGATAACACTTTCTTGTAGCATGGTTACCTTTCCAGTCACTTTTGCAACAGGCGTTATTTTAAGCGCCAAATCTGAGCATTAAATTTAGATAAAAATCATCGTAATGGAATGTAGGATAGCATGTCTACTGACAACTTTTTTATAAGCAATGTGAAGTTAGGTAAGTTTTAATTACAGAAGAGCCCACTAAATGCAGGGAAAGTTGGCTTATTAAACTGACAGCAGACTTAAGATTATGCTGAATTTTTGATTACACATAACGCATTTTTTGTTAAATCAGCTGTTATGCAAAGAAAAGAATATTCACATACAGAGAACAAAAGTGGCTAAATCATAAATAAAATTAAACTAAATATTCAAAAGGTTACTTGATTCAGGATATGGGTAAGAAATTCAATTATTATTCATCAATATGCATTTTTTTAAGAATTTTTTGATTAATGTTGAAAGGTTAAGTAAATGATAAAAGTTTATTCTGATAGTGATAGAGGGTTTAGTCGGTTATTATTATTCTATTACTTATGGTTTAAGTAAATATGTCATTACTTGATGATTTAAATATAAGAGTACATTTAAGTGTATAAACGTAATCTGTCATTATTGGAAAAAAGTGAAGATAATCCTTGATCATTGTTTTTGTGATTTTGTAATATAAGCAATGTAATTGACTATCATTAAATGAGTAATTAAAGATGAAGCTCATTATTTGATGAGTTAAATAAGTAAATATACACAGGTATTAATCTGAATTTGATGTGATTAATATCACGATTTTATTTTTATATTACAAGGATTATTGGTTTTATTTGTATTTTAAATCAACCAATTACAGGTTTAAATGAAATATATCTATTTATGAGTGTCATTAAGTGACGTGATGTATGTCATATTTTATTAATTCAGGTCAATTAATTAAAATTGACGTAATGATAATTTACTTGCCCTCATAATTGATATTCAATCTATAGTAAAAGGAGCGTTTATGAATGAAAGTGAAATTGCAAAAAAACTAGGGATCAAAATCCGCATGCAAAGAGAAAGCCATAAAATGAGCCTTCAGCAAGCGGCCGATCTAATAGGTATTTCTGAGGATGAGATGAATCGTTTTGAAAGTGGTGAAAGCTGCATTGATGTTGATTCTCTTTTTCAGTTCGCGTATTTATTTAACCTAGAACCTGCATCATTTTTATACGGTGTCGTGAATGTAAATAGTGGAGTCCGTAGTACAATTCACTAACTATCTCAGTGAGTTAGAGTTTTTTAAATCGTTTATATAAAAGTAAAATAAAACTTAGGAATGAATTTTTTATTTCAATACAATTTTTAAAAGAGACACCATGACTCTAATCATCTAACCGGAAGAGGTTATCTATCTAGTTTACTAATATAGATGGTTTCTTCCGGCTTAATGAATGGCTTTTAATTATCATAACGTGAGTGTCGCATTATAACATTCAAGGTTAAATAAAACGCTTGTCTCACTGTGAATGAGTAATACTTAAGTCTCATTTATAATGGTTGCCAAAATTTACTTTATTTAAATAATAATAATCTTAAATTGTTCTATTACGAGTAAGTCACTATATTTATCCTTACGCGAATATACCCATTTTATTGAGGTTAATAATTTAATTGGTTTTAATGCTTACCAAATAAATTGATACATTTTGTCATGATTTATTCGCTATCCACCTTTTGACCGCTAATATGCTGCTGTAAATTGCTGGCGTATAAACTGTGGATGCTCCACTTCATCTAATATAGCAACGGCTAAATCTTGCACTGATATTTTTGCCGGTGTATTGCCATTCATTAATAATTGTTTACCACCGAGACGAAAGGTTTCTGTTCTTGCACCTGCTTCAAGCATTGCAGCAGGCGAAACAAAGGTCCAATCCAACGTATCAATAGATTCCAATGTGGTTTTAAACTCTTTCACTGCTTGAGCGCCAGGTCGGATGTTAGCAGGAAAATCAGGTGAATCTAATAGTAAGACACCAGGAGCAATTTCTAGGCTTCCCGCGCCACCTACCACGACAAACCGTTTTACGCCTGCCTTTTTAACAGCCTCTAAAATGGCATTATTGCCTGCAACAGTATCACTGTACAGATTAGGATTACTCCAACCACCATTAAATGCGCTGATCACCGCATCTTGACCTTTAAGTCGAGATATTAGCCATGGCACATCTAAGATATCGCCAGATTCAGCAATTAAATGAGCATGTTGTGGAAGCTGATTACTGTGGCGAGAAATCGCAGTGACTTGATGTTGGCGCATTAATGCTTCCGAGACCAATGCTTTACCAACAAAACCCGTAGCGCCAAGAATAGATATTTTCATTTTTCGCTCCAGCTGCCTTTTTCATTGAACAGGCTTGATGAATGTTAATGAAAGTATAGAGCATGAAAATTTATTTGGTTGTTTTTCTCTAAGTTATCGAGCGGCAAAAATCGATGACATGCTGGATTCGTTGCTTCAATGGTGAAGTTAACCCTGCGGAGGAAAGCCCCAACGAAATTTGTCTCAATGGTTCAGCAATAGCCATGGATAGGATAAGGTCACTGATAATCGTAAAATCATGGTGTGCGATGATTTTTTCTTGAGCGTGGTGAGCTAACCATTGAGTCAGTAATTGACGACTACGTTCAATTCCATTTTGTTGATATTTTTCGAGTAACACGTCTTTATGTAAGAATTCAGTTTGCAACAAGCGATATAGTCCAACGGCTTTTTGGGAAAGGACGGTTTTGCCAATGAGTTCTAAGTTATTTTGCAACAAGTGAAATAATTCATCCCGAGTGGTAGCGGTTTGTTCAAAGAGAGGGACAAAGCTATCCGTCCAGCTAAGAACCACTCTTTCTACGAGCGCTTCGCGATTTTCAATAAATCGATAGATGGTTTTTTTGGCGACGCCTGCTCGCTTAGCCACGTTATCAATACTGGTTAGTTGGTATCCATCTTCGAGTAGCGAATCTAGCGCCGCATTCATGATTTTTTCTTTAAGAATGGCCTCAGGAACACTTGGGCGACCACGCGTTTGTTTGCTCTCGGTGTTATTTGGCATAAATGGCTGACCTTATCTATCTAGCTTGACATTGTTTCATTTTAGCTTAAAACTAATTTGGAAACAAAATAAGTTTCCTAATAAATTAATATAGGTAGATCATCATGAAGACAAATCAAACATGGGCAGTAAGTGATGTTAACCAGCTATTGTTACCTAATCCTTTACGCATGGAAATGGGCATTGAACGAGATGAAAATGGCTTACTAACCGTGGCAGTACGTACAGATTTGCATGGTTGCAAAGGAAGAATGTTGGCATGGTGGTTTACCTTTTTTGAGACGACACAACATATTCGATGGTGGCACCCTCATGACCATGTTGCCCATTATGGGTGGGATGAAAAATGGAAAAAAGGGGAAAGCTTTATTGGTGCTTCCATTCACGCCGTTGAATCTCTCGGCGCTATTCCACCGGTAGCAGCAAAACTGAAATTTAGAGAGCCGACCGACTTTTTTGATGCTTCAGCTTTTGAAAAAGCAATTAAGGATGGACATATTTCTGGCGCAGTGTGTTCTTCCATTGGCTTTGGTGAGCATGTTGAAATGGACTCGCAAGGTTATCCTATTGATGGAAAAATGATGCACTTAGTCCGCGACACTGCATTTGGTTGTGTATTACGTAGTCGTTTCTTATTGGGGGCATCTCTTAGCGACCCAAGAACACAGTTATCCGACGACATAGGGCTAGAGCTGATGCGCCATTGCTATAACGAATTTACCTACTTGTCTCGCTTTTTACCGTCTTTGTATTACGGTGAGCACGCAAATGGGGAGAATGTACCATTACCATGGTGAGGTAGGGCTAGGTATAAATAAAGCCTAGAGAGTGAGCGTTATAACTCCAAGTAGCGCTAGCTTTCAGGGCTTTTTTCTCTAAATAATTTCAAAATAATACTGGTGATAATAGCGATAGCACCACCAAGAGCGGTTTCTAGAACGCGATCAAATAATAAGGTGTAGGCGGGATGACGCCAATAAACCACTTGCTCGAGTACCGAAAGAATTAAGCTGGTGACAACAAAAGTCATAAAGGTATAGCCGTGATGGAAACTCATCGGGAGTAAAAATGCGAAGACTAAAATAGCAATGAGTCCGATATACGGCATCAACGGCGTATTAAATAAGAGAAATAGGAACAACACGGAAATTAAGCTGCCAGCCACACGTTGGAATGTGATACGCACGATACTTTCAGACTTAGGGTGTAATACAAAAACAAAGGTTAGCAATGTCCAATAGAAATGTCCTAAGTCAATCATACGAGGGAGAGCTAAAGATAATAGCAAGCCGATTGCATAGGTCATTGATCGCGGAATAATATTTTTGCGTAGTGTGAATAGATTTTTTTCTACAACCAGTGGCGTAATAATGGAGTGACGAGTCATTTTATGGCTGAGTACATAGTAAGTAATCAGGGTTACGCCACTGCCAATTAAAAAGCCCAGGGTTAGGCTTTTCGATATTTCAGGCAGAATAGTACCAATTGTGGACATAATAATCATGAATTTCATCGTTAAATCCATGATGGGGTCTGTGCCATAAAGCTGATAATAAATGAATGAGAAAATAGCCAGATAAATGTAAAAGCCCGTTCCCAAGCGCAAGGTATCACCAATATAGATAGCAACTAAAATCATGCATAACCAAAATGCAGTATAAAGATAATTTTTATACTCTTTGGCTGCATTAAATAAGTTGAATGAATAGAGCGTCGAAAAGGCGGCCCACATTGCGGCTTGAACATCGATCAGAGCGAGTGCAGTAAGGGCACTTAAAACTAAGCAGCTACTGAACAGAATACCGTCATGGATAGCAGGGATTTTCTTCATATTATGATGCTCAAAATTCGTTGTCTAACTCTTTAATTATTAAGAGTATTCGATGATAACATACCGTTATGTGAAGACAAATGTTAGCCGTCAATAACGTATCTTTTTTCCTGCTTTATGGTGCAATTATTCCTGTTGAATGTGAGTGATTGTATTCATCGAACAGAAAAAATGCATAATAGCGGGGTGCTAGAGCAATTGTCGTCATGATAAGGAAGAATAAATGCAAATAATTAATCCCCATGATTTTGTTTGGGTCGGTAGTAATAGCGATGTCCCTCTTGATACTTTACCTGAATGGGTTAAAACACAGTGGAATAGTAAGCTACCCCTTATTGTGTACCGAGAAAAAGCAGATAATAACCAACTCACGGTTGCTATCCGAGGTATTAAACCTCATCAACGGGTTACTACTCAAATCTCAAAATCTGCGATTACTCACATTATGAATGTGGAATCTCTCGTTTCAAATTCAATTGAACTACAGCGTTCGATGTTTATTGCTTTGCCCCCTATTCAAGTTTTACTCCTTATTTCACAGCATAATTGGCCTTGGAAATGGGGAGTGACGGGTAGCTGTGCTTACACGTTGGCGACGGACATTCAAAGCATGCTGGCGGATTGTGACCTTGATGTGGTGATCCGCTGCCCAACACGGCAGCAAAAAGAAGACTTTGCGCAGTTTGCCATCAAAGCGAATACACCTTATTGTCCTATTGATATTCATGTAGAAACGCCTAAAGGCGGATTCTCTTTAGCCGAATGGTTTAAAAATGATCAGGTGACACTCCATACTCCGACAGGGGATGTGATGACCGCAGATCCATGGGATGACAATTTATAGTCAAGTTGTGGAGAAAAGAGCACATTATAGGTTTGTTTTTGTTCTATTTGTTCGAAAATTAATTTTGATGCTCGTGCAGGTGTTTTTTTAGTAATCAAAAAGACACAAGTAAAACTAGTGGTTTAATAGGGTTAGTGATAACCCTATTAAAAACGTTAGTGCTGGATGTGAGGCTCTAATTCTGCAGATTGTTTCCACGCTTGCATCGCGGGTAATGCAAGAATACGTTCGACCCATTGCTGAGTCTGTGAATTCACAGGAAGTTGGTAACTCTGGATCCGAAAAGCGATCGGGGCGAAAAATGCATCCACTGCGGTAAAATTCTTTCCTGCTAACCACGGTCCACCAAATGTATCAAATCCTTCTTTCCATAATTGCTGAAGGCGATTGAGATTTCCTTGTAAGTCATGGGAAATTTCAGGAAGTGGTTCATTTCGAATGACGTCCATAGGACATTGTTGGCGTAACGCTGTAAACCCTGAATGCATCTCTGCACTAGCACAGCGAGCCCATGCTCTTGCTGATTTTTCTGTTGGCCAAACTTGGGGGAAATCTTCAGCAACATATTCACAAATAGCAAGAGAATCCCAAACAGTTTTGTCGCCATCGATGAGGCAAGGAACTAATCCAGAAGGGGAGAAACGACGAAATTTTTCGTGGCTACTTTTGCCGTTTTCGAAGAAACAGAGATTTTCTTCAAAAGGGATCTGCAATGCTTTTAATAAGATCCACGGTCTTAAGGACCATGAAGAGTAATTTTTGTTAGCAATCCAGAGTGTATACATACGTCAGCCTCTTAAAGTGATGGATAAGTAACCGATAAATAGATTATCAATTTAATCATGATTGGGAAGGATTAATGTGATTTATTCATAAAAAGAAAAAATCGCCTACTTATTTTAGAAAGGCTGGACTATATTTATAACAAATTCATCTATCATATTAAGATGCGCTATAAAGAATCAACAGATTAAAAAATTAGAAAATTTATTATGGGCATGTATTTACATAAATAGAAGATTCTTTATTAAAGCTTTACGCTTGTAATAAGAAAAATAGAATTCATCTATTATTTCATAATGATGGTGATACTATTTGAATATCTTCGACAAAATATTTGTTTAACTTTGGGATAGGAATAAAGCCTGATTAACCTTATGATTATTCCTACTTGGTAAAACAAGTAATTACCTTTAAAACTATATGGTTTTTAAATTATGCAATGGAAGAATAACACCACGCGTTATGGGCATCTGTCGCTGCTCATTCATTGGTTGGTCGCAATTGTCGTATATGGAATGTTTGCATTAGGCTTATGGATGGTGTCTCTAGGTTACTATGATACCTGGTACCATCAAGCCCCTGAAATACATAAAAGCATAGGAATGTTGCTATTCTTTATTATGCTTTTTCGTGTGGTTTGGCGATTCATTTCTCCGCCACCTAAACCGTTAGCAAGTTATAGTAAATTAACTAAATTTGCTTCAATTACGGTTCAGCTTTTAATTTATATTATTTTATTCTCGATTTTGATCAGCGGTTATTTAATTTCAACCGCAGATGGACAAGCAATAAGTGTATTTGGCTGGTTTGATGTGCCTGCATTATTTACAGGCGCAGCAGAACAGGCTGATACCGCGGGTGAAATTCACCTTTATTTAGCTTGGGCTGTTGTTTTGTTATCTATTCTGCATGCATTTGCAGCTTTAAAACACCATTTCTTAGATGGTGATATTACTTTAAAAAGAATGTTGGGTTTTAATCCCGATAAATAACGTGGAGAGAGTTATGTTGAAGAAATCTATTTTAGGTCTTGCTGCGGGTACTTTACTATTATCAGCAGGATCTGCATTGGCAGAAAATTACCAATTTGATAAACAAGGGCAGCACGGGTTTATTGAGTTCCGTATCCAACACTTAGGTTACAGCTGGTTATACGGTAGCTTTAAAGATTTCGATGGTAACTTTACCTATGACGCCAAAGATCCAGCGAAAGATAAAGTAGAAGTGACCATCAAAACTGGTAGCATTGATACCAACCACGCAGAGCGTGATAAGCACTTACGTAGCCCTGATTTCTTAAACGCCGCTAAATTCCCAGAAGCGAAGTTTGTTTCGACTGCAGTGAAAAAAGAGGGTGATAAATACCTCGTGACAGGGGATTTCACATTAAATGGTGTGACAAAACCCATCACATTGGATGCAAAATTAACGGGTGAAGGTAAAGACCCTTGGGGTGGTTACCGTGCAGGTTTTGAAGCGAAAGGAAACATTAAACTGAAAGAGTTTAATATCAAATCTGACTTAGGTCCAAAATCTCAAGAAGTTGAATTAATGCTGTCTGTTGAAGGTGTTCAAGTTAAGTAATTCATTTTTTTGAGTCACTGTTATCAACTTCTTAAACCGTAGATGTTTAAATAGGCATCTGCGGTTTTTTGTTTTTAACTTGATTCGTAGTGCTAAACACCTAACTTTTACTCTATATTTACGCCTATTCCTATAGCGATATTATCTCGTCCACGTCTAAAATAATCGTAATGAGTTTATTGCTGAGTCTTATTACACTGACTAAAGTTATTAGTGGTTAGCAATGTCAGGTAGGCTTAGGTTGAGTATTGGTTTTATTGTTAAAAGGCAGAGTCACTTTGAATACAAATAGTTCACGCAAAACCGCACTAGTCGTTAGCATTATTTTTATTATTTTTGCGCTGGGTTTTTACTGGTTAAGTAAAGACAATAACGTGCTATCGACGGAAAGTAATAGCGAAATTCACTCCGAAGCAATTGCTCAAGTTGAAAAAGAACTGCCCATTTTAGTGACGATCAAAAAATTGAGTCCGATGACTTATCAGAATTTTGAGCATTTAATGTCTCAATACGATCCTGCGAATGAAGATTTGCGTCGTCAGCTGCTTGATCAAGTTGTCAGCCAATCAATGAAATTAGTGGTGGAGCGTATGCCTTACGCGTCTGATGAAACTGTCATTAACTTCACTGCGAAAGTAAACGATAATATCAAGTCATTGTTAGAACAAGATCCATCAGGGAAAATGTGTTACGACGCATTATTTCCGCAATTAAGAGATTCTGCAGACATTATCCCTCCTCAGAAAAGCCAAGATGTATTGCTAAAACAAGTCAGTGCGATTAATGCATTACTGATTTCCAGTGAAGCAGGCAAGGAGCATGCACCGTTATCCCCAGAAAAATACCAACAAATGATGGGGGCTCTCAGGGCTGAGTTAACCGCCAAGTATGGAAATGATGTTTCGATGTTGGTTGATGTGAATGCAGGGAAAAAATCGCCAGCCACAGTATGCCAAATCTCGATCAGTCTATATGACTCGGCATTGAGCATTCCAGACACTCAGACTAAAGCGGCATTATTGCGTTCTTGGTTCTCTCCTGCGAAAAAATAGTTACTAACTACCTCTGCAATGAATTACTGATAGGATTAACACACTGTAAAACTCATCGAGTTTGGTATAGGGTGTTAATCCTTGTTGCATTTTGTTGCAATATCTATGCTCAAATAGCACCCCTAAAGCGATATACTGCATAAATCAATGTCGGATTTTTATTCGCGTGGTCTATCATTTGTGTGGCTTAGCTACGCTATCAATTTAATACCATTTGGAGGCAAGATGCGATTTGTGAAGAAAAGCATTGTTACGCTCTTAACCATCGCCGCAATCTATGTTCCAGCCATGGTTTCTCAGGCTTGTACTCGAGTTGTTTATCTCGGGGAAGACCAGCAGATCATGACTGGCAGAACCATGGATTGGAAATACGATATCGGTACCAATTTATGGATTTTCCCACGTGGCATGGAACGAAATGGCGTGGCAGGACCTCAATCACTCAAATGGAAATCCAAATATGGCAGCGTGATTGCCTCAGGTTACGATATTTCGACAACAGATGGCATCAACGAGAAAGGGTTAGTCGCTAACTTGTTGTGGTTGGCTGAATCTAAATATCCAGAGCTCGACAATAAAAAGCCTGCACTCTCTATTTCACTGTGGGCACAATATATGTTGGATAATTATGCCACTGTCGAGGAAGCCGTTGCCGCATTAGAAAAAACACCATTGATTGTCGCCACGGATAAAGTGCCGGGACAAAATCGCTTAGCAACACTGCATTTATCCCTTTCGGATGCCAGTGGCGACAGTGCGATCATCGAATACATTGATGGCAAACAAGTTATTCACCATAGTCGTAAATACCAAGTTATGACAAACTCACCAACCTATGATAAACAGCTAGCGATGCAAGAATACTGGCAAGGGATTGGTGGAACGGTGATGTTACCTGGAACGAACCGCTCAGCGGATCGTTTTGCTCGAGCACAGTTCTATATCAATGCGATTCCACAAAAAACCACACCGAATAAAGCGGTTGCGAGTGTGTTTGGGGTGATCCGCAATGTTTCAGTTCCTTATGGTCTAAGTTCAGA
This sequence comes from Providencia sp. PROV208, assembly GCF_028479465.1. Classification (NCBI taxonomy): domain Bacteria; kingdom Pseudomonadati; phylum Pseudomonadota; class Gammaproteobacteria; order Enterobacterales; family Morganellaceae; genus Providencia; species Providencia sp. PROV208. The sequence continues at coordinate 104,850 of NZ_JAMPNS010000011.1, read as the reverse complement.
GCAATCCCCAGAGATCTCTTCAACTCGTTGGCGTACTTTGGTTGACCATAAGCGTCAACTTTACTTCTTCGAATCTGCATTAACACCGAATATCTTTTGGACAGATTTAAAGAAAATTGATTTTTCCAGCGATACTGGAAAAGTGAAAAAATTAGAGTTAGGTGAAGAGCAAAGCCATATCTATTCAGGAGATGCGACGGCGCAATATGTTGATGCTAAACCGTTTGAATTTTTAGGGTTGAGTGCAGCACAGTTGGGTTATTAACATCTTGGTATCAACCTCCTGAATGTCAGGGGGTTGATACATATCAATTCATCATTTTTCAATTCATGAAAACGTTGCACTATTCAATTCAACGTCATAAGATGTATTTAAAATGCAACTTAAGGGTGATTCCATGACTGATTTAGTGTGCTACAAAACGATGCCTGTTTGGGACAAGGCTTCTATTCCATTAATGTTTCAAGACCGCCATAACACCAAAGAAGATACGTTCGCTCAATTGAAGGTGTTACAAGGTTCCCTCGATTTCATTATTTTTGGTGACGATGGTAGTGAGCAGAAATTTACATTCGATACACAAAATCAGCCTCCAGTGATCCAGCCGCAAGTCTGGCATCGTATTGCTGATTGTAGTGATGATGTACGTTGCCAGCTCTCTTTTTTATGCCGACCTGAAATCGCGTTTTATAAGCAGTATGACCTCAGTATCCCGCATTCAGAAGTTCGTTATCTTTGTGAGAATAACTTGGCTAAACCTTGTAAGGTTTTGGATTTAGGCTCTGGTCGTGGTCGCAATAGTTTCTACCTTGCTCAGCAAGGCTATGATGTTACCGCCGTTGATATTAACCAAAATCATATTCAAGCTATTGAAACGGTTAAACAGCAATCGGGTATTGAAAATATCCATACCGCCTTATATGACATTAATACTCACCAAATCCAAGGTGATTATGACCTGATTATTTCGACGGTGGTGTTGATGTTCCTGCAACGGGACAAAATCGCTGATATTGTGGCTGATATGCAATCACACACGCTATCTGGCGGAATTAACATCGTGGTATGTGCGGTAGAAACGCCAGATGCACCACTGGATAGGGTGCCATTCACGTGCTTCTTAAAACCGGGTGAATTGCAGCAGTATTATCAAGACTGGGAAATTTTAAAATACAATGAAAACCCAGGTCATCTGCATAGAACGGATGCGCAAGGTAACCGAATCAAACTGAACTTTGCAACGCTGATTGCCAAGAAAAAATAGTCATTGATTGAAGATAAAATGGGTTGCTTAGGCAACCCATTTTGACATCTGCTTTAGGCATTTGAGGCGGTAGCTTGTTTTTCACTGCGCTCTAATGTCTTTTCCAGTAGGACAGAATAAAGAGGGCGACCGCCAAGGAATTGCGCTACCATCGTGGCACCAATACAGGTGATAATCATGGGTAAGATAAGTTGATAGTTACTGGTCATTTCTAAGACTAATACAATGCCCGTCAATGGCGCACGTACGGTGGCGGCAAATAGCGCGCCCATCCCTGCAATCGCAAAAGTACCCACTTCGATAGAATAGTTAGGGAATAGTTCAAGTGCCGCGTAACCATAAATTCCACCAAATAGTGTACCAAGCGCTAATAATGGTGAGAAAATCCCTCCCGGCGCGCCAGAGCTAAAGCTGATTGTTGAGGTTAAAAATCTCAGCGCAAAAAACACCATTAGTAGGGTGATTGTGAAGCTATTAGCCACCATTTGATGGATAACGCTATAACCACCACCCACAACTTCAGGTGCAAATACACCGATAGCACCACAGCTGCCACCAATCAGTCCACCCATCAGGACAAATCGTGAGATTTTGTTTTGATAAAACGCTAAAAACCGGCTTTGTAGATAGAGCAAGAAGCGGTTAAAGGCAATTCCTACGACACCAAATAGCATGCCCAAAATCAGATATAACCACAGTGTTTCCATTGGGGCTGCTGAGAATTGACCAATATTCAGTACGGCGGCTTCGCCATTAATCAACCGATAAACGATGGTGGCAGTCACTGCACCAATAAACACCGCTTTGATGGAAATTAAGCTGTATTTAAACTGCGGGCGCATCTCTTCAATGATAAATAATATTCCAGCTAATGGCGCATTAAATGCGGTGGAAAGACCCGCAGCGGCACCAGCCGCCAATAATGTATGACGAGATTCATTATCTTTAAGGCGAAATAAATCATAAAACATTTGGCTAATGTTCGCCCCGAGTTGCACGGTAGGACCTTCACGTCCAAGGACCATGCCTGAACCCAGTGTACCCAATCCCCCGATAAATTTAACGGGGATTACTCGCCACCATCGTACCGGACGTAAATCTTGCAATGCCCCTTCGATTTCAGGGATCCCTGAGCCACCCGATTCTGGGGAAAAGCGCTTGACCAAATAATAGCCGAGCATAGCTAACAGCGCGGAGGCAACGAACATGGCGGGGATTATCAACCATTTATTGGTGACATACTGATTGACGGAAGAGACTCGAATATGACTGACCCACTCCGTACCCAGCATAAATAGGGAACCAATCAGTCCAACGACAGCACCAATAATAGCTGCTAAAACAAGCACTTTGAGTGGTGTTTTATCAGATTCTTTTAAGTGGCGTAAAAAACTAAAATGGGTTTTGTTGTCTGATTTTGGAGTCGAATTAGCCTGCATCATCGCTTTTTGATTCTCTTAAAATGATTTAACAACAATAACTTATGAATAGTAACTTATACACAAAAACAATTGTTCATAGTATAGCAATACTGTTTTGAAACCCCAGTGAAAAATGCAGTTGGGTAGGTAGAACGGATAATTGTACGCTATTGAATAATTCTTATTTACAGTAAAGCTTAATGTAGATCAACAAACCGTTAGATAGGATCTCAAGGCACTTTTTTATTTAAATAAAAGGGGTAATCTTAATGTTGTATATGAAATACAACTTAAGAGGTTTTCTCCATGTATTGTGTGCAATGTGAACAAACAATTAGAACTCCAGCAACCAATGGTTGCGCTTATTCGCAAGGTATGTGCGGAAAAACCGCTGAAACTTCAGACTTGCAAGATTTATTAGTCGCGGTACTGCAAAGCCTATCTGCAAGTGCAGTGGTAGCGCGTGAATTGGGCATTATCGATCATGATGTGGACAGTTTTGCTCCGCGTGCCTTTTTCTCGACCTTAACTAACGTGAATTTCGATTCTGAACGTATTATCGGTTATGCCCGTGAAGCGATTTATCTGCGCGATAAATTAGTCAAACACTGCCTATCTGTGAATAGCGCAGTGGCATTTAATCACCCACTGATTAACCTGCAACTAGCAGGGCAAGATATTCAATCACTGCAACAACAAGCGGCACAATTTGCATTAGATATTGATAAAGCCCAAATTGGTGATGATATTCATGGTTTACGAATGCTGTGCCTGTATGGTCTAAAAGGGGCAGCGGCGTATATGGAACATGCTCACGTTCTGGGGCAATTTGATAATCAAATTTATGCCCAATACCATGAAATAATGGCGTGGTTAGGAACGTTACCCGCAGACATGAATGAGCTGCTTGATAATGCGATGGCTATCGGCGTGATGAACTTCAAAATCATGGAAATTTTGGATGCAGGTGAGACTAGCGAGTTTGGTCATCCGGTGCCAACTGAAGTGAATGTACGCCCTGTAGCAGGTAAATGTATTTTGATTTCAGGTCATGACCTGAAAGATTTAAAAATGCTGTTAGAACAAACTGAAGGAACCGGCGTCAACATTTACACCCATGGTGAAATGTTACCTGCTCACGGTTATCCTGAACTGAAAAAATATTCACACTTAGTCGGTAACTACGGCAGCGGTTGGCAAAATCAACAAGTGGAATTCGCCAAATTCCCAGGTCCTGTATTAATGACCTCTAACTGTATTATCGACCCTGATGTTGGTGAATATAAAGACCGTATTTGGACTCGCAGTATTGTGGGCTGGCCGGGTGTCAAACACATCACAGGAGACAGTTTTGCTGACATGATTGCTCAAGCTCAGCAAATGTCAGGTTTCCCATACACAGAAATTGAACACAAAATTACTGTTGGTTTTGGTCGTCAGACATTACTTGGCGCCGCAGATGCAGTGATTGACTTAGTGGCTCAGAAAAAACTGCGTCATGTATTCTTAGTCGGCGGCTGTGATGGTAGCCGTGGTGAGCGCAGTTACTACACAGATTTCGCACGTAGCGTACCAAAAGACTGCCTCATCTTGACATTGGCATGTGGTAAATACCGCTTCAATAAACTGGATTTCGGTACCTTAGAAGGCTTACCACGCTTGCTGGATGTGGGTCAATGTAACGATGCTTATTCCGCCATTATGTTAGCGGTGAACCTAGCAGAGAAATTAGGTTGTGGTGTGAATGATTTACCTCTAAGCCTGATCCTTTCTTGGTTCGAGCAAAAAGCGATTGTTATTTTGTTAACCTTGCTGGCTTTGGGGGTGAAAAATATTTATACCGGACCAACCGCGCCAGGCTTCTTAACTGAAAACTTGCTGAATATTCTGAATGAAAAATTTGGTATGCGCAGCATTACCACGGTTGAACAAGATTTGGCGGAAATTCTGCCTGCATAAAACGGAAGGAAACCAAGGAGGAAGGGGCTTCCTCCTTGCAAGGAGTCACTCATGACCATGCCAACAAGCTTATGTCCAAACAGAATGCAAATTCACTCAATTGTGCAAGAAACCTCTGATGTTTGGACTATTAACTTAATTAATCATGATTTTTACCAATACGAACCGGGGCAATATGCGCTCGTGAGTATCAAAAACAGTGATGAAGTCATGCGCGCTTATACCTTGTCTTCATCTCCGGGACAAAGCCGTTTTATCTCCATTACCGTGAGGCGATTAGACGAGGGTGCAGGCTCTTGTTGGCTGACGGGGGAAGTGAAACCAGGGGATTACCTGTGGTTATCTGAGGCGCAAGGTGAATTTACCTGTGCAAATGTGCAAAGCAACCAATACTTAATGCTGGCGGCAGGTTGCGGTGTCACTCCGATTATGTCGATGACCCGCTGGTTGATGGCGAATCGACCAGAAACAAATGTCAAAGTGCTGTTTAATGTTCGTGATGAAAAGCAGGTTATCTTTGCGAATGAATGGCAAAAATTGGTTCAACAATATCCTCAGCGTTTACAGCTTTGCATCATGCCGGAAACACCGGATAACGGGGGAGTTGCACAAGGTCGCTTAAGCCAAGAGAAATTGCTGGAGTTAGTGCCGGATATTCATGAGCGAGTGGTGATGACCTGTGGACCCGTTCCTTATATGAAAAATGTTCAGCAGTTTTCCAAAGCATTAGGTGTGCCAGTGGAACATTTCTTTATGGAACGTTTTACCACTGGCGGTGATGAAGCGGTAAGTGAAGAGGTGCTTAACTTAAAAATTCGTCATCGTTTAGTCAATTTTAGCGTCCCAGTCGGAACGTCATTATTGTCGGCACTAGAGCAAAACAAACAGCCGGTGATCGCAGCATGCCGTGCTGGTGTATGCGGTAGCTGTAAAACCAAAGTACTCTCAGGTAATTATACAACCAGTAGTACGATGACATTAACGGCAGACGAAATTGCTAATGGATATGTTTTAGCGTGCAGTTGTCAATTACAGGGCGACACAGAAATCGCTTAATGAGTTTTCGATAATATCATTTTGAGAATGCCTCATTCATTGCCACCTTATTTTAAATATAAATAAGGTGGCTTTTTTGTTTATTAATCGACTTTTTTGTTTATTAATCGGCTTGTTTGCGTTTCGAAATATAATTAAAAATAAGCCGATAATTCATTACGTTATTATCACTTTATATATTATGAATAATATAATTTCCCATTAAAGTTACAAATGGTTACACGCTGAATTCTTGATACACATTAACTTAAACAAAACTTAAACAAGGGGAGGCTATTAAAAAAAGAGCACAGTAAAAGGGTGGAAATTAAGCATTCAGTGGGTATAATTCGCGCCGCATCCAAAGTGCAGTATCTCGTTAGGCGAGGCTCCTATACAAACATAGGTTACTGATCTGACGACGTCGAGAGACGCCCAAGATTAGGACAGGATATATCGACCGAAGGTATATCCCCATGTAACTTCCTGCTTTATGCAGGATACGTTGTATAGTGCTAAAACCGAGACGAAGAGATAGCAAACGCATTCTCTCATCTGGTTTCGCCCCTATGTGAGTACTGTTTGAGTAAACAACAGTAATAGGGACCAAAAAAATGACATTCTCTACCCAGAACAAAGCGGGTGCAGTAGCAATTGCACAGTCCGCAATGAAAGACGCACGTCAAAAGTCTAATCAAACACAACCCACTAAAATTGATGATTCAACTGTTCACGCATATATGAGCCAATCTTATTTGCCTGTTTCGGTTGCAGACTCTGTGGCATGTGTGAAGAAAAGCCTTATTGAACACCTCGATGGCGAACAAATTCCAACGTATTTATTTGTCGTAGATAGTGAAAACTATTTAAATGGAATTTTGTCCGTTAAATCATTACTTGCCGCATCAGAAGATTTATTAGTGTCGGACATTATGCGCCACAATTATTTCTCTGTTTCTCCTGAACAATCACGTCACGACGTTTATGATTTAATTAATCATAGTGGTTTGGATATGATCCCCGTTGTTCAGTTTGGTAAGTTGATGGGGGTATTACGTCCTCAAGATATCGCTGAATTAATTGAAGATGAAAATACCCTCGATGCACAATTGCAGGGTGCGACTACACCATTAGAAGAGCCTTACTTAACCACTAGCCCAGTCACTCTGTGGCGTAAGCGTGTTGTGTGGTTACTGATGCTGTTTGTCGCGGAAGCGTACACTGGAACGGTACTTAAAGCATTTGAAGAGCAGCTTGAGGCGGCAATTTCATTGGCATTCTTTATTCCATTATTGATTGGAACCGGTGGTAACAGTGGAACACAGATCACCTCGACCCTTGTCAGAGCGATGGCATTGGGCGAAGTGAGTTTACGTAACCTCGGCGCGGTACTGAAAAAAGAAGTTTCAACGTCGTTCTTAGTAGCCATTACTATAGGTGCAGCTGCGTTAATTCGTGCTTGGATTTTAGGTGTGGGTCATGAAGTGACTATCGTGGTCAGTTTAACGATTGTGGCAATCACCGTGTGGAGTGCGATTGTTTCTTCCATTATTCCAATGGTTCTGAAAAAATTAAAAGTTGACCCAGCGGTAGTTTCTGCGCCGTTTATTGCAACATTTATTGATGGGACTGGCTTAATTATTTACTTTGAAATCGCTAAATTGGTGATGACGGAGTTCGCCTAAGTTCGGACCAACCTCTTGATGCGGCAGGGAATTAGCTCTCTGCCGCTGACGCAATCTCTCGCTTAAGAATTTCCCCGCACTTTCGACATAAATATTGATTTTCCCCACGCTCAACTTTGTTATGCCTTCTGATGGTCAACTCGTGAATGGTGTCGCAGCCACAAAGATAACGGAATGTTCGGCTTTTGACGCTAGTGACCGCAAAGTTATGAGTCCGTTTCGGGGTTACGCCTAAAACATTTTGCATCATCCATTTCCATTCATTGCCATGGGGAGCTACCCCTTTTCGACCAAAAACCCGGTAAACCAGTAAGTGAGCGAGTTCATGGGGGATGACTTCATCCACGAAATTATCTGGATTTTCAATTAACAGCGTTGGATTAACGCGAATTTCCCAATCTTTGAGATAGGCACTGCCAGCAGTGGTACCACGTTGCTTATAGTTGATGACGGGCTCTGGAAATGTTTGCTCCAGTTTTTGCTCTGCTAACGTGAGTTTTTCACGCAAGGTTTTCATCACTCGCTGCTGGAGCATGATGGGGACTCTGATCGTTTTCATGTGGTCAAGAATACGTGAAGCCATATAGTTCTCACAAGTGATAATTGACAATAAATATATAAATTAATATATTATTATTAAATATAATGATATCTGTAAGTAAGTAGCTAGGACACGAAGATGCAAAAGAGTGAACAACCCAACTCAGAACAGCTGCTTTTAGCAATGACTCAAGCGGCAACGCAAACGGCGTCATTATTAAAAACACTGGGGAATCCAGATAGACTGTTATTGCTATGCCAATTAACCCAAGGTGAAGCGTGTGTGAGTGATTTAGAAGCATCACTCGGTATTCAACAGCCCACATTGTCACAGCAGTTAACCGTGTTAAGAAACGAGGAATTGGTAGTGACTCGTCGCGAAGGTAAACGCATTTATTATTCTATTGCAGATGAGAAATTGTTTATCTTACTCAATACTTTGTACCAACTTTATTGTCCTGTGAAGGGGAATTAATATGACGATTGATTGGGTCAATTTCACGCCATGGTCAGCGGCGATTGGCGGTATTTTAATTGGTTTAGCGGCAGCAATATTACTGATTTTAAATGGTCGGATTGCAGGGATCAGCGGGATATTAGCGGGGGTTCTTAAGCCCGTGAAAGGGGATACGGCTTGGAAGCTCGCTTTTATTGTCGGTATCTTAGTGGCACCGCTACTGTTTACTGCCTTTGTGTATGCACCTGAAGTTACGATTACCACCAGCACGCCGTTACTCATTGCCGCTGGGCTGTTAGTAGGATTTGGTACTCGACTCGGCGGTGGATGTACTAGCGGCCACGGTATTTGCGGTATGGCGAGGTTTTCCCGCCGCTCCATTATTGCGGTCGTTATTTTCATGCTGGTGGCATTTATCACGGTTGCCGTCATTAATCATTTTGGTTTAAGAGGGTAATTCAATGCCAATCATCGTTGCGTTAGTCTCTGGAATTTTATTTGGATTGGGGTTGCTACTGGCTGGTATGGGGAACCCTGCTAAGATTCTGGCTTTCTTGGATATCACTGGCAATTGGGATCCATCGCTATTAGTGACGATGGTCGTTGCCATGGTCATCAGTGCTATTGGGTACCAGTTCGTGAAAAAGCGCAAATCCAGTGTGTTAAATTGTCCATTGCAGATCCCAACCAGCAAGCTTATTGATAAGAAGTTACTTATTGGTAGTGCATTGTTTGGCTTAGGTTGGGGACTTGGGGGGATTTGCCCAGGACCTGCCATTTTATTAACGGGTATGGGACTGACTCAAGGTATTTTGTTTACGCTGGCGATGATAGCGGGAATGGCCATTTTCCAACTATTTCAGCGTACTGAAAAATAATCATGGCTCTGGGGCAACTAACCTGTTTATCCAACACAAAATATGAAGCAAGTGGAAAGGTTATTTGATTCATCGAGGTGGTTATACATTACAGATATAAAAAAACCCATCATAATGATGGGTTTTTTGCTAATCGTCAGAGACGTTAGCGGAGATTACAGACCTGCAGCTTCGCGCAGTTGTGCCGCTTTGTCGGTTTTTTCCCATGGGAATTGTGGACGACCAAAGTGACCGTAAGAAGCCGTTTGTTGGTACATTGGGTGTAACAGATCCAGCATTTGAATTAGACCGTAAGGACGTAAGTCAAAGAATTCACGGACTAATTTTACTAACAGTGCTTCGTCAACTTTACCGGTACCGAATGTTTCAACCATGATAGACGTTGGCTCTGCAACACCGATAGCGTAAGAAACTTGAATCTCACAACGGTCAGCTAAGCCAGCTGCCACGATGTTTTTTGCTACATAACGCGCCGCATACGCAGCAGAACGGTCAACTTTTGATGGATCTTTACCAGAGAATGCCCCACCACCGTGACGAGCCATACCGCCGTAGGTATCAACAATAATTTTACGACCGGTTAAACCGCAGTCACCCATTGGTCCGCCGATAACGAAACGGCCTGTTGGGTTGATGAAGTATTTAGTCGCTGGAGATAACCATTCAGCAGGTAGAACTGGCTTGATGATCTCTTCCATAACCGCTTCGTGTAAAGCTTTTTGGTCAATATCTTCTGAGTGCTGTGTGGACAGAACTACCGCGTCAATACCGACAATTTTGTTGTCATCGTATTGGAAGGTGACTTGGCTTTTCGCATCTGGGCGTAACCATGGCAGTGTGCCATTTTTACGAACTTCAGCTTGGCGCTGCACTAAACGGTGTGCATAAGTCACCGGTGCAGGCATCAATACGTCAGTTTCGTTAGTTGCATAGCCAAACATTAGACCTTGGTCGCCAGCGCCTTGTTCTAAAGGATCTGCACGGTCAACACCTTGGTTGATGTCTGGTGATTGTTTACCAATTGCGCTTAATACTGCGCAAGAGTTGGCATCAAAGCCCATGTCTGAACTGGTATAACCGATTTCACGAACGGTTTTACGCGTAATTTCTTCAATATCGACCCATGCACTGGTCGTGATTTCACCACCAACCATGACCATGCCGGTTTTGACATAGGTTTCGCAAGCTACGCGCGCTTTTGGGTCTTGTTCAAGAATAGCATCAAGGACCGCATCAGAAATTTGGTCAGCAATTTTATCAGGATGCCCTTCTGATACGGACTCAGAAGTAAAGAGGTGTGTAGACATGAGATTAATACCTTAAGAATTCAAAGAACATTATAGTTGGATGTTTTAACATCTAGACGGCTATTCTAGACTTTTCAATGAATAATTTCTACCTGTTTTTCAGCCTAAAATGATAAGCGCATAAATGGCTAATTCAGTTAGTTTTATCGTGAATGTGAAATTTTAGATAATTTGCTTTTGCATTTTAGGGCTATTCGAGGTATAAACTGCGACCGTAGCGGATGGTTGTTATTTCTCGCTATATACCAGCAGGTCAGCCATGAGTCTGCTTTCTATCAGGAATGTTTATAACCGATTGAATTTTAATAGATGATTAAAATTCCCAAGGGGAAAACAGTTATATTGGGGGTTAATGGGCGATGATCCATAATCTACTGAATAACAGTATCCAACCGTCGTACGCGGATCGCCGTGTGACATTGGCTTTTACTTTCCTGTCTTTGTTTACTTCGTCACGAAGTTACCGTCATACCTATCATAGATCCTTAATACTTAGTCAGTAATCTGCTAGGTTTGTGGATGTATATTGTCACCGTTTAGACGTTCTAAGCACTTTTAATTACAATCTGAGTATCGCTGTTTCCCTGACATTACTGCCCAGTCGCACCATGCCTTTGGTGGGAGCTTGTCTGGAAGGAGAACGCATCACTCACCCCTCCATACTAGGAGTTTATTATGAATGATAATATCGCTCGCAAGATGCGCCAAACTTATAATGTTGCGTATTGGGGCGGTGGTTACTATCAGGTGAATGAGCGCGGAAATGTCTGTGTTTGCCCAAATCCTGAAAACCCTGACACTTTTGTTGATTTAGCTGAATTAGTTTACCAAGTTAAAGAAGAGCAGGAGCACTTACGCTTACCTGCGCTGTTCTGTTTCCCTCAAATTTTGCAGCACCGTTTGCGCTCTATTAACGCAGCATTTAAACGTGCGCGGGAATCTTATGGTTATAAAGGTGACTATTTCTTAGTCTACCCCATTAAAGTTAACCAACAGCGCCGAGTCATTGAATCATTAGTGAATTCGGGTGAGCCTTTAGGGTTAGAAGCAGGTTCAAAAGCAGAGTTAATGGCCGTGTTAGCCAACGCGGGTCGTACTCGCACCGTGATTGTGTGTAATGGCTATAAAGATCGCGAATATATTCGTCTCGCCTTAATTGGCGAAAAACTGGGTCACAAAGTGTATCTGGTTATCGAAAAAATGTCTGAGATCGAGATGGTGCTAGAGGAAGCGAAAAAGCTGGAAGTGACGCCTCGTTTAGGCGTGCGCGCCCGTTTGGCGTCCCAAGGCTCAGGCAAGTGGCAAGCCAGTGGTGGTGAGAAATCCAAATTTGGATTGGCAGCGACCCAAGTTTTGCAACTAGTGGAGATTTTACGTAATGCGAACCGTTTGGATAGCCTGCAATTACTGCACTTCCATTTAGGTTCACAGATGGCGAATATTCGTGATATCGCAACAGGTGTTCGTGAGTCAGCACGTTTTTACGTCGAGTTGCACCAATTGGGTGTCAACATTCAATGTTTTGACGTGGGTGGTGGCTTAGGCGTTGATTATGAAGGGACCCGCTCCCAGTCTGATTGCTCGGTTAACTATGGTCTGAACGAATACGCGAATAATGTCATTTGGGCGATTGGTGATGCGTGTGAAGAGTTTAACTTGCCTCATCCAACCGTAATCACCGAATCTGGTCGTGCGTTAACGGCTCACCATACGGTTTTAGTCTCTAACGTCATTGGTGTTGAGCGTAACGAATTTACGAAAACCACACCACCTAGTGAGGATGCTCCGCGTTCACTGGTCTCGTTATGGGAAACGTGGGAATCCATGCAGCATCAAGGTAACAGCCGCTCTTTACGTGAATGGCTGCATGATAGTCAGTTTGACCTGCAAGAAGCACATACTCAGTATGCACATGGTGTATTGGACTTAACACAGCGCGCATGGGCAGAAGAGCTATACTTGAATATCTGTCGCCGTATTCAGCAAGATTTAGACCCAAGTAATCGCGCTCACCGTCCAATTATCGATGAGCTGCAAGAGCGTATGGCGGATAAATTCTATGTGAACTTCTCGCTATTCCAATCGCTTCCTGATGCTTGGGGAATTGACCAAGTTTTCCCTGTTTTGCCGATTGAAGGCTTAGACAAGCCACTAGATAGACGCGCTGTATTACTGGATATTACCTGTGACTCTGACGGGATTATTGATCATTATGTTGACGGCGATGGGGTCGAAACCACCATGCCAATGCCAGCATATGATCCAGAAAATCCGCCGATGATTGGCTTTTTCATGATTGGGGCGTACCAAGAGATTTTAGGCAACATGCACAACTTGTTTGGCGATACCGCTGCCATTGATGTATGGGTCGATAGCCAAGGTAGTATGCGTTACTTGCAAAGCGAAGAAGGCGACTCTGTGGCTGATATGCTGCAATACGTGAAGTTGGTCCCTGAAGTGTTGCTAGAAAGCTTTATTGAGCAAGTTAAAGGCACCGGACTTAGCGATGAGCTACAAAAAGATTTTGTAAACGAATTTGAAAGTGGGTTGTACGGCTACACTTACTTAGAAGATGAATGATTAAGGAACAGTGATGATTAATAGCACATTAGGAAATCAGGTTGATAACTCACTGGTTTCAAACGCATTTGGTTTTTTACGTTTTCCGTTGAATTTCCAACCTTATAGCTCTGATGCGGATTGGGTGATCACGGGAGTGCCGTTTGATATGGCAACCTCAGGACGGGCGGGTAGCCGTCATGGACCTGCTGCTATTCGCCAAGTCTCAACTAACCTCGCGTGGGAAAGCCACCGCTGGCCATGGGATTTTAAATTAAAAAATAAGCTCAATGTGGTTGACTGTGGTGATGTGGTTTTTGCATTCGGTGATGCACAAGATATGTGCGATAAGCTGCAAGCACACACCGAAAAACTACTGGAATCAGGTAAGCGCTGTTTAACATTTGGTGGTGACCACTTTGTGACTCTGCCGTTACTGCGCGCTCATGCAAAACACTTCGGTAAAATGGCATTAGTGCATTTTGACGCACATACCGATACGTACGGTAATGGTAGCTTATATGACCATGGCACGATGTTCTATCATGCGCCGAAAGAAGGTTTGATTGACCCTAATCATTCAGTCCAGATTGGTATTCGTACTGAACATGATTCGGATAACGGCTTTACAGTGTTAGATGCCGCTCAAGCCAACGATCGTGGTGTCGAGGATATGGTTGCTCAGATCAAACAGATCGTCGGTGATATGCCGGTGTATCTGACATTTGATATTGACTGTCTGGATCCGGCTTTTGCGCCAGGAACCGGAACCCCAGTCATTGGTGGGTTAACATCAGATAAAGCGTTAAAACTGTTACGTGGTATTCAATCCCTGAATATTGTTGGAATGGATGTGGTCGAAGTTGCTCCAGCGTATGACCAATCTGAAATTACTGCATTAGCTGCCGCGACTATCGCGTTAGAAATGCTGTACATCCAAGCGTCTAAGAAGTAAAACGCCATTGATAATATAGGGTGCCTCAATGTGTTCATTGGGGCACCTTTTTTATTGTTTAAAGGCTGTGCTCTTTCAGTTGGGCAAGGATTGAATATGCTTGTGTCCATAGCACGGACCCTGCTTCATGAGAAAATAGAAAATGTTCATTGTGGGGAAAACGCTGAGCGAGTGTTTTACCAAAATCCGGTGAATGAACAGCGCTGACATCTTGCTCGCCATACCAGAGTGCAACTGGGCAGTGAATATCTTCAGGATTAAATTGCCACGGTTGTAATGCTAGTAATAAATCCTGCACATAACCTTGATTTCCCTGCATAAATGCGCGTTCCATACAATCACTGTAAGCAGCTAAAAAACTCTCTTCACTGTAAATTTGTTGATCAATTTCCGCACTGCAATTCAGAATAAATGCCAGTAGCCATTGTGATGTCACATTTCTCATTAGCCATTCAGATAGTGCCTCTGGCGTATGAATGGCTTGTTCCTGCATATTAATAACATCTTGTTTTAAATGATTTCTCGTTTCAGGAAACTCGAATTGATCTTGCCCAGAAACCAGTGATAGGGAAACAGGGGAACAGTAGTAGGCTAGTGCCATCGCAAAAACAGCACCTTGGGAGAAGCCGACGACGGAAAAAGACGGGATTTCCTGAGCATCGAGGAGTTGCTGAATATCTCGCGCAAAACGTTGTAGGGATTTATGCTCATCAAAGGCGGATTGACCTAATCCTGCACGCTCAGGGGTGATTAATCGAATATTGAGCTCATCAAGACGATCAATCCCAAAGCCAAGCGTACCGCTCATGCCAGCACCGGTACAAAAAATAACGGGAAAACCTTGTTCAGGTCCTGATTCATACCAACACAGAAGGCGCCCATCGGACAATTTCATCGACATGTGGCGAGTATTGGATATTTTGTTGCTATACATAATAAATACCTACAAGATAGAATTTTTAGTGCGACATGTTGATTTCTATCGCGAGTCATCAATGACTTTACAATTGTTATTTCCTATTTGCTAAAGCAGGTTTGTAGGGCAAATAAATGGGACCTGCTTTAGATCAGCTTAGAATTTTAAATTAAGAAATAAGCTAATTACAAAATATACGCTCAATTAAGGCTATTTTACAGTCAAAAGGACAATTTATGGCATTTTCAGACTCAGAAAAGCAAATTTTATTATCAGTAAAAGGTGTGGGACCGATGGTGATCAGCCGATTAGAACAAATGGGGTTTTCATCATTAGCGCAATTGAGTGAAGCCTCTTATGAAGAAATTCTTATTTCTGGTGCGGCATTAACGGGGTCGAGTTGTTGGAAAAATAGCCCTCAGGCTAAAAAAGCGGTGGAAGGCGCCATTGCCGCAGCTAAGGGCGCCTTACGCTAAGGTCTCTATTATTGTTTGTTTTTCATTTTCCACTTTTTACTGCGCAGAATATTGAGCATCTGAACTGACATAGAGAAAAACATCGCAAAGTAGATATAGCCTTTCGAGACGTGAACTTGAACGCTTTCAAGTAATAAGGTAAAGCCCACCAGAATTAAAAAGGATAAGGCGAGAATTTTGATTGAAGGGTATCGTTCGACAAAATCACCAATCGGCTTCGCGGCGAACATCATAATCATCACGGCGATAATCACGGCTGCCATCATAATAAACAGATGGTCAGATAACCCGACTGCGGTGATCACGGAATCTAAGCTAAAGATAATATCCAAGATGGCTATCTGTACAATTGCCCCCCAAAAAGAGGTCACTTTTTTCTGAGCGATCCCATCATCATCTTCCCCTTCGATGGTATCGAAAATCTCCTGACTGGATTTCCAAATCAGGAATAGTCCTCCCGCACACAAGATAAGGTCACGAGCAGAAACGGTATGTTCAGCCAATGTAAATAGCGGCGTGGTAAGCCGTGCAAGCCACGCAATAGAAGCCAGTAGCGCTAAGCGCATTCCCATTGCGGCGATTAACCCAATGCGTCTGGCGCTGTTTTGTTGATGAGCGGGCAATTTACTGACGACAATACTTAAGAAAATAATATTATCGATACCCAATACGACTTCCAAAATTGTTAATGTTGCCAATGCCATCCAAGCATGGGGATCTAAGAACCACTCAAACATCTTATTGCCTTAAAAATGGAATAACGAATCGTCTGTTTTGGCACAGGCGATGCCTTGAACAATTAACCGAGATTAAAGTGCCGTGCTAATAATGGACCTGTAAAATCTTTTTTTAAATAGAAACCTCTCGGCAACGTCATAATGGGCTGACCCAGCTCACCAATACCTTCGGTTAGCGCTCTATTGTTTGCGGCTTTGGGGCGAATCTGTAGGACTTGCCCATGACGAGCTGTAATCGTTTCGACTTTTCCAAGCACGATTAAGTCCATCAACTCTTCCCAATCCTGACGTAAAAGTTGCTCCTCAAGAGGGGAAGGGCTCCAAATCAGTGGATTTGCAACACGTCGTTCAGCAAGCGGAATTTGACGTTCTCCCTCAATGGGAAACCATAGGATACGCGAAAGTTTGCGACGTACGTGGCTATTTTCCCATGTGAGTCCACTATTGCCAGTCAGTGGGGCAATAGAAACAAATGTGGTTTCTAAAGGGGCACCATGGCGATCAATGGGAATCGTTTTAAGCTCGACACCTATGTTCGCAAAATCTTGTTCGGCTTTACTGCCTGCGGTTGCACCTAAAAAATACTCTAACAAAGTACCGACCCAACCTTTATCTCGTTTAAGATCGGGAGGAATGGGGATCCCCGCTGCGGTGGCTAGCTCACCAAGTGTATAGCCCGCAAGGGCTTGAGCACGAGCGAGTAAGACTGTTTCATTTTCAGGAGGAGAAGGTGGTGTAAATGACATAGTCAGTAGAATGTAATTGTGTTTAAAAAATAACCAGAAAAATGGTCACAGGATAGGAAGAGTATAACACTTTTTAGTCACTGTATTTAACTGCATGATATATATATGTATATTGAATAATAATCACTGACGAAATTATGAATATTTAGGGTTATTCAACTTCATCCCAAGATAACCACAGGATCATGCACTAGGTTATCCACAGGATTTCTGGATAACTGTGAAAAACAGTGATTACTGTGTGCATTTACAGCCTTGACTAATGTCATTTATTGAAGCTCGTCACAAAAAGCGAGTAAGTTAAGTACATTCCTTGTGGATAAAACATGCATTGATTGATATTTGCTCAGTTAGACTCCTAAGAAAAAACATCAAAAAGTAGACAGTGGATATCTCATGGGAAATTTATTTATCATCATGATTTATAATATTTTATTTTTTTGTATGGTTTTTTGTTAGAAATGAACGATTAGGATATACCCTGATTACTATCTGGTTGTTAACATAGATATCCACAGAAAAAGTGAATAAAATCCATTTTACTCACGTTAACTGTTTATAACTATCATCAATTCTGTGTATTATCCTCAGTTGGCTTAAACCAGGCCGATTTAAAGTCAAACCAACCGAAGGTATTCATGCGTACACCTCGCATTGTTCTTTGCCCTTGAAGTTCTAACCAATGGTGAAAAATAGGATGGAAAACTTGGGAGTCAATTAAACTTTCACACCACGATTCAACATCCAATTTTTGCTGACGCCACAGTTGTAACTCTCCATCGAGGCTTTTTCCTAAACATTGGCGTAATAACGGCATTTCATACAAAGTGGCAAAAATAGAAAATTCGAGCGGCTTGTAAAAATTGGCTGTAGAGAGCCAAATATCACTTTCAGCGTTACCATTAAACCAATCATCGTAGTCGACAATATTAATTTTTAACTCAACACCTTGAGTCTCCAATACCCGCTTCATAATTTGGCTTATCGCATAGAATTCATGATGATGGCGATAAAAAGTCACGGTTAGCTCTGTTAAATCTTCAGGTTTTGTACGCTGAGATAACATCTTACTGTGGTGCCAGTGAAGCAATAATCCATAGGCGGGCGCCCAATGACGTTGATAAAAAGATTCACAGTGTGCCAGTAAATTAACCGGTGTTAAAAAGCTGCACAGCCATTTACGGACATCTTCACGTTGAGATATGGCGGAACGCTGGTCGAATAACAGAAAGTAGCATCCTTCTTCCATACGGCTCTCTAGCGAGTCATTGTGACGTTTGTCACCATCCATTTTTAATGTGGTGCAGACCATTTGCTCAGAAAGCTCAGGAACCACCCAAATTGTGACTTCATCCAGTAAGGCTCGATAGCCAAAGTAGCGATCAAATGCGCTGATGGTTAGCTTCTGCGGAATATTGGTTTCGACTACATAAGGACCGGTACCAATGGGGCGTTGGCTAAAGTGCTCAATGGTTTCCCACTCTTTAGGAAGTATCGCGGCGTGAGGGCTTCCGAGTAGCCAAGGAAATTGCGTATCAGGATGACTGAGATGGACATCGATAACATACGGTTGCGGTGAGGTGACGGTCTGAATATGGGAAAATAGTGGCCAGCAGCGTTTTAATCTGAGTAACGAATGAATGATATCATCCACTTGCATTTCACGCCCATGATGAAAGTAGATAGCAGGGCGTAAATAGAAACGCCACTGTTGGTCATTGATAGCTTGCCAGTGATGGGCAATACCATCTTCTACTTCCCCTTTTTCCTCATTTAAGTGGGTTAATCCATTAAATATTTGGCTCATTAAATGGATTTCAGAGCGACGCATTGGTGTGCCAGGTAATAAATTCGGGAAATCGCGATAATAAATGATACGTAGCAGGTTTTTCCCTTGCCGATAACTGCGCTCCAGCTCTGATAAGACCATCTGGCGAATCGTTTCTTTATCACCCACGAGGGCGACTAATTTTTCAATGCTTTCTTCTTTTAATAACTGTTCTGCTTGTGCTTGCTGAAGCTCTAATCCATTGATATGAAAAATTAATGCGGAACGCTTTCCTCGTCCCGCTTCGGCTTGCCAACTGAGCCAACCATGAGCTTGCATATTATTGAGTAGCGTACGTACATGGCGACGAGAACAAAACAGGATCTCCGCAATATCTTGCAAAGTGGTTTCGCTGTTTTTTCCCTGAAAATGTTGCCACAAGCGAACAAATTGGGTTTGTAATCGAGAACTAGACATAAAAGAGGAACTCCGGAAAAAATTGCATCAATTTTAATATCCTATATTCCGTAGATAATAAGAGGCAGTAAGTAGCTCTATTGACCTGTCTGTTGCAGGTTTACTCCCCCATTTATTGAGTAATGGTATATTTACCAGCCGGTATGTGAATGCATATCGGCTTTTTTTCTTTTTTCTTCATATTTCACGTTGTGGCTGTGTTGGCTTCATTCGACTACTCAGGTCATATACTTATGTATGCTTCCCGAGATATCCTCATTTTGTCGCCTTGCCACAACATGAACTATTTTGAGAAAACGGTTTGATTAAACCCAGAATCATGATTATTTGAAATCATGGCATATTCAGAATTAATGGGGAAGGATTTATTGGTGGGCGCGGTTTGTTGGAGTTGAGTTCTACTTTTATGAAGACAAATAGGTAAGAAAAAGCCCACCGAAGTGGGCTGGAGATTAATTCATAAAGGCGGGGAGTTTTTGTTCATAATCTTTAATTTGGTCGACGTGCTGTAATGTCAAACCAATACTATCTAAACCATTCATCATGCAATGGCGGCGGAAGCTGTCAATTTCAAAGGTATAAACTTTATCTCCTGCGGTAACGGTTTGTGCTTCTAAATCAACCGTAAATTGGCAACCTTCGTGGTTTTTAACATAGTTAAACATCTCATGAACTTGTTGCTCGCTTAATTTGATGGGCAACAATTGGTTGTTAAATGAGTTACCGTAAAAGATATCGGCGAAGCTTGGTGCAATAACGACTTGGATACCAAAATCAGTTAATGCCCACGGCGCGTGTTCACGGGATGAACCACACCCAAAATTCTCGCGAGCTAACAGAATGCTGGCACCTTTAAATACCGCTTTGTTCAAGACAAAGTCAGGGTTAGGTTGCTGCCCTTTATCATCTAAAAAACGCCAGTCATTAAATAAGTGCTGACCAAATCCGGTACGCGTGACTTTCTGCAAAAATTGTTTGGGAATAATCGCATCAGTGTCCACGTTCGCGGCATCTAAAGGGGCGACAATTCCAACATGCTTAATAAACTTATCCATGGTTTTCTCCTTTAGATTTGAATATCACGAACATCAGCAAAATGACCGTTGATAGCTGCTGCGGCTGCCATTGCTGGGCTAACTAAATGGGTACGTCCCGCACGACCTTGGCGACCTTCAAAGTTACGGTTGCTGGTGGATGCGCAACGTTCACCCGGATTTAAACGGTCATTATTCATGGCTAAACACATGGAGCAGCCGGGTAAGCGCCATTCAAAACCTGCTTCAATAAAGATTTTATCCAAGCCTTCTTGTTCTGCTTGAGCTTTAACAGGGCCGGAACCTGGAACCACAATAGCTTGCACACCAGACGCCACTTTTTTACCTTTCGCAATGGCTGCCGCAGCACGTAAATCTTCAATACGTGAGTTAGTGCAAGAACCGATAAAGACTTTATCAATTTTCACATCGGATAATTTAATACCGGACTCTAATCCCATATAGGCTAATGCTTTTTCTGCGGAAGCACGTTCAACAGGATCGGAGAAGGACGCTGGAGCAGGGATCGGCTGATTGATTGCTATTACTTGTCCAGGGTTGGTTCCCCAAGTAACTTGAGGAGCAATGGTGCTCGCTTGGATAGTAATAACCTTATCGAATTTTGCATCATCATCCGTTTTCAAGGTTTTCCAGTAAGCGACAGCATCATCCCAGTCCTGACCTTTCGGTGCAAATTGGCGTCCTTTCATATAATTAAAAGTAGTTTCATCAGGGGCAATGATGCCCGCTTTAGCCCCTAATTCAATCGCCATATTACAGACGGTCATACGACCTTCCATACTTAAGTTTTCAATTGCTTCGCCACAGAATTCAACGATGTAACCCGTTCCACCTGCGCTGCCAGTTGTACCAATAATCGCTAATACGATATCTTTGGCGGTGATCCCCGCAGGTGCTTGACCAACCACTTCAATTTTCATTGTCTTGGCACGGGCTTGTTTTAAGGTTTGTGTTGCCATTACATGCTCAACCTCGGACGTACCGATTCCAAAGGCTAATGCACCAAATGCGCCGTGGGTTGCGGTGTGAGAGTCACCACAAACAATGGTGGTGCCTGGCAATGTAATACCTTGCTCTGGTCCCATCACATGGACAATTCCTTGGTATGGATGGTTTAAGTCATATAAGGTTACGCCGAATTCTTCACAGTTTTTCATCAACTCTTGCATTTGAATGCGCGCCATATCGCCACAGGCATTAATGTCTTTTGTCTGGGTTGATACGTTGTGATCCATAGTGGCAAATGTTTTGCTTGGCTGATGTAATGGGCGGTTTTTGGTCCTTAAGCCATCAAATGCTTGTGGTGAAGTCACTTCATGTACCAGATGACGGTCGATATAAATTAAAGGGATTTCATTTTCGACTTCACGTACGACGTGAGCATCATATAATTTTTGATATAAAGTCTTCGACATATTAAACCCCTTCTTCAATATAACGGGCGATGATGTCACCCATTTCACTGGTACTGATTGATTGACCATCACCGGCTAAATCCGCAGTGCGATAGCCATTTTCTAATGCCTTATTGACAGATCTCTCGATGGCATCAGCCGCATCGGCTTGGTTTAAACTGAAACGCAATAACATCGATGCTGACAAAATTTGTGCGATCGGGTTAGCGATATTTTTGCCAGCAATATCCGGTGCTGAACCGCCTGCCGGCTCATATAAACCAAAGCCATCTGCGTTTAAGCTAGCGGAAGGTAACATGCCCATGGAACCAGTGATCATTGCGCACTCATCGGAGATGATGTCACCAAATAAATTCGAGCACAGCACCACATCAAACTGAGAAGGCGCTTTGATCATCTGCATCGCGGCGTTATCGATATACATATGGTTCACTTCAACATCTGGGTACTCTTTGGCAATTTGGTTAACCACTTCGCGCCATAATACGGAGCTTTGTAAAACGTTAGCCTTATCAATCGATGTCACTTTATGACTACGCTTGCGAGCAGACTCAAAGGCAATACGTGCAATACGTTCAATTTCATAGCGGTGATAAACTTCGGTATCGAAGGCAAACTCTTCCGCGCCTTCACCTTGACGACCTTTCGGTTGACCGAAATAAATTCCCCCCGTTAATTCACGGACGCATAAAATATCAAACCCTTGAGCAGCAATATCCGCGCGTAATGGGCAGAATGCTTCCAATGCTTGATATAAGCGAGCAGGGCGTAAATTGCTGAATAATTTAAAATGCTTGCGTAATGGTAACAATGCACCACGTTCAGGTTGACTATCTGGAGGCAAATGCTCCCATTTAGGACCGCCCACTGAGCCAAATAATACGGCGTCGGCTTCCTCACACCCTTTCACAGTGGCTTGTGGCAATGGCTCACCATGGTTATCAATGGCAGCACCGCCTACATCGTATTCTCTGGTTGAAATCGTAATAGCAAAACGCTTACTGATTGCATTCAATACCTTATGAGCTTGAGCCATCACTTCAGGACCAATTCCATCTCCTGACAATACTGCAATATTAAAATTCTTAGACATGTTTACACCGCTTCCTTTGTGTTGAATTGTGATGCTTGGTGAGAAATTTTATGCTTTTCTTTTTCAACTTGTTCTGCACGCCAGATACTATTTAATACATGAACCATGGCTTTTGCTGATGATTCAACGATATCCGTTGCTAATCCCATTCCATGGAAACGACGACCGAAGCATTCGGCGACGATATCCACTTGCCCTAATGCATTTTCTCCCTGACCTTTAGCAGATAATTGGTAAGAAACCAATTTCATTGGGTAATTTGTGATTTTGCTAATGGCTTGGTAGATGGCATCGACAGGACCATTCCCTGTGGCAGCCTCCGATTTTTCTGTTTCACCGCACTGCATTTTGACCGTGGCGGTTGCCACGATACTAGAGCCGGATTGTGTACTGAAGTAATCCATCACAAAGTGGTCAGTTTCATCTTGTTGTTTAGCAAAGAAGGCTAATGCTTCTAAATCATAATCAAACACTTGACCTTTTTTATCCGCTAAACTCAAAAATGCGGTGTACAGTTCATCCAAATTAAAATCTTTACCTTCGTGATACCCCATTTCTTCCATGCGATGTTTCACCGCAGCGCGACCAGAACGCGAAGTTAAGTTTAATTGCTGCGCTTTTAATCCAATGGATTCTGGCGTCATAATCTCGTAGGTTTCGCGATTTTTTAATACACCATCTTGGTGGATACCTGATGAGTGTGCGAAAGCATTGTTCCCCACAACGGCTTTATTAGCCGGGATTGGGGTATTACATAATTGGCTCACTAATTGGCTGGTGCGGTAGATTTCTTTGTGATTGATATTGGTGTGCACACCTAACATCTGTTCGCGTAATTTAATCGCCATAATCACTTCTTCTAACGCAGTATTACCGGCACGTTCGCCTAATCCATTAATTGTACCCTCTACTTGGCGAGCGCCTGCTTGAACTGCGCTGATGGAATTCGCGACTGACATGCCCAAGTCATCGTGGCAGTGTACCGAAATAATCGCTTTATCAATGTTAGGTACGCGTTCATATAAAGAAGAGATAATGCCGCCGAACTGATATGGCGTGGTGTAACCCACGGTGTCAGGAATATTAATGGTGGTCGCCCCTGCGCCGATCGCTGCTTCTACAATACGGCATAAGTTGTCGATATCAGTACGACCAGCATCTTCGCAAGAAAACTCGACATCATCGGTATAGCGTCGAGCACGTTTAATTGAGTTGATAGCCATATCCATCACCCCATCGAACGTTTTATTTAATTTCTTTTGCATGTGCAAGTTGGAGGTGGCTAAGAACACATGGATACGGAATGCTTCGGCGACTTTCAAGGATTCCGCAGCAACATCAATATCATTTTCAACACAACGTGCTAATGCGCAGATGCGGCTATTTTTGATTTCACGCGCAATAGTTTGGACAGATTCGAAATCACCAGGCGATGAGACAGGGAACCCAGCTTCAATAACATCGACACCTAAGCGCTCTAAAGCAAATGCAATTTGCAGCTTTTCCTTCACGGATAAGCTGGCTTGTAATGCTTGTTCGCCGTCACGTAAGGTCGTATCGAAGATGATAACTTGGTTGCTCATAATGTGTTCCTCATAGACTAAATTTTGTTGTTATTGATTCTGTTTGCTTGGTTCCCATCTAGCCGCAGGCATAAAAAAACCCGCTGGTTGCGCGGGCTTTTTCATGTTTGTGGACAGTGTTTGTTATTTTCTATCCATAAGCATACCGCGCAATTTGTCTGCGAGTAGTAGTAGGCTTAGTAGGCGGATAGAAAATGTCATGGATAACTGTCTCTCATATAATTTCAACTAATCTGTTTTTATTGATACGTGATTTCAATAATGTTGTCAAACTTAATTTTCTGAAGCGCATATTCTACGATCGGGAGTTTTAGGGCGTAATTGGATGTTACGTCTAATATTTATAATTTCTATGATGTTTTTACCTATATTTGTAGGTGGTTGTTAGTTTAAAATTCCGCCTAAAAATTCATGGCATGATAGTATTTTTATGCAAAAGTTGTTTTGAGTATGTTTCTACCTTAGAGGTATGCAGAGGTTAGATGAAAACCGTCATTATCATTGATAGCGGATATACTTCAAATAAGGTTAATTATGTAATAAATGAATAATAAAAAATTAATCTGATAATGAGATGCAAGCGCATTTCCTGAAGATATTTATTATGATTTATTCTTGAAATTGTTTTATTATTTTTATTGGAATGAAGGTGGTTTTAATAAGTTACACACACTCATTACGCTGATGAATATTTGCATTTTATGATGATATCTATATCTCGATTCTAATTTATGGTTAAAAAGAATAGAAACGTCGTTTTAATAAATGCAGGGAAAGCGAAATAACTTATCATGTATAAGTTGTTTTAAAAATAATATTTAATGATTTTATATTTTTCGTCAATATTGCTTTGATGGATCATGTTCATTAATTAAAAATGATAAATATATTTAGTGGAGTTAAAAATGACTGATTTTGATACGATCTCAACAGCAAAAAAAGAAAGTAGCGATATTCATCTACGTAATGTTGATCTGAACTTATTGACCGTTTTTGATGTTGTGATGCAAATGCAAAATGTCACTCGTGCGGCACAAGTGCTAGGTATGTCTCAGCCAGCTGTGAGTAACGCAGTATCTCGATTAAAATCGATGTTTAATGATGAGTTATTTGTGCGTTATGGGCGTGGTATTCAACCAACCTCTCGCGCTAAACAATTATTTGGTCCAGTAAGACAAGCGCTTCAATTGGTTCATAATGAATTACCGGGTGCCGGATTTGATCCAAGACAGAGTGAAAGAGAATTCAACTTATCGATTTGCTCACCATTAGATATTCGCTTAGCTGCAATGATTGTTGATAAATTTAAAACTACGTCGCCAAATATTCAAGTTTTCATTCATTCATTTTTAGGTAATAACATAGCTCACCAATTAAAATATCAAGAGATAGATTTTTTCTTGGGATATAATCAATTCGAAAAATCCGAATATCAACATCAGGTTTTATTTAATGATGAATTAGTGTTAGTCGTTGCAAATCACCATCCAAGAATCGAAAATATTATAAATCAAGAGATGCTGAGTAATGAAAGACACGCTATCATGGCGATGGATAATATTGGGTCATTCAGTAAGCTTTATTACCATAATACCGATCTCTCACATACGGTCAGTTACCAAGGAACTGACTTAAGCAGCGTTTTGAATATTGTCGCGCAAACAGATTTGGTGGCGATTGCCCCGAAATGGTTAGTTGAACACCATGCGAATCAACTACAGTTGCGTATGCTGTCATTGCCGTGGGAAGAGAAGACGCGCCCATGCTATTTAACGTGGCATGAATCTACCGCGCGTGATAAAGGTCATCAATGGATGAAAGCGCAATTTTGTCAAATGATCGAACAGCTGTAAGCTAACTCAGTCTTATTCATTTAGCGGTAATTTTAACTCGTCAGAGTGAAAACAATGGCGAGTTTTGTAGCGTCTGTAGCATTTGCGAAAAATTTACATTTTATTCCTTTCCTCACTAATCTTTCCGCTATACACTCCAGTCATTCAGCTAACAGTTGTAAGCTGAAAATAATAAAAAGTATTAGATTAAGTTATTTGTGAGTGTACCGAATGACTTAAAATTTAAATGACCTATAGGGAATACACATTGATAACTGAGAATCTATATCCATATCATATAGTTAACCGCATACGTTCCAGAATGGACGCGAGCGAGTCAGCGGATCGGATAGCTTTCAGTCAATGGGACAACGGACACCAGTCTGAGCTAACTTGGGCAGAAGTGGATACAAAAACCACCGATATTGCTCGCCAGCTCTTGGCAATGAATGTTGCTCCACAAGAGAATATTGGGCTTTTTGCTCAAAACAGTATGAATTGGTCTTTGGTTGATATTGCAGTACTGCACATTAAAGCTGTGACTGTTCCTCTATATGCAACGAGCAGTGTTGACCAAGCCGCCTATATCATTAATGATGCCAACATTAGAATCCTCTTTGTTGGTTCTCAAGAGCAATATCACGTTGCTTGCCAGTTATTAACTCATTGCCCTCAGTTAACCGCTATTATTGCATTAGATGAAAGTGTTGAGCTCGACAGCCAAGTGGCAAACAGCATGCACTTGTCCACATTCATGTCCCTAGCTCAACCGGATTATCAAGCAGAGTTGGATGCACGTATTGCAGCACAAAACTTAAGCGATCTATTTACGATTATCTATACTTCGGGCACGACGGGCGAGCCGAAAGGGGTGATGCTGGATTATTACAATATGGCATCCCAGCTTTACCTTCATGACAACCGCTTAGAGTTGTCAGAAGAGGATGTTTCTTTATGCTTCCTGCCACTTTCTCATGTTTTTGAACGCGCATGGAGTTTTTATGTGATGCACAGTGGTGCACGTAATGTCTATTTAACCGACACCAACATGGTGAAAGAGGCGCTTGCTGAAGTTAAACCGACCGTCATGTGTGCCGTGCCGCGCTTCTATGAAAAAGTCTATAGCGCAATACAAAGCAAGGTATCCCAAGCACCATTAATGCGCCGCATGATTTTTAAATGGGCGATTGCGATTGGGAAACAGAAAGTCAAGAGGATGGCGAAAAGTCAGTCGCTGTCATTCCTGAATAAGCCATTGTACGCATTAGCGGACAAACTGGTTTTGAGCAAAATTCGTCAAGGACTTGGTGGGCGTATTCGCTTTATGCCAGCCGCAGGTGCGCGTCTCGATGATGATGTGATTGCCTTTTTCCTCTCTGCGGGTGTGGATATTAAATATGGTTATGGAATGAGTGAAACCTGTGCAACGGTTTCATGTTGGGAAGACAATAAATATCCATTAGGCTCTATTGGTACGCCACTTTCTGCTATTTCTGTGCGTATTGGAGAAAATGACGAAATTCAAGTCAAAGGTCCTGTGGTCATGAAGGGCTACTTCAATCGCCCACAAGAAACGATTGATACGTTTACTGCGGATGGTTGGTTGCGTACAGGCGATGCAGGTAAAATTGATGCCCAAGGAAATTTATATATTACGGATAGACTAAAAGATTTAATGAAAACGTCTAATGGTAAATATATTGCGCCGCAAGTGATTGAGGGTGTTCTTGGTCAAGATCGATTTATTGAGCATATTGCGGTGATTGCGGATGCGCGCAAATTCGTCTCCGCATTAATTGTGCCTTGTTATGATAGCCTTGAAGAGTACGCAAACTCGATTAACTTAAAATACCGTGATCGTTTGGAATTACTCAAAGATTCAAAAATAGTAGCGTTGTTTGAAAGTCGCTTAAAGGATTTGCAAAAGAATCTAGAGCATTTCCATCAAGTGAAGCGTTTTACATTGTTGCCGACGAATTTTTCTATGGAGAAAGGTGAGTTAACCCCAACGCTTAAATTACGTCGGAAAATTATTTCTGAACGTTATCGACTCGAAATTGAGTCTATGTATCAAGAGTAATTCAGTCGTTCATTGTTATTTCTAAGCCCTTCAGTGGTTATTCCTGGGGGGCTTTGTTTTATCCACAATTTCGTGAAATCCGTGTTGCGACTATTTTTGCTGACCTTTTAGTTATTTCAGCTCTATTTCGATTGAAAACTAGTCAATGCATCTGCTGAAATTTCATGTTCAAGACAAAACGAAATCTTCTTTAATTTCTGTGTGAAATCAAATTTGCGTCCCTTATGTGGGAGGGATATGTTAATAGCTGAATTTATGACTAACTTAATAAAAATTAAAGAGGGTCGTTAGGCTCTCTGTTAACTTGCAAATAGTCTGAGGGCAAACTCATGGAGATGTTGTCGGGAGCAGAAATGGTCGTCAAATCATTGATTGACCAAGGTGTTAAACATGTATTTGGATATCCAGGCGGTGCTGTTCTGGATATTTACGATGCACTGCATACAGTTGGGGGCGTTGAACATATTCTCGTTCGTCACGAACAAGCTGCGGTGCACATGGCTGATGGTTATGCCCGCTCAACGGGGGATGTCGGCGTTGTTTTAGTGACTTCGGGTCCGGGTGCCACGAATGCGATTACAGGGATCGCAACAGCGTATATGGACTCTGTGCCAATGGTTGTTTTATCGGGGCAGGTAGCGAGTTCTTTGATCGGGAATGATGCATTCCAAGAATGCGATATGGTGGGTATTTCACGCCCGATTGTGAAACACAGTTTTTTAATTAAACACGCCAAAGAGATCCCCGAAACCATCAAGAAAGCTTTTTATATTGCCGCAAGTGGACGTCCAGGTCCCGTAGTGATCGATTTTCCGAAAGATACCGTAAATCCCGCTGCAAAGTACCCGTATCGCTACCCTGAATCGGTTTCATTGCGCTCATATAACCCAACATTACAAGGTCATAAAGGGCAGATTAAGAAAGCATTGAGCAAATTAGTTGCGGCCAAAAAACCGGTGCTGTATGTCGGTGGCGGGGCGATTAATGCGAATTGTTCGGCTGAATTAATGACGTTAGCGGAAAAGCTCCAACTGCCAGTCGTATCAACATTGATGGGACTTGGTGCATTCCCTGAAACGCATGCGCAATCAGTCGGTATGCTTGGGATGCATGGCACGTATGAAGCCAATAAAGTGATGCATCATTCGGATGTTATTTTTGCGGTTGGGGTGCGTTTTGACGACAGAACAACGAACAATTTAGAAAAATATTGCCCTAATGCGACAGTGATTCAAATTGATGTGGACCCAACCTCGATATCTAAGACAGTAAAAGCGGATATTCCTATCGTTGGCGACGCCAAATTAACGTTGGAGCAGATGATCGCACAGTTGGAGCATGTGGCTGCTGATCAGGATGCGACGGCGTTGCAAACTTGGTGGAAAGAAATTAGCGTTTGGCGGGAAAAACAGTGCCTCAAATACACCTTAAATCCGAATAAAGTGAAGCCTCAACAGGCCATTGAAACGATCTACCGTTTAACTAATGGTGAAGCTTACGTAACTTCAGATGTTGGACAGCACCAAATGTTCGCCGCCCTTTATTATCCCTTTGATAAACCTCGCCATTGGATCAACTCAGGTGGCTTGGGCACCATGGGCTTTGGTCTACCAGCGGCATTGGGCGTGAAGCTAGCTCATCCTAAATCCACAGTTGTCTGTGTGACGGGGGATGGCAGTATTCAAATGAATATCCAAGAACTTTCAACCGCGCTGCAATATGGTTTACCGGTGCTAGTTCTGAACTTGAATAATGGTTTCTTAGGCATGGTAAAACAGTGGCAGGATATGATTTACCAAGGTCGCCATTCGCAATCCTATATGCAGTCATTGCCGAATTTTACCAAACTTGCTGAGGCGTATGGGCATGTGGGTATTTCAATCGCTTCTCCTGATGAGCTAGAAGATAAACTCAAACAAGCGTTAGTCGAAGTGAATGAGAATCAACGATTAGTGTTTGTGGATATTAATATTGATGAAACCGAACATGTCTACCCAATGCAGATCCGTGGTGGAGCAATGGATGAAATGTGGCTAAGTAAAACGGAGAGGACCTGATCATGCGTCGTATTTTATCGGTATTATTAGAGAATGAATCAGGTGCTTTATCTCGCGTTATTGGGCTTTTTTCCCAGCGCGGTTATAACATTGAAAGTTTAACTGTCGCTCCGACTGACGATCCGACATTATCGCGGATGACTATCCAGACGAAAGGGGATGCGAAAGTACTTGAGCAGATAGAAAAACAGCTTCATAAGTTAGTGGATGTACTGAGAGTGAGTGAACTCACCGCATCAGCTCATATCGAGCGTGAAATCATGTTAGTGAAGCTACAAGCCTCCGGTTATGGACGTGATGAAATTAAGCGAAGTGCCGATATTTTCCGCGGACAAATCGTCGACGTGACGCCAACGCTGTACACCGTTCAGCTAGCAGGAACAAGCGATAAACTAGATGCATTTCTTGAGGCGGTACGTAGCGTTGCTGAAATTGTTGAAGTTGCCCGTTCTGGGATCGTCGGAGTTTCTCGTGGCGATAAAATTATGCGATGAAAAATTTGTCAGCCACAGGTAGAATAGAGCGAATTAAAGCCCCGAATGACTCGGGGCTGTTTCCCAAATAGCAAAGAGGTTAATGTGAAACTGGATGAAATAGCCCGTCTAGCGGGTGTTTCCCGCACAACGGCTAGTTATGTGATCAACGGCAAGGCCAAGCAGTATCGAGTCAGCGATAAAACTGTAGAAAAAGTGATGGCAGTCGTCAGAGAGCACAATTACCATCCAAACGCAGTAGCAGCAGGCTTACGTGCTGGTCGTACTCGGTCAATCGGGCTTGTGATCCCTGATCTTGAGAATACCAGCTATACCCGTATAGCCAATTATCTTGAGAGACAGGCTCGTCAGCGCGGATACCAGCTTTTAATTGCTTGCTCAGAAGACCAGCCTGATAACGAAATTCGTTGTGTGGAGCACTTACTTCAGCGTCAAGTCGATGCGATTATCGTTTCTACTGCATTACCCCCAGAGCACCCATTCTATCAACGATGGGCGAATCGCTCGTTACCTATCATTGCACTGGATAGAGCATTAGAAAAAGAGCATTTCATTAGTGTCGTGGGTGATGACCAAGAAGATGCGCTGATGATCTCCAAAGAATTACGAAAATTTCCTGCGGAATCGGTTCTGTATCTTGGGGCATTACCTGAGCTCTCTGTCAGCTATTTACGTGAACAAGGTTTTCGTAAAGCGTGGGAAGGCGATACTCGCGAAGTCAATTATTTATACGCAAACAGCTACGAGCGCGATGCTGCCGCTGATGTTTTTTCGAACTGGCTAGATAGCGGCAACTCGATGCCAGATGCGCTATTCACTACGTCATTCTCTTTACTGCAAGGTGTGTTGGACGTAGCGCTGAAGCGTAATGGGCGCTTACCTGAAAATATGGTTATTAGCACCTTTGGTGATAATGAATTACTGGATTTTCTGGGTTGCCCAGTGCTATCACTTGCGCAGCGCCACCGTGACATAGCAGAACGTATCTTAGAATTGGTATTAGCTAGCCTAGATGAAAAACAGAAGCCAGAAACTGGAATTCGTCGAATTCGCAGGGACTTATGTCGTCGCGGTAGTTTAGGTCGCAAACAGTAGTGAATAAACCTTATCCAGTGATGCAAAAACCAGTTTAATAGTTAGTGATGTTAACCACAATTCTTAGTAATATATCCGCCCCTATCTATTAGGGGCTTTTTTTTGGTGAAGATTTAGGGGCAATTACGATTTATTTATTAAGATACCCTGTAAATATTTCACTTTAGGAATTTTCTTAATACTTTTTTTGGTTATTTTGCATTAAGCGGGTTTTTGATGAATTAAATTTTTTTAACCCATAAAAAAACCGATGCATATGTTGAAGGAATTATTGTAAATAAAATAACACTGTGAATTAAAACAGTTGTTTAATTTGTTGAAATACAATGGTTTTATATGCAAATACGTATTATTTGGTAGTTTTGATTAAATAATCATCAATAAATGATGATCAAAAGGTAAAGAATAGACACGAAATAAACTGATTAAAAATGAGACGTATATATCATTTACTCAAATTTGTATGATTTTGCAGCAATGAAATAGATTTAAATATGTTTTACCTGCGTTTTATAAAATAAGTGAATTATATCAACTCGTTATTTCTCTTTTTCTTTCCAAGTAAGAATTTTTCCAACTTTTTCTTTTCTAAAACGTTCTGTAAATAAAGCTAAAGCTACGTGCGGCTGGCTTGACAACGTTTTCATACCATTCGTAAACTTTATAAGTGGAGAATTGTGGGGTAAAGTGGGGCAGTTGGAAATAAAGGGGATAAATCAGGTATGTTTCGTGGGGCAACACTGGTTAATCTCGACAGCAAAGGGCGACTAACCGTGCCGACTCGTTATCGAGGAATGCTGAGCGAGGAATCCAAAGGGCAAATGGTATGTACCATTGACCTTCACCAGCCATGCCTATTGCTTTATACCTTACCTGAATGGGAAATCATTGAGGAAAAGCTTTCTAAGCTATCCACTATGAATCCCGCAGAACGTCGAGTACAGCGCCTTTTACTTGGTCATGCCAGTGAGTGTCAGATAGACAATGCAGGACGTCTTTTGCTAGCTAGCACGCTGCGTCAACACGCAGGGCTAACAAAAGAGGTCATGTTGGTAGGCCAAATAAATAAATTTGAAATTTGGGATGAACAAATGTGGTATCAGCAAGTGGAAAATGACATCGCTGCTGAACGTCAAGCCGACGAACCACTGTCCGCCCGTCTACAGGATTTGTCACTATAACAATGACACAGCAGCAATTTAAACACGTAACAGTACTGCTTGATGAAGCAGTAAATGGCTTAAATATCAAACCAAATGGTATCTACATTGATGGCACATTTGGTCGCGGTGGGCACTCTCGCCTGATTTTAAGCCAACTGGGAGAACAAGGCCGCTTAATTGCGATTGACCGTGACCCAGAAGCGATTAAAGCCGCTCAAGAGATTAATGACCCGCGTTTCATGATTAAGCATGGTCCGTTTTCAGCGATTGCAGACTATGTAGAGGAAGAAGGCTTAGCCGGCAAGATTGATGGTGTGTTACTGGATCTTGGTGTGTCTTCACCGCAGTTAGATGATCCAGAGCGTGGATTCTCATTCATGCGTGACGGACCTCTGGATATGCGAATGGACCCAACCCGCGGTCAATCAGCGCAGCAATGGCTGATGACAGCTGAAGCGGATGACATTGCATGGGTATTGAAAACATTTGGTGAAGAGCGTTTTTCAAAGCGCATCGCAAGAGCGATTGTAGAGCGTAATCATAATCCAGAAGAAGAGCCCTTAACGCGCACACGCCATTTGGCTGAATTGATTGCAAAAG
This sequence comes from Providencia sp. PROV208, assembly GCF_028479465.1. Lineage (NCBI taxonomy): Bacteria > Pseudomonadati > Pseudomonadota > Gammaproteobacteria > Enterobacterales > Morganellaceae > Providencia > Providencia sp. PROV208. Next base: position 71,202 of record NZ_JAMPNS010000011.1, on the reverse strand, counting down.
TCAGTCCGATTAAAGACCGACATAAGCACCCAGCAACTCGAAGCTTCCAAGCTATTCGAATCTATATTAATAGCGAGTTGGAAGAGATTGAGAAAGCATTAAATGGCGCGATGTCTGTATTAGCACCAGAAGGGCGTTTATCGGTGATTAGCTTCCATTCATTGGAAGACAGATTAGTAAAACGCTTTATTCGTCAAAATAGTACCGGACCTTCTGTTCCTGCGGGGATTCCGTTAACAGAGGCACAAATCAAAGAGCTGGGTGCGGCGAAATTACGTGCATTAGGCAAGATGAAACCGTCTGAGTTAGAAATTGATGAAAACCCACGAGCACGTAGCTCGGTGTTACGTTTTGCAGAGAGAGCGGTAGAGTAAATGACACCAGAAAGACACAGTCTAGCAAGGGTTATTGGGCGCGATTTATTTCGCTACGGGATTATTCCAATGATCTTGTTAGCCGCGATAATCATTAGCGCTGTGTTTGTGGTCACCACCGCTCATGAAACACGACTGCTGACAGCCGCGAAAGATAAGCTTTATGAAGAGAAAGACTTTCTTGATATTGAATGGCGCAACTTGATCCTCGAAGAGAATGCGTTGGCGAGCCACAGTCGTGTTGAGCGTTTATCTGTTGAAAAATTACGTATGGTTCATGTGGAGCCATCCCAAGAAAACATTATTGTTTCCAAGCAATAACGAAGGTTAAGAATGAAAGCAACCAAACCCGCTAAGAACAAGAAAACAGAAGAAGTCACCAGCTTTGTTCGCTGGCGTTTTGTTTTGTTGTGTGGATGTATTGGGTTGGCATTAGCAGGATTACTGACTCGTGTTGCGTACCTACAAATTATTGCACCAGAAAAACTGGTAAAAGAAGGGGACATGCGCTCCCTTCGAGTTCAAGAAGTTTCGATAGCTCGCGGTATGATCAGTGACCGAGAAGGGCGTCAGTTAGCGGTGAGTGTTCCTGTGAATGCTATCTGGGCAGATCCTAAAGAAGTCTTTGAAAAAGGCGGGATCACGAATGATGAACATTGGAAAGCCCTCGCAGATGCACTAGAAATCCCACTTGAACAAATTACCACTAAAATTTCAGCTAACCCGAAAGGGCGCTTTGTTTACCTCGCTCGTCAAGTTAACCCCTCCATTGGTGAATACGTCCGCAAATTAAAAGTTCCGGGGATCTATTTACGTAAAGAATCTCGCCGATATTATCCATCAGGTCCAGTCACTGCCCACTTATTAGGGGTTACCAATATTGATGGTGAAGGTATTGAGGGTGTAGAAAAAAGCTTTAATCGTTGGTTAAAAGGCTCTCCAGGAGAGCGTACGGTACGTAAAGACCGTAATGGACGTGTTATTGAAACAGTTTCCTCCGTTGATAGCCAAGCGGCGCATAACTTGATGCTCAGTATTGATGAGCGCATTCAATCTATTGTGTATCGTGAGCTAACAAAAGGGGTTCAAGAGAACAAAGCAGAATCGGGTGTTGCTATCCTTGTGGACGTGAATACAGGGGAAATTTTAGCGATGGCAAACAGTCCATCCTATAACCCAAATAACCTTGCGGGTACGCCGATGGACTCCATGCGTAACCGGGCTATCACCGATATTTTTGAACCAGGTTCTACTGTGAAGCCACTCGTTGTGATGAGTGCGTTGAACAATAAAATTATTAAAGAAAATACGGTCTTGAATACCTATCCGTACCGCGTTAATGGACATGAAATTAAAGACGTTGCGCGTTACGCAGAGTTATCAATTACCGGTATTTTACAGAAGTCGAGTAACGTTGGTGTTTCAAAATTAGCGTTAGCGATGCCTGCCACAGAGCTGGTGGACGTGTATAGCCGCTTTGGGTTTGGTAAGCCGACTAATCTGGGGTTAGTCGGGGAAAGTAGTGGCATCTTTCCAAGTAAAAAAACACGGTGGTCTGATTTAGAAAGGGCCACCTTTTCTTTCGGGTACGGGCAAATGGTAACACCATTACAACTTGCGCGTGCCTATGCAACGATCGGTAGCTTTGGGGTATATCGCCCATTATCGATTACGAAAGTCGACCCGCCTGTTCCGGGGACCCGAGTATTTCCAGAGCCAATAATGCGCACTGTCGTGCACATGATGGAAAGCGTTGCTCTGCCTGGTGGCGGGGGAACGCGTGCCGCAATTAAAGGCTATCGTATTGCAATTAAAACAGGTACCGCGAAGAAAGTCGGACCTGAAGGGCGTTATATCAATGAATATATCGCTTATACCGCCGGGGTTGCACCAGCCAGCAATCCGCGCTATGCGCTCGTTGTGTTAATCAACGATCCAAAAGCCGGTAAGTACTACGGAGGTGCGGTATCCGCACCTATCTTTGGTTCTATCATGGGTGGGGTTTTACGTCTCATGAATGTGGAGCCAGATGCATTGCAAACAGACGATAAAAGTGAAATCGTGAACAGTCAAAAAGAGGTTAAAAGTGGCAGATCGTAATCTTTGTGAACTCCTCGCCCCATTTGGTGTGAGTACAACAAATATCTCTTTACGAGAGATGACGCTAGACAGTCGTAAGGCTGCCGCGGGTGATCTGTTTATTGCAGTAAAAGGCCATCAGTCAGATGGTAGACACTATATTCCTCAAGCTATCGCTCAAGGGGTTTCTGCGGTGATCGCAGAAGCACACGGCGAAGCTGAAGAAGGCGAAATTCGCTTTGTTCATGGTGTGCCTGTCATTTATCTTAACGACCTAAATAATCGTTTATCTGCATTAGCGGGTGAGTTCTACCATCAACCTTCCTCCCAAATGAAACTAGTGGGTGTGACAGGGACTAACGGTAAAACAACGACGACGCAATTAATTGCTCAATGGGCAAAAGGGTTAGGCGAAACCTCTGCGGTCATGGGGACTGTGGGGAATGGGATTCTGGGGCATGTTTCTCCAAGCGAGAATACCACAGGCTCAGCGGTTGATATTCAACTGGAACTGACCCAATTACTAAATAAAAAAGCCACGTTGACCGCGATGGAAGTGTCTTCCCATGGCTTAGTTCAAGGGCGCGTTGCTGCATTACAATTCGATGCGGCTGTTTTCACTAATTTAAGTCGTGATCACCTTGATTACCATGGTGATATGGCAAACTACGAAGCCGCAAAATGGCTGCTGTTCTCTACTCATCACACAAAAACTCAAATTATTAATGCCGATGATGAAGTAGGACTGAAATGGTTACAGCGTTTACCGCAAGCTTGTGCAGTGACCATGGAAGATAGCATCCCTGCCAATTGGCAAGGTCCATGGTTAAAAACAACGGATGTCGATTACCACGATAAAGGTGCAACGATTCATTTTGCGTCGACTTGGGGTAATGGTTCATTTGAAAGTCCATTAATGGGGGCGTTTAACGTAAGCAACTTATTGCTGGCGATGGCAACCCTACTGATGATGGATTACCCATTAGAAAAACTCCTCGCCACGACCAATGCGCTAATGCCAGTTTGTGGGCGTATGGAAGTGTTCAGTGTAACGGGTAAACCGACGGTAGTTGTTGATTATGCTCATACACCGGATGCCTTAGAAAAAGCGCTAGCAGCAGCCCGTTTACACTGTAAAGGCAAACTGTGGTGTGTATTCGGTTGCGGTGGGGACAGAGATAAAGGGAAACGTCCTTTAATGGGGGCTTCTGCTGAGCAGTATGCGGATAAAGTTGTGATCACTGACGATAATCCACGTAGCGAAGATCCGTTGGATATTATTAATGACATCATGGCAGGTATTTTAGATTCTAGCCGAGTTCTAGCCATCCCTGGTCGCCCAGAAGCAGTGACTAACACGATTTTACAAGCACAGCCTGATGATGTGATTTTAGTGGCAGGTAAAGGTCATGAAGATTATCAAATCATTGGTTCACGTCGTTTAGATTATTCAGACCGCTTAACCGTCGCGAGATTATTGGGGGTGATGGCATGATCCCAATCACCTTAAACCAACTGGCACAAGTGACTCAAGGGCGCATTATTAATGCGACTAATCATGACCTGATTCTGTTAAATGTCAGCACTGATAGCCGTAAAATTGAAGCTAGCAGCCTGTTTATTGCTTTAAAAGGTGAGCGTTTTGATGCTCATGAGTTCGCCGGTCAAGTGGTTGAGGCAGGCGCGACAGCACTGTTAGTTGACCACCAATTGGACGTTAATTGCCCGCAAGTGATTGTGGAAGATACCCGTATTGCCATGGGGCAAGTTGCAGGATGGGTTCGCCAACAATCTAAAGCCAGAGTGGTAGGGCTGACAGGTTCTTCCGGTAAAACATCAGTCAAAGAAATGACAGCCTCAATTTTGGGGCAACGTGGTAACACGTTATATACCGCAGGTAATCTGAATAATGATATTGGTGTTCCGCTAACGCTATTTCGTTTAACCGATGAGTATCAATTTGCGGTCATCGAAATGGGGGCGAATCACCCACATGAAATTGAATACACAACCAATATCGTTAAGCCAGAAACTGCACTCGTCAATAATTTATTTGGTGCTCATCTTGCTGGCTTTGGCTCTCCAGAAGGTGTCGCAAAAGCCAAAGGTGAAATTTACCAAGGTTTGCCTGAAGAAGGCACGGCGATTGTGAACTTAGACAGTTATTCAGATAAGTGGCAGTTTGGTTCACGCCAAACAGTTTGGTATTACTCACTGACTGAGAAAGCGGATTTTTACCCGTCCAATATTCAAATTAAACAGCTCACAACGGATTTCACACTACATACTCCAGTAGGGCAGGTTGAAATTACGTTGCCATTACCCGGTGTACATAATATCGCGAATGTTTTAGCCGCGAGTGCATTAGCTATCTCTGTAGGGGCAACCTTAGAAGATATCAAGCAAGGTATAGCGACGACAAAGGCAGTACCGGGGCGCTTATTCCCAGTACGCTTGAGCGATACCAAAGTGGTGCTGGATGATACCTATAACGCAAATGACGGTTCAATGATTGCAGCGATTAATGTACTGGCAAAAATGCCAGGTTATCGCATTTTAGTCGCTGGCGATATGGGGGAGCTTGGTGATTACGCCCATGAGTGTCATGAGCGCGTTGGTTTAGCAGCGAAACAAGCAGGTTTAGATAAAGTGCTGAGTGTTGGACAGCTAAGCGAAATCATTAGCCAATCTAGCGAGCGCGGTGAGCACTTCACAGTGAAACAAGATTTATTAACCCGACTAATTCCGCTAGCACAGCAGAATGATGTTGTTTCTATTTTAGTTAAAGGTTCACGCAGCTCCGCGATGGAAGATGTTGTGAATGCATTGAAGGAGTGCTTCGAATGTTAGTCTGGTTAGCCGAATTATTAGTCCATAAATTTTCTGCTTTTAACGTCTTTTCCTATTTGACGTTCAGAGCCATTGTCGGTTTGCTGACAGCATTAATTATTGCTTTGTGGATGGGACCACATCTCATTGCTTACCTGCAAAAAATGCAGATTGGTCAAGTTGTCCGTAATGAAGGCCCTGAGTCTCACTTCAGTAAACGTGGTACGCCAACCATGGGCGGGATTTTGATCCTGTTTTCTATTTGTATGTCTGTGCTGTTATGGGCGCGTTTAGACAATCCTTATGTTTGGTGTGTGCTGCTGGTGTTAGTGGGTTACGGTATTGTCGGCTTTGTTGATGATTATCGCAAAGTGGTGAGAAAAGACACCCGTGGTTTGATTGCTCGTTGGAAATATTTCTGGCAATCCGTTCTTGCATTAGTTGTTGCCTTTTCTATGTATGCCATTGGTAAAGACACGCCAGCGACTCAGCTGGTTGTTCCGTTCTTTAAAGATGTGATGCCGCAATTAGGTGTGTTGTACATTTTACTGGCTTACTTCGTTATCGTTGGAACCAGTAACGCCGTTAACTTAACAGACGGCTTAGATGGTTTAGCGATCATGCCAACCGTGTTTGTTGCTGCGGGTTTTGCCTTAGTAGCATGGGCAACAGGTAACGTTAACTTTGCTAACTATCTGCACATTCCATTCTTACCACATGCGGGTGAGTTAGTGATTGTGTGTACCGCGATTGTTGGGGCAGGTTTAGGGTTCTTATGGTTTAACACCTACCCTGCACAAGTTTTCATGGGTGATGTTGGCTCATTAGCTTTAGGTGGTGCGCTAGGAACTATTGCTGTTCTGCTACGCCAAGAATTCTTATTAGTGATCATGGGCGGTGTGTTTGTCGTTGAAACATTGTCGGTGATTTTACAAGTGGGCTCATTCAAATTACGTGGGCAACGCATTTTCCGTATGGCACCAATTCACCATCACTATGAATTGAAAGGTTGGCCAGAACCACGCGTTATTGTGCGCTTCTGGATTATCTCTCTTATGTTAGTTCTGATTGGACTGGCAACATTGAAGGTGCGTTAAGATGGTACATTCACAGGCTCAGCAGTATCAGGGTAAAAACGTCGTGATAATTGGCTTAGGATTAACTGGGCTTTCCTGCGTTGACTTTTTCCTTGCTCGTGGGGTTGTACCTCGCGTGATGGATACCCGTGCTGTGCCACCTGGTGTTGATAAACTCCCTGAACAGGTTGCCTGCCATCGTGGCAGCCTGAACAATGAATGGTTGCAACATGCTGATTTGATTGTAGCGAGCCCAGGTATTGCGCTAGCAACACCACAGCTACAAGAAGCTGCAAAAAATGGTATTGAAATTGTTGGTGATATTGAGCTGTTTTGTCGTGAAGCAGATGCACCAATCGTCGCAATCACAGGTTCTAATGGTAAAAGCACGGTAACTTCCCTTGTGGGAGAAATGGCGAAATCAGCTGGAATTTCCGTTGGTGTGGGCGGAAATATCGGTATTCCTGCAGTTTCTTTGCTCAATCAAGGGCATAGCCTGTTTGTGTTGGAACTGTCTAGCTTCCAATTAGAAACTACGTCTAGCCTACGAGCAGCGGCTGCGACCGTGTTGAATGTGACTGAAGATCATATGGATCGCTACCCATTGGGGCTTGAGCAATACCGTGCGGCAAAACTACGTATTTATGATAATGCAAAGCATTGCATTGTGAATGCGCAGGATCCGTTAACGCTTCCTCATCACCAAGAGTTAAGTCAATGCACAAGTTTTGGTTTAAACAGTGGCGATTATTACTTTGATACTCAAAAACGTGTTTTAGTGGCTCAAGGTGAAGTGGTGCTGGATGTAACACAAATGCATTTGACGGGGCAGCATAACTATATGAATGCGTTGGCGGCATTAGCATTAGCAGATACCGTTGCAATTCCTCGTGAAGCGAGCATTCAAGTTTTAAAAGAGTATGCCGGTTTAGTGCACCGTTTCCAGTTGGTCTTATTCAATCGTGGTGTACGTTGGATTAATGACTCAAAAGCGACCAATGTGGGCAGTACCGAAGCCGCACTCAATGGATTGCACGTGGATGGGACTGTCTATCTATTGCTAGGTGGTGATGGTAAATCAGCCGATTTTTCATCATTGAAAAAGTATATTGCGGCGGATAACTACCGCTTGTACTGCTTCGGTCGTGATGGCCAGCAACTCGCGCAGTTAGCGCCTGAAAAATCAGTGCTGACTGAGACGATGGAACAGAGTATGCGCCAAATTGCGCCGCTCTTGAAATCGGGCGATATGGTGCTGTTATCCCCTGCATGTGCCAGCTTAGATCAGTTTAAAAGCTTTGAGCAACGTGGTGATGTGTTTGCTCAGCTCGCTAAGGAGTTAGGTTAATGACCATACCGGGTGCTTTGCGTTTAAAAAACTGGATCATCGGTGAAAAGAATGGCGTGATTTCAGGCTCGACACTCTACGATCGTACATTGGTTTGGTTAGCATTCGGTTTGGCAGCAGTTGGTTTCATTATGGTGACATCCGCATCAATGCCAGTCGGGCAGCGGTTAACCGATGACCCATTTTATTTTGCAAAACGTGATGTGGTGTATTTAGTTGTCGCATTCCTCCTTGCTTTAGGAGTGATGCGTGTCTCAATGGCAACATGGGAAAAATACAGTTTTATCTTGCTGATGGGCGCGTTAGCCATGTTGGCGGTGGTATTAGTTGCGGGAAGCTCAGTTAACGGGGCATCGCGCTGGATTGACATTGGTATTGTGAAAATTCAGCCCGCCGAAATTTCAAAATTTGCCTTGTTTTGCTATGTATCCAGTTATTTAGTCCGTAAGTCAGACGAGGTACGCACCAAGTTTTTTGGTTTTGTAAAACCGATGTGTATTTTGATCATGATGGCGTTGCTGCTACTGTTACAGCCGGATTTAGGAACGGTGGTTGTACTGGTTGTGACAACGCTGGGATTACTGTTCTTAGCGGGAGCTCGTTTAGCACCATTTATTATTGGTATCGCAGCTTGTGGCGTAGGGGTACTGGCTTTAATTGTTTTCGAGCCTTATCGTTTGCGCCGCGTAACGTCATTCTTAAATCCATGGGATGACCCGTTTGGTAGTGGATATCAGCTAACACAGTCACTGATGGCATTTGGTCGAGGGGAGCTCTTAGGACAAGGTTTGGGTAACTCAGTACAAAAACTAGAATACTTACCTGAAGCGCATACCGACTTTATTTTCTCCGTACTCGCCGAAGAGCTTGGTTATGTGGGCGTCGTACTGGTTTTACTGATGGTCTTTATGTTGGCATTTAGAGCGATGATGGTGGGGCGTAGAGCGCTACTGACCAAACAATTATTTGGTGGTTATCTCGCATGTGCTATCGGTATTTGGTTTACCTTCCAAGCATTAGTTAACGTTGGTGCTGCTGCGGGTATGTTGCCAACAAAAGGTCTAACTCTCCCACTGATTAGTTACGGGGGATCGAGTTTATTAGTGATGTCAGCGGCGATCGCTGTGTTACTTAGAATTGATTATGAAACACGACTTGAGAAAGCTCAGGCGTTTGTAAGGAGTTCCAAATGAGTCAGGCAAAAAAATTACTCGTTATGGCAGGCGGAACTGGGGGACATGTTTTTCCCGGCTTAGCTGTGGCGCATTATTTGCAGGCTCAAGGTTGGGAAATCCGCTGGTTAGGTACTGCTGATCGTATGGAAGCAACCTTGGTGCCTAAACATGGTATTGATATTGAGTTTATCCAAATTTCAGGTTTAAGAGGCAAAGGCATTGGTGCGTTACTGGGAGCACCTTGGCGGATTTACAAAGCGATTCGTCAAGCGAAAAGCATTATTCAGCGCTACCAACCCGATGCGGTTTTGGGGATGGGCGGATATGTCTCTGGTCCTGGTGGTATTGCTGCTTGGCAATGTGGTGTCCCTGTTGTCTTGCATGAGCAAAATGGCATTGCTGGATTAACCAATAAATGGTTATCAAAAATCGCTAAACGTGTTTTGCAAGCCTTCCCTGGTGCCTTTCCTAATGCGCCTGTTGTGGGTAACCCTGTACGTGAGGATGTATTGGCATTACCAGCACCACAAGAGCGTTTAACAGGGCGCGATGGCGCGGTACGCGTATTAGTTGTGGGTGGAAGTCAAGGAGCTCGAATTTTAAATCAAGTCATGCCATTAGTTGCTGGAAAAGTAAGCAAACAGTTAAATATCTGGCATCAGGCTGGAAAAGGCAGTAAGGAATCGACAGAAGCATTGTATAATGATTTTTTGCAAAATTCAGGCGATTCTGAGTTTAAAGTGACTGAATTTATTGATGATATGGCACAAGCTTACGCATGGGCTGATATTGTGGTGTGTCGTTCAGGTGCATTAACTGTCAGCGAAATTGCGGCGGCAGGTTTACCTGCGATTTTTGTTCCTTTCCAGCACAAAGACCGTCAACAGTATTGGAATGCGCTGCCTCTGGAACAAGCAGGTGCAGCTAAAATTATTGAACAGCCACAATTTACGGCGGAAGCCGTTGCTGAGTTACTCAATAAGTGGGATAGAACCGAATTATTATCGATGGCAGAGAAAGCCTATAGCTGTGCCATCACTGATGCAACCGAGCGTGTTGCTGCGGTTATTTGCGATGTAGCGAAGAAATAGCATAAGCCTCGCAAAATAGCGTGCATCTTACAAAATAGAATGTAGACAGAATTTACAGAGAAGCGGAAATACAGTGAATACACAACAGTTAGCGAAATTAAGAACATCAGTGCCAGAAATGCGTAGAGTACGGCACATTCATTTTGTCGGCATCGGCGGTGCTGGCATGGGTGGTATCGCTGAAGTGTTGGCTAACGAAGGTTATGAAATTAGTGGTTCAGATCTTGCCCCGAACGCAGTCACTCAGCAATTAACTGAATTGGGTGCAACGATTTATTTTAATCATCGCCCTGAAAATGTTGAAAATGCGAGTGTGGTTGTGGTTTCCACGGCGATTTCTGCTGAGAACCCAGAAATTCAAGCTGCTAAAGAATTACGTATTCCGGTCATCCGTCGTGCAGAGATGCTCGCTGAATTAATGCGTTACCGTCACGGTATTGCAGTCGCAGGCACTCACGGTAAAACTACCACAACGGCGATGATTTCTGGAATCTATGCACAAGCTGGTTTAGACCCAACATTTGTTAATGGTGGACTCGTTAAATCAGCGGGGACTCATGCACGTTTAGGTAGTAGTCGCTACTTAATTGCGGAAGCGGATGAAAGTGATGCTTCTTTCTTGCATTTACAGCCATTAGTTGCTGTTGTGACAAATATTGAAGCTGATCATATGGATACCTATCAGGGTAATTTTGAAAACCTGACAGATACATTCATTAACTTCCTGCATAACTTGCCATTTTATGGTCGTGCAGTCATGTGTATCGATGATCCTGTTATTCGCTCATTATTACCTAAAATTGGTCGTTACATTACGACTTATGGCTTTAGTGAAGACGCTGATGTACGAATCACTAAATACGAGCAAAAAGGGAATCAAGGTTTCTTCACCATTGCGCGTGAAGGAATGCCTGAGCTGACTGTTGTTCTGAATGCACCGGGACGTCACAATGCGCTCAATGCTACTGCCGCGGTTGCGGTGGCAACCGAAGAGGGTATCGATGATCTACACATTCTGTCTGCACTGGTTGAATTCCAAGGCACAGGTCGCCGCTTTGATTTCTTAGGTAATTATGCGTTGCGTAATGTGAATGGGAAAGAAGGCGACGTGATGCTAGTTGATGACTATGGTCATCACCCAACTGAAGTCGATGCCACCATTAAAGCAGCGCGAGCTGGCTGGCCAGATAAGCGTATCGTCATGGTATTCCAGCCACACCGTTATACACGAACTCGTGACCTATATGATGACTTTGCGAATGTCTTGGGGCAGGTTGATGTCCTACTGATGCTGGAAGTTTATTCTGCGGGTGAGAAGCCTGTACCGGGAGCTGATAGCCGTTCATTGTGCCGTACAATTCGCAGTCGTGGGCAGGTTGACCCAATTTTTGTTGCAGAACCAGAACAAGTTTCACATATGCTGGCTCAAGTTCTTGATGATAACGACTTAATTTTAGTTCAAGGCGCAGGAAATATTGGTAAAATAGCCAAAAACCTAGCAGAAACGAAGTTACAACCACCAATGGTTGAGGAATAAGCATGACAGAAAAAATTGCGGTTCTATTTGGAGGCACATCCGCTGAACGTGAAGTTTCACTTCAGTCAGGTAATGCGGTCTTGGCGGGATTACGTCAAGCAGGCATTGATGCCCATCCAATTGACACCCAAGATTTTCCTGTTGTGACATTAAAAGAAGCTGGTTTTGATAAAGCGTTTATTGCCTTGCATGGTCGTGGCGGAGAAGACGGAACGATACAAGGCATGCTTGAGTTTATGGGGCTTCCATACACAGGTAGTGGCGTTATGGCATCTGCGCTGAGTATGGATAAGCTGCGCACCAAACAACTCTGGCAAGGTGCGGGTCTAAGTGTTTCTCCATATATTTCACTTAACAGGCAGAAATATACTAATATTAAAAAAGAGCAACTAGCTCAGCAAGTTAAGCACTTAGGATTGCCGTTAATCGTTAAGCCGAGTTTGGAAGGTTCCAGTGTTGGAATGAGTAAAGTGGATTCTCTGGATGCATTACCAGAAGCCATTGAGTTAGCCTTCCAATTTGACGATACGTTATTGATTGAAAAGTGGTTAAGTGGTCCAGAGTATACGGTGGCAGTATTAGGTGATGAAGTTCTACCTTCTATCCGTATTCAACCACCGGGTATTTTTTATGACTATGAAGCAAAATATCTGTCCGATGAGACTCAATATTTCTGCCCAAGTGGATTAACGAATGACCTCGAGGCAAAACTTGCGGATATGGCGATGAAAGCTTATCAGGCAGTGGGTTGCCGTGGTTGGGGGCGCGTTGATGTGATGCAAGATAGTGATGGCGAATTCTATTTACTTGAAGTTAATACTTCACCGGGAATGACCAGTCACAGTTTAGTCCCAATGGCTGCGCGTCAAGCGGGTATGGATTTTTCGCAGTTAGTGGTACGAATTTTGGAATTGGCTAGTTAATATGTCACAGGCAGCGTTAAACGTAAGGCACCATAATCATAATAGCGGTCAGCAAGATGAAGACCCGCGCTCAAGACCCAGCAATGGGGCGTTTTTGAGCGGATTGATTTTCTTCCTCATGGTTGTCGGCACCATTGTATGGAGCGGCTGGACTGTGATGAACTGGATGAAGGATGCCGATAGGCTGCCTATGTCCAAACTGATATTGACTGGAGAACGCAATTACACCACAAACGACGATGTTCGAAAGGCGATTTTATCATTAGGTCAGCCAGGAACATTTATGACGGTGGATGTTAATGCAATTCAGAATCAAATCAGCATGATGCCTTGGATCCGACAAGTTACTGTGCGCAAACAGTGGCCAGATGAATTAAAAATCCATATTGCGGAATATAAGCCTTACGCAAGATGGAATGACCAAAATATGGTCGATCAAGAAGGGCGCGTTTTTACCCTTCCACCTAGCCAAAATGGTAAAGGTGATTATGTGATGCTGTATGGTCCGCAAGGTAGCCAAACAGAAGTTTTGAAAGAATTTGCTGTGTTAAGTGGTATTTTGGCTAAAAATAACTTGAAACTAAAATCCGTTTCTATGACAGCGCGCCATGCATGGCAAATTATTTTAGATAATGATGTAAGAGTCGAACTTGGGAAAAAAGATGTGTTAGAGCGGTTAAACCGTTTTCTCGAGCTTTATCCGCTTTTACAGCAAACGACTGATAAGCGCGTCGATTATGTCGACTTGCGTTATACCAGTGGAGCAGCGGTGGGGTGGGCGCCTCTATTAGTTGACGCACCGCAAGGCTTCCAATAAGACAAATTGCTAAAAACTCAAATTAGGCAAATAGGCAGAAGCAAATGATTAAAGCAACGGACAGAAAATTAGTGGTAGGCCTTGAAATTGGAACTTCCAAGGTGTCGGCCCTTGTAGGTGAAATTCTGCCCGATGGTATGGTTAATATTATTGGGGTGGGAAGCTGTCCATCTCGCGGAATGGACAAAGGTGGCGTTAACGACCTTGAGTCGGTTGTTAAATGCGTCCAAAGAGCGATTGACCAAGCTGAATTAATGGCAGATTGCCAAATCTCTTCTGTTTACCTTGCATTATCAGGTAAACATGTGAGTTGCCAAAATGAAATTGGTATGGTGCCAATTTCAGAAGAAGAAGTGACCCAAGAAGATGTTGATAGTGTGGTTCATACGGCAAAATCTGTCCGAGTTAAAGACGAACACCGAATTCTGCATGTTATCCCGCAAGAATTTGCAATTGACTACCAAGAAGGTATTAAAAACCCAGTCGGTCTTTCGGGTGTTCGTATGCAAGCTAAAGTTCATCTAATCACTTGCCATAACGATATGGCGAAGAATATCGTGAAAGCAGTTGAGCGTTGCGGATTAAAAGTTGACCAGCTTATTTTTGCCGGTCTAGCAGCAAGCTACAGTGTCCTCACAGAAGATGAACGCGAATTAGGTGTCTGTGTTGTTGATGTCGGCGGTGGCACAATGGACATGGCGGTTTATACGGGTGGTGCTTTGCGTCATACCAAAGTGATCCCATACGCAGGAAATGTGGTTACAAGCGATATCGCTTACGCTTTTGGAACACCTCCAACGGATGCAGAAGCGATTAAAGTACGTCACGGCTGTGCAGTTGGTTCGATTGTGAGTAAAGATGAAACGGTGGAAGTGCCGAGTGTAGGCGGTCGTCCTCCAAGAAGTTTACAGCGTCAAACCTTAGCAGAAGTGATTGAGCCACGGTATACTGAGCTGTTAAATTTAGTCAATGAAGAAATTTTAAATTTACAGGAACAGTTACGCCTGCAAGGTGTCAAACACCACTTAGCGGCTGGGATAGTTTTGACGGGTGGTGCAGCACAGATTGATGGGCTAGTTGAATGCGCTCAAAAAGTGTTTCATACGCAAGTCAGAATTGGAACCCCACTTAATATAACAGGATTAACGGATTATGCTCAGGAGCCATACTATTCCACAGCGGTAGGGCTTCTGCATTACGGTAAAGAAAGCCATCTTGGCGATGATACCGAAACGGAAAAACGTGCTTCAGTTAGCGGGTGGTTTAGTAAGCTCACCAGCTGGTTGAGAAAAGAATTTTAATTTTTATTTAGAAGCATATTATTAGCTTCAATAGTAAGCACAAAACGGAGAGACATTATGTTTGAACCAATGGAGCTAACCAACGATGCGGTGATTAAAGTCATCGGCGTTGGCGGCGGCGGCGGAAATGCCGTTGAACACATGGTACGCGAGCGCATCGAAGGTGTTGAGTTCTTTGCTGTCAACACTGATGCACAAGCTTTGCGTAAAACCGCAGTCGGACAAACCATTCAGATCGGTACAGGTATTACGAAAGGTCTGGGTGCGGGGGCAAACCCTGAAGTTGGTCGTAACGCGGCGGAAGAAGACCGTGAAGCACTGCGCAATGCTCTTGATGGCGCAGATATGGTGTTTATCGCAGCGGGTATGGGCGGTGGTACCGGTACTGGTGCGGCTCCAGTTGTTGCTGAAGTTGCTAAAGAATTAGGTATCCTGACTGTTGCTGTTGTGACTAAGCCATTCAACTTTGAAGGCAAAAAGCGCATGGCATTCGCGGAAGCGGGTATCACTGAGCTGTCTAAACATGTTGACTCGCTGATCACTATCCCTAACGACAAACTACTGAAAGTACTTGGTCGTGGTATCTCTTTGCTGGATGCTTTTGGTGCGGCAAATGACGTATTAAAAGGTGCAGTTCAAGGTATCGCTGAACTGATCACTCGTCCAGGTTTAATGAACGTGGACTTTGCTGACGTGCGTACAGTAATGTCAGAAATGGGTTATGCGATGATGGGTTCAGGTGTGGCTCGTGGCGAAGATAGAGCGGAAGAAGCAGCTGAAATGGCTATTTCTAGTCCTCTTCTGGAAGACATCGACCTGTCAGGTGCGCGTGGTGTTCTTGTCAACATTACTGCTGGTTTCGACCTGCGCTTGGATGAGTTTGAAACAGTGGGTAACACCATTCGTGCATTCGCATCTGATAATGCGACTGTCGTAATCGGTACTTCTTTAGACCCAGAAATGCACGAAGAATTGCGTGTGACTGTTGTTGCTACAGGTATTGGCATGGACAAACGTCCAGAAATTACTTTAGTGAGCAATAAAATGTCTCAGCAAACTTCTATGGAGCAGCGCTATCAGCAAATGCAAAATAGCATGTCTTCATTAAATGATGAAAAACCAGCTGCAAAAGCCGTTAACGACCAAAATACGCAAGCAAATAAAGAGCCGGATTATTTAGATATCCCAGCTTTCTTGCGTAAACAGGCCGATTAATTTTTAATTATATTGGTTTTTCCGCTTTTTGTGCTAAAATTTTCTACTGGTTATCAATTAAGATAGCCAGTAGGACTTATAACATTGCGAGAAAATACGATGATCAAACAACGGACACTTAAACGTATTATTAAAGCGACTGGTGTTGGTTTACATACCGGCAAGAAAGTTACGCTTACTTTACGTCCGGCACCGGCCAATACCGGGGTCATCTACCGTCGTACTGACCTTAATCCACCGGTAGATTTTCCGGCAGATGCGAAATCAGTTCGCGATACTATGTTATGTACTTGCTTAGTCAACGAAGATAACGTACGTATTTCAACTGTTGAGCATTTGAATGCTGCTTTAGCAGGGTTAGGTATCGATAACATTGTTATTGAAGTCAATGCGCCTGAAATCCCGATTATGGATGGCAGTGCTGCACCGTTTGTTTTCTTACTGCTCGATGGCGGTATTGAAGAATTAAATTGTGCGAAGAAATTCTTACGCATTAAAGAAACTGTACGTGTTGAAGATGGTGATAAGTGGGCGGAAATGTCCCCATACAATGGCTTTAGCCTTGATTTCACTATTGATTTTCAACACCCTGCAATTGATAGCAGCACGCAACGCTATGCAATGGATTTCTCAGCGGAATCTTTTGTAAACCAAATTAGCCGCGCGCGTACATTCGGTTTCATGCGTGACATTGAATATCTGCAATCGAAAGGCCTATGCTTAGGCGGTAGTTTTGACTGTGCTATCGTCGTTGATGACTACAAAGTTCTCAACGAAGATGGTTTACGCTTTGAAGATGAATTCGTTCGTCACAAAATGCTTGATGCAATTGGTGACTTATTCATGTGTGGACATAACATTATTGGTGCATTCACTGCATTTAAATCGGGTCACGCATTGAATAATAAACTATTGCAAGCGGTTCTTGCTAAAGAGTCTGCTTGGGATTTAGTAACCTTTGAAGACGAAGCTGAATTACCTCTGGCATTCAAAGCGCCTTCGACTGTATTCGCATAATAGTTTCTATTATGCGGCTATCTCTGCTAGTCAGAGCTAGCCTTTTCTGTTGGTTGCATTAGTACTCTCTCCGGCTAATGCAGCCAGCCGCTCAAACCTCTCTTTTAATCCTTTCGGACTCTTTTCTGCTAATCTTAATAACTGCTCAGCAGTTTGTGTACTAATCTGTCTTTGATTACGATTTTCCTTTTGATTCACTGATTGCTTATTCAATGAGCTATTTTGCTTGGATTTTCGTATAAGATCAGGATTGATTCTGATGTCGATGGAAGATAAAGATGGTAGAATAGATGACCTTAACGCAGAAAGAAGATTTGTTCTTTCATAATTAAGGCGGGTCATCCAGCTGGCATTAGCCACTTCGATAACCATAATGTTATTTCGATAGTTTGCTACTCGACACATCGGTTTAATTTCCGCTGGCAGCAAGCTTTTTACAACTCGATTCAATTTTAGAATAGCTTTTGCATTTCGCTGAATGGTTTGTAAAGTGTTTGATGTTTTAGCCAGAGACTCTTCGAGAACATCGAAAAGTGCTTGTGGATGACTATCTCTCATTGTGAACTCTCATTTTGCGCTTTCGCCAACGATGTTAGGACATAATTGGGAATAATACTTTAATCTATAAATTATATAAGAGTTTGATGGGTATTTTAAATTTTTGGCGACATTTAGGTAGACGATACTTTTGGTCCCACCTTTTATTAGGTGTTGTGGCTACGGGTGTTGGCTTGCCTACAATTTTAAATGCCTTATCGGAATCCCAGCAAACTTTAATCAATTCTGCGCCAGCAAATCGACAAAGCCAAGCTGTCAATGCATTCGATAATTTATTCGCTCAGCAGAATTCTCAGCGTTCTTCATCCTCATCCTCTTATTCTGTTAATTACTGGCAGCAGCATGCGGTACGTAATGTTATCCGCCAGCTGACTTTTGCTTTTTCTGCAACTGAAGATGAAGGTACCGATAAAAGCAAGTTACAAAAAGAACCTTTATTTGCCCCTCAGTTAATGCTGGATACGTTGTATGCCATGCTGGCTCAACGGTCACTTCAATGGGATGTGGCAACCACTCAAGCGAGTGAATACATCTACCCTCTCTTTTCCGTTTATCAGCCTGCAATTTGGGTTGCTCAGGTGCATGGCATTCGGGCAGGACCATTTTTTGCCTAAATCTATTTAACGATACTTACTCCATTACGGAGAGAGTTTTTATCGTGCCAAAAATCACTGATTTGAATAATTAATTGATTTACCTGAGAAAAAATATGTTAACTAAACTATTAACCAAAGTATTTGGTAGCCGTAATGACCGTACTCTGCGCCGTCTGCGTAAAGAGGTGGAAAAAATTAACCAGCTAGAGCCTGAGTTTGAGAAATTATCGGATGACGAGCTGAAAGCCAAAACCGCAGAATTTCGTGAGCGTTTAAAGCAAGGCGAAAGGATTGAAAATATGATTCCTGAAGCGTTTGCGACAGTGCGTGAAGCAAGTAAACGTGTATTCGGTATGCGTCATTTCGACGTTCAGTTAATCGGTGGTATGGTTCTGAACGAACGTTGCATCGCAGAAATGCGTACAGGTGAAGGTAAAACACTGACTGCAACGCTGCCAGCATACATTAACGCATTATCAGGCAAAGGGGTTCACGTTGTTACCGTGAACGACTACTTAGCAAAACGTGATGCAGAAAATAACCGTCCATTATTCGAATTTTTAGGTTTAACGGTTGGTATTAACTTATCGGGTATGGCTCCACCTGCAAAGCGTCAAGCTTATGCGGAAGACATTACTTACGGTACTAACAACGAATTTGGTTTTGACTATTTACGTGACAACATGGCATTTAGCCCAGAAGATCGCGTTCAACGTAAACTGCATTACGCATTAGTGGATGAGGTGGACTCTATCCTTATCGATGAAGCGCGTACGCCACTGATCATTTCAGGCCCAGCGGAAGATAGCTCGGATCTGTACATCAAAGTGGACAAACTGATCCCGAAACTCGTTCGCCAAGAAAAAGAAGACTCAGACACTTTCCAAGGTGAAGGTCACTTCTCAGTTGATGAAAAATCTCGTCAGGTAACAATTACAGAGCGAGGTCTGGTTCTGGTTGAAGAATTACTGGCAAAAGCTGGTTTAATGGATGAAGGCGAGTCGCTTTATTCACCATCAAACATTATGCTGATGCACCACGTCATGGCAGGTTTACGTGCACATGCACTGTTTACTCGTGATGTTGACTATATTGTTAAAGATAACCAAGTCATTATTGTCGACGAACATACTGGTCGTACAATGGAAGGGCGTCGTTGGTCTGATGGTCTGCACCAAGCTGTTGAAGCAAAAGAAGGTGTTGAAATTCATAATGAAAACCAAACATTGGCATCTATCACTTTCCAGAACTATTTCCGCTTATACGAAAAATTAGCGGGTATGACGGGTACAGCAGATACCGAAGCATTCGAATTTAGCTCTATCTATAAACTGGATACGATTGTTATCCCAACTAACCGTCCAATGGTTCGTAAGGATATGCCTGATTTAGTCTATATGACTGAAGCAGACAAATTTGAAGCAATTATTGAAGATATTCGTGATAAAACGTCCAAAGGTCAGCCAGTTCTGGTCGGTACCATTTCGATTGAAAAATCTGAATTAATTTCTCATGCGCTGACTAAAGCAAAAATTGCTCATAACGTATTGAATGCGAAATTTCACGCAATGGAAGCTGATATTATTGCTAACGCGGGGCAAAAAAGCGCTGTAACCATCGCAACTAACATGGCGGGTCGTGGTACCGATATCATGTTAGGGGGAAGCTGGCAGTCAGAAGTGGCTGCGCTAGAGAACCCAACGCAAGAACAAATTGATGAAATCAAAGCGAACTGGAAAATTCGTCACGATGAAGTGTTAGCGGCTGGCGGTTTACATATCATCGGTACAGAGCGCCATGAATCTCGCCGTATCGATAACCAGTTACGTGGTCGTGCGGGACGTCAAGGTGATGCTGGTTCATCACGTTTCTATCTGTCTATGGAAGATGCTTTAATGCGTATCTTCGCATCAGACCGTGTTACGGGCATGATGAAAAAACTGGGTATGAAACCGGGCGAAGCTATTGAACATCCATGGGTCACTAAAGCAATTGCTAACGCACAGCGTAAAGTTGAAAGCCGTAACTTTGATATTCGTAAACAGTTACTTGAGTATGATGATGTAGCAAGTGACCAACGCCGCGCTATTTATGCTCAGCGTAATGAGCTGCTGGATGGTGGCGATATCAAAGAAACCGTAGATAGCATTCGTGAAGATGTGTTTACCACCATTATCGATGCATATATTCCACCTCAATCTCTGGAAGAGATGTGGGATATTGACGGTTTACAGAAACGTTTAGTTAATGACTTTGACCTCGACTTACCAATTCAAGAGTGGTTGGATAAAGAACCTGAACTTCATGAGGAAACGTTACGTGAACGTATCATGGAAAAAGCAGTGGAAATTTACCAACGTAAAGAAGAGATTGTTGGTGCTGAGGCGATGCGTAATTTTGAAAAAGGCGTTATGTTACAGACGCTGGATACACTGTGGAAAGAGCACTTAGCTTCTATGGATTATTTACGTCAAGGTATTCACTTACGTGGATATGCGCAAAAAGATCCAAAACAAGAATACAAGCGTGAATCTTTCAGTATGTTTGCAAACATGTTGGAAGCACTGAAATATGAAGTGATCAGTACTCTGTCAAAAGTTCAGGTGCGCTTACCTGAAGAAGTTGAAGCATTAGAACAACAACGTCGTGAAGAAGCAGAGCGCTTGGCTAAGAAGCAGCATTTAAGCCATGAAGCGGAAGCTGAATCGTTAATGACTGAAACAGAAGCGAAAATTGCAACTCAAGGTCATAAAATTGGTCGTAATGATCCATGCCCTTGTGGTTCTGGTAAAAAATACAAACAGTGCCATGGCCGTTTGAATTAATGTAAAGTTTGATAACTAATAAATAAAGGCGGGGAAACCCGCCTTTTTAATGACGAAATTATGGAAAAAAAACATCTGCATATTGCCGCTGGGATCATTCGTAATTCTCAGCAACATATTTTTATTACTCAGCGCCCTGAGGGTACTCATATGGCGGGGTTCTGGGAATTCCCTGGCGGAAAGCTAGAAAAAGGAGAGCATCCAAAGGATGCATTAATTCGTGAACTAGAGGAAGAAGTTGGTATTGCAGTCACTGACTGTAATTTATTCCATCAAGTTGATCATGAATTTGAAGATAGATTTATCACCCTTTACTTTTTTATGGTTTCAGACTGGGAAAATGAACCGTATGGAAAAGAGGGGCAAAAATCACGTTGGATTAAACAACACGACTTAATAGCGGAAGATTTTCCACTCGCTAACCGCGTGATTGTAGATATGCTGACAAAAAAGGTTTAACACAATCTTTAATGCTATTCTGTTAAGGGAGTACTAAGAATAGAGATGAAAATAGCCTAATGATGGCTATTTTCACTGTTAATCTAGAAAATAAAGTTAGTACTCTGGCGGTTCGCTCCAGCTTTCACTGTCTGAAATATCACCTTGGCTTTCAATGCGTTTATCTTCGGTTGCCCATTCACCTAAATCAATAAGTTGGCAGCGTTTACTGCAAAATGGACGGAAGGGACTCGATTCATTCCACACAACAATTTTTTGGCAGGTAGGGCAATTGACTTCAATAATTTCACTCATACATCGACTCTCAAACTAACAACAGGCTAACTGAAAACGAATGACGTCTGGCAGTATACCATTCTCGCTATCGATATGAAGAAAACGTAAGGCAAAACGAGTTTTATGCCCTGAAATTTGTGGATATATCAAATTATCTGGAGCTAGCCGAATACGTAAAAGTTCTTTTCCTTCAACACTACCTTGGTAAAAGCCATTATGAGATTCAGCGGCTTCAAAGCTTCCGTTTTGGCGAATAAGCAGTAGGACAGTTTCTAAGGCCTCTTGTAAAGGGTCTAAACTATTTAGCCAGCTTTTGATTTCGTTATCTCTATCTGCTTGAGGCATATTGAGCCATAGTTGTAGGGTAGGTAAATCAAAGCTACAGCAACCACCAGGAATACTGAGGCGCTGACGAACCATACTAATGATTTTATCATTACGCAGTTGATGACCAAATCTAGGAGCAGACATCAAACTACTTATTTTCGGAGTTAATTCATTCAGAAATGAAGTGATTAATGTTTTATCAACATTTGGTGAGTCTATCCAGTTAAGTAGTCGATTTTTTTGTTTTTCTAGCTCTTTGATAAGGTCAGAGCGAACCTCACCTCTATCTAGAATTTCAATTAATTCAGATACTGAGCGAAAAAAAGCAATTCCTGAAGAGTATGAGGTAATGTTGCTCTGCTCATAGATTTGCATTAATAACGTTTCAAGGCGCAACCAAGAACGAATTTTTTCATTCATTGGATATTCATAAGTAACCAAAGTTGTCTCGATGTGTTCGCTCATACTCATTCCTATTCTTTTTGTGCTGCAAGTGCTAGGTATTGTTTGTGTAGTTCAACAACTTTATTTGGTATATCGGCATCATTAGTATGATTGGTGATAATATCATCAGCATATGAGAGTCTTTCTTCTCTAGATGCCTGTGCATCTAATATGTGAATAACATGCTCACGGTCTGCGTTATCGCGTTGAATTGTTCTTTCTATCTGCTCTTCTCGAGTGACGTCAACGACAAGAACACGATCCGCTAAATGCGTAATCTTATTTTCAACAAGTAAGGGAACAACCCATAAAACATAAGGATAGTTAGCCTGCTGAAGTTGTTTTTGCGTTTCTTGTTGTATCAAAGGGTGAAGAAGAGCATTTAACCACATTTTTTCTTCTGGCTTTGAAAACACGACGGTTCGCAAATAACCCCTATTTAAAGAGCCATCATGATTTATTACATTTTGACCAAAATGCTGTGCAATACTCATGATCGCAGGGGTATTCGGTTCAACAACTTGGCGGGCAATAACATCAGCATCAACTAGTGGAACTCCTAGCTTAGCAAACTCGTTGGCAACCGTTGTTTTACCACTTCCTATTCCCCCTGTGAGGGCAACAATATAAGACATAAAAATTCTTTAATTCACTGGAAATAAGTCAGATTACACTGAAAGTTTTAATTTGTCTTTATACAATTTAAGCAAGCTATGATGTTATGGATATAACTGTGACTTCAAACAGTTTTTACTATCTAAATTTAACTGTTTTCTTTGGATGCATAGTTAAGCACCCGAAATTACCGAGCCTAAATTAAATATGGGTAAGTACATTGCAAACATAATTAAGCAGACAACTATTGCTATAAATAAAAGTAAAATAGGCTCAAGGTTTTTGAGTTGCTGTTCTGTAATAGTTTCATATTGCTGTGTGTAATACTTAAATAAATATAATGTAAAGTATTCTAGTTTTCCTGACTCTTCAGCAAGAGAAATGAGTTGAATGGCTAAGTCAGGGAATAAATGTGTATTTTTCATTGCATCTGATAATGAGCTACCTTTAAGAACAGAGTAACATATTTCATTACATTCTTTATTATACTGACTATGTTTAATAATTCTTGCTGAGCAATCAAGACATTCAGATAGGGACAGTCCTGATTTTAAGGTTGAGGAAAGAGTCAGAAAATACAGGTTCAAGCTCTTCATTCGGATGATGTTCTTAATATAGGGTAAAAAATCCATTAAAAACCCCAACCTATTCGATATAGAAGATTTATATCTTATACCTATGAATATAGTAGGAAATAGAATTGCTAAGATTTCTCTCGTATTATCAATAATAGAGTTGGATATTAAGAGAACGGCTTTTGTTATAGCAGGCAGTTCTTGTTGAAAGTTCTCATAAATCTCAGCAAATTGAGGAATGACAAAAACCAACATAATAATCAGTAACAAGCTGGAAAAACCTATCAAGGTAATTGGATAACGTAAGGCTTTTTTGATTAAAATTGATGTTTTTTGATTATTTTCAAGCATATTTTTAATGATTAAAAAGCTTTCATCATATTTTCCGGTTTTTTCAGCAATCCTAATTAAGCTAATAATGGTTGGATTGAAAATATGAGGGTGTTTTTTAAAATTTATAATAAAATTATTTCCTTTTTCTAGGTCGCTAATCGTATGATTAATAATATCTCGCCAAAAAGGTAGGTGGCAATTGAGTTGAAGCAATTGAAAGCACTTTAGTAAACTAATTCCTGATGAGGATAGAATGTTAAGTTGATGAAAAAAGTGAATTCTATAATTCAAATTTTCCGCATCAAAAATAAAAATAGATTTTAATTTTATTGATATGGGTGTTTGCCCTCGATTAATGATTTCTAAAAATACTTGTTTTTTACTTTTTGCAATTAAGCTGTCAGCTACATAATAATTATTGTTTAATGAGGTGTAACTATAAATGAACATTGAATTTATCTCCCTTGCCCGATAGTAGAGTAGATTTCTTGTAATGTTGTTTCCCCTAAATCAACGTGCTCAAGGCTTGTTTGAAATAAGCTTTTGAAATTATCTGGAACTTTATTGCCTTCTTTAAAGATGAAATCGAGCTGCGTTTGCTCGAGATATTCATAGATTGCAGCACGTCCCATGAACCCAGAAAAGCAGTGTTCACAACCAGTTGAGTGATATTCATTAATACTCTTGGACTGATTTATTTGAGCGGTTGTCGGTGTTTCTTGTTTGCAATAGGTGCAAAGTTTCCTTACTAGGCGTTGAGCGATAACCATTTTTAAACAAGATTGGAGCTGATTCTTGTCGACACCGAGCTGTGCCATACGAGTAATGGCACTCATGGTGCAGTTGGTGTGAAGTGTTGATAGTACAAGGTGACCAGTTTGCGCCGCTCGAGTTGCTATCTGGGCGGTTTCCTCATCACGAATTTCCCCAATCATAATAACATCAGGGTCTTGTCGTAGTAGTGCTCGCAGGATAAACGCAAAAGTAAGTGAATATTTTTCGTTTACTTGTGTTTGGTTTATTCCCCCAAGAGGGATCTCAATAGGATCTTCAATCGTTGATATATTTCTTGACGTTTTATTTAGATACTCAAGCGCGCTGTAGAGTGTGACAGTTTTGCCACTACCTGTGGGACCGGTGACTAAAATTAACCCCTGCGGTTTCTGTAGTGTGTTTTTGAGGTCAGATAATAAGGATGAACACATTCCAATCTGTTCAATAGAGTATTTCAATTGAGTGTTGAGTAATCTAAGAACTAATTTTTCACCGTGGATAGTTGGCATACTAGAGAGGCGAATACTAAAGTTTTTCCGTTCAAAATTCCAATTCATTTGACCATCCTGTGGAATTCTTTTTTCCGCAATATTCATTTTTGATAAAATTTTTATTCTAGCAATAACTTCATTGTTTATTTCATGAGGTGGGGAAGGAAAGATATAGAGCTTACCATCAACCCTAAGGCGGATTTTTAAATTATGTTTTGTCGGTTCAAGATGGATATCGGAAGCGCGTTTTCTCACCGCCATTTTTAATAAATCTTCGACAAAATCAACCGCAGGCGATACCACATTGACAGATTCAGTGGAATTGGTCTGATATGCATTTTCATCTTCATTAATTTCTAAAATATGGCGATTGAAATAATGGTCAATTTTTTCTTTTGCCCAGATTTCATAACAGACGGGTACGCTGGCAATGAAACGTAAAGTAGACAGTAAATTATCATTTGGTTTTTCTATTGTAGCGATGGATAGTCTTTTTTCATTGTAATCAATAATGACAATGTAGTTTTTATCACAAAGCACTTTTAGCTCTTTGAAAATATAGTGGCTTTCCCTAGATGAGCGCATATTAATCCCTTATTAAAAGTTCAGTGTTTTTTCACACAGTTTTTTTAGTTCAGCATCATTATCAGCTAGGCAACTAACGCCCCAAGAAAATGGGGTATTCGCTGTTGAATTGATTGGTGTCAAAACCCCTGACAAGCCCGTTAATGTCTTATCACCGACAAAAGTAATAACTCCGGCTTTCGCATCGATCTGTTTCAGATACTTTCCTTTGATATTGCTCGGAATATCCTCTTTTCCAGAATTACATTTAGCCAAAATACCTTGGTTAAAATTACATAGTTCGACACTGTTTTTATAAGGCAATATGGTCCGTAGAACGTCGGTCATAGCTGCTTTTTGCATATAGCTTTGGTAGCCAGGTATAGCAACGGCACTCAGTATTGAAATAATTGCGATAACAACCATGATTTCAACGAGTGAAAATCCTTTTTGATCCATAAATAAAATCTCCTTGGTAGTTTGAGATTCCATTTTAGAGACTATTTTTAGCGAAAACACAGGATGAAAACGCAGATTACGAGTGGCTTTGTAAATAGATACTGCAAATGGTGGTCTGTCTCATTTTATTTCGAGCGTTCTCGCAAAAATGTATTAAGGGCAATTTTTGTAATAAAAACGAATGTTCTGAGCTGATATAAATAGATACAGAGATAGAAATGAGCTAATGGGGAGTTTTATCCACATTAGCTAAAAAGGAGAGAGCAGAAAATGAATAAACATTAGAGTAAATTTTTATAATATAGCCAATCAAAGTGAGGGCCAGGATCGGTTTTTCGAGTAGGGGCTATATCGCTATGACCTGTAATATTCTGTTTAATTTTTGGGTACTCGATTATCAGTAATTGGCTTAGCTTGGCTAACGCTAAGTATTGAGCTTCAGTGAATGCTTCATAGTCAGTACCTTCTAACTCAATGCCAATAGAAAAGTCATTACACTTTTCTCTTCCTTGGTAGTTGGATTGACCAGCATGCCATGCTCGTTTATTAAAGGGGACATATTGAATAATTTCACCATCACGGCGAATAAGGCAGTGAGCCGAAACACGCAGATGTTTAATTTCCTCAAAAAAAGGATGTTCTTCAGGGTTTAAAGTGCCAGTAAATAGCTGGTTAATATAAGGACCACCAAATTGCCCCGGAGGCAAGCTGATATTATGAATAACCAAAAGTGAAGGGGTTTCTCCTTCTGGGCGGTCATCCTGATGTGGAGAAGGGATATGAGTCACATTATTTAGCCATCCATCATGTATTTTCATATCAGTATCCATAGTATGCTCTTTTCTTTTTTGTAAGTGCCCGTAATTAGAAAAGATTAGCATAATTGAGATCTCTGCGGGTGCATATTTTGGAGTGAACGATGACTACACGACGTTATGATGAACAAGAAAGACGCAAAATGCTCATGGCAAGATTAGTCGCTGATATTCCTTTCATGGTCAGCGTGGCTTTAAAAGAAGATCTTGGTCAGATTATTGATTATAAAAGGGATATCACTGGGCAGTTATTAAGTAAAGAAACACAAGCACATGCTCAGATTATTACTCGTGAAGAAGGTGTTTTTTGTGGGCAAAAATGGCTAGAAGAGGTTTTTTACCAGCTAGGTAACAAAGTTAAAGTAGATTGGAAAGTACAGGATGGCGATAAAGTTTCGCCTAATCAAGTGCTATGCAAAATGCAGGGACCTTCTCAAATCTTGCTTACGGGCGAAAGAACTGCATTGAATTTCATTCAAACGTTATCGTCTGTATCCACAGTAACTGCAAAGTATGTGGCTTTTCTTGAAGGTACACGGGCTAAATTATTAGATACCCGTAAAACAATTCCCGGTCTACGTAGTGCATTAAAATATGCAGTACTCATGGGGGGCGGTTATAACCATCGACTAGGTTTGTCAGATGCCTATCTCATCAAAGAAAACCATATTATTTCTGCGGGATCAGTTTCTCAAGCGGTTTCTCTTGCTCGTCAAGCTCACCCAGATGTTCCTATTGAAGTTGAAGTTGAAAATTTAGAAGAGCTGTTACAGGCAATCAAAGCCCGCGCAGACATTATCATGCTTGATAATTTTACGACTGACATGATGAAAGATGCAGTGGTTATTACGAATGGCAAAGCTGCCTTAGAAGTGTCAGGGAATGTCACAGATAAAACGATCAGAGAATTTGCAGAAACGGGCATTGATTTTATTTCAGTCGGCGCATTAACGAAACACATTCAAGCGTTAGATCTTTCAATGCGCTTTACGAATGTCAAAAGTGAATAAGCACAAAGCTAAGGGCATAGACTGTATTGAATGAGATAAGGGCAGTCGATTGTTTGAATGATTTGCCCTAGATTAATCGTTATGCTCATAGTAATTATTCTTTTAGATATATTTTGTGTTTATCGAATTGCAACGCATATTTAGGACATAAATGTTTACCATTGATGGTAAGTTATTATGTAATGAATGATTTAATATCATTCTTAATCACTATTGATTTAACAAATTTTTAACCAATGAAATTGTACTTATAAGTAGGAATAAACATATAACTCACAATTTGATTTAAAATTCACTATATATATATAAGTATTCACTAATTGGTAAGCTGTAACGCTTCAGTTTTGGTTTTTACGGCATAAAAAATCATTATTTTTGTTAATATTGTGTGTTGTTTAGTCAAGGGTTGGTTATTAATTAATGCTTTTTTTAAAAAAAATCGTTAAAACTTGCAGGATTTTATGATTTAGCTCAAGGTCTTTATGGACAGATAGTGAATACTTTGTTACTTTATTAAGCCATAAAATAATTGGTATGACCAATTAACACTGGGTACTAGATAATCAATAATTACTCACTATGAAAATGGCAGATTATGACTTACGGTAAAATTCGCCAACCAAAGTTATCTGATGTAATCGAGCAGCGGCTTGAGCATCTTATATTCGAGGGGACTTTACGCCCCGGCGAAAAGCTGCCTCCTGAACGTGAACTTGCGAAGCAATTTGATGTCTCAAGACCATCAGTGCGTGAAGCTATTCAAACCTTAGAAGCAAAAGGTCTTCTATCTCGTCGTCAAGGTGGTGGCACATTTGTACAAAAGCAGATGTGGCAAAGTTTTAGTGACCCATTGACCGAATTACTCGCTGGTAACCCAGAATCTCAATTAGATCTTTTAGAAACTCGTCATGCATTAGAAGGCATTGCTGCCTATTACGCTGCATTACGTGGTACAGAAGAAGATCTTGAGCGTATCCGTCAAAGCTATGAATTGATTAAATCGGCTCAAGAAAGTGGCGATCTTAATGCAGAATCAGATGCGGTATTACAGTATCAACTGATTGTAACGGAAGCAGCGCATAATGTAGTGCTCCTTCATTTACTACGCTGCATGATCCCAATGCTAGAGCAAAATATTCGACAGAATTTTGAGTTCTTGTATACCCGCAAAGAGATGTATAACGCGGTAAGTGAACATAGAGAACAGATTTTCTCCGCTATTGTTGCAAGAGAACCAGAAAAAGCGCGAGAGGCATCACATCGGCACCTCGCTTTCATTGAGGACTTGCTGCTGGATATTGGTCGTGAACAAACTCGCAGAGAACGTTCGCTACGCCGATTACAGCAACATCCTGGCTTAGATCAGATTTAAAAATTAGTAATGCGGATCCTGACTGCTGCGTCTGCATTACTGTGAGCACTCTTAATTAGAAGTAAAGCGGCAACTACATTAGGGCCTATCTTCCTGTTGTTTTCACTGTCATGAAGACAATCGTATGAAGAAAGCACTGGGAAGATAGGCTCCACATAACCATATAAAATAGATAACAGATAAGGAATACACCATGTCAGATATGTTAAAAAATGACGTGGATCCGATTGAAACTCGCGACTGGCTACAGGCGATTGAATCGGTCATCCGTGAAGAAGGTGTTGATCGTGCACAGTTTATTATCGAGCAGGTATTAAGCGAAGCACGTAAAGGCGGTGTTAACATTGCCGCTGGTGCATCTGGTAGTTCTGATTACATCAACACAATTGCTGTTGAAGATGAACCTGCATACCCTGGTAACATGGATTTAGAACGCCGTATCCGTTCTGCAATTCGCTGGAACGCTGTAATGACCGTTCTGCGTGCATCTAAAAAGGATTTAGAACTGGGTGGTCACATGGCATCATTCCAGTCCTCCGCAACTTTATATGAAGTTTGCTTCAACCATTTCTTCCGCGCTCATAACAACAATGATGGTGGTGACTTAGTCTTTTTCCAAGGCCATATCTCCCCAGGTATCTATGCGCGTGCATTCTTAGAAGGTCGTTTAACTGAAGAACAGATGAATAACTTCCGTCAAGAAATTGGTGGTAAAGGTCTGTCTTCTTATCCGCACCCTAAATTGATGCCAGATTTCTGGCAGTTCCCGACCGTTTCAATGGGCCTGGGACCACTAAATGCGATTTATCAGGCTAAATTCCTGAAATATTTGGATAACCGTGGACTGAAAGATACGTCAGCACAGCGTGTTTATGCTTTCTTAGGTGATGGTGAAATGGATGAGCCAGAATCTAAAGGCGCAATCACTATCGCAACACGCGATAAGTTAGATAACTTAGTCTTCGTTATTAACTGTAACTTGCAACGTTTAGATGGTCCGGTTACAGGTAACGGCAAAATTGTTAACGAGTTAGAAGGCATCTTTAGCGGAGCTGGCTGGCAAGTTATTAAAGTTATGTGGGGCGATCGTTGGGATGAGCTACTGCGTAAAGATACTACCGGTAAGCTGGTTCAATTGATGAACGAAACCCTTGACGGTGACTATCAAACATTTAAATCACGCGATGGTGCATATGTGCGTGAGCACTTCTTCAACCGTTATCCTGAAACGGCTGCATTAGTGAAAGATATGACTGATGACGAAATTTGGGCCCTGAACCGTGGTGGTCATGATCCGAAGAAAGTGTATGCAGCATTCAAAAAAGCGCAAGAAACTAAAGGCAAACCAACTGTTATTTTAGCTCAAACCATCAAAGGTTATGGTATGGGTGAAACTGCAGAAGGTAAAAACATTGCTCACCAAGTTAAGAAAATGAACATGGATGGCGTTCGCCACTTCCGTGATCAGTTCAATGTACCAGTTGCTGATGAGCAAATTGAAAAACTGCCATTTATCACTTTCGATAAAGATTCAGAAGAATACAAATACCTGCATGAGCGTCGTCAAGCTCTGGGTGGCTATTTACCAGCTCGTCGTGCTAAATTCGATGAAAAACTGGAAATTCCTACACTGGCAGATTTCAGTCAATTACTGGAAGAACAATCTAAAGAGATTTCAACAACAATCGCATTTGTTCGTGCATTGAATGTCATGTTGAAAAACAACTCTATCAAAGAGCGTTTAGTACCAATCATTGCAGACGAAGCTCGTACCTTCGGTATGGAAGGTCTGTTCCGTCAAATCGGTATCTATAGCCCGAAAGGTCAGCAATATACTCCGCAAGATCGTGAGCAAGTTGCTTACTATAAAGAAGACTCTAAAGGTCAAATTCTGCAAGAGGGTATCAACGAACTGGGTGCCGGTTCTTCATGGTTAGCGGCTGCAACATCATACAGCACCAATAACCTGCCAATGATCCCATTCTATATTTACTATTCTATGTTTGGTTTCCAACGTATTGGTGACTTAATGTGGGCAGCAGGTGACCAACAAGCTCGTGGCTTCTTGATCGGTGGTACTTCAGGTCGTACAACATTGAATGGTGAAGGCTTACAGCACGAAGATGGTCATAGCCATATCCAATCTCTGACGATTCCTAACTGTATTTCTTATGATCCAGCTTACGCTTATGAAGTTGCGGTGATCATGCAAAACGGTTTAGAGCGTATGTACGGCGAGAAACAAGAGAACGTGTATTACTACATCACGACTCTGAACGAAAACTATCACATGCACGCAATGCCGGAAGGTGTTGAAGAAGGTATCCGTAAAGGTATCTATAAACTGGCTTCTGTTGAAGGTAGCAAAGGTAAAGTGCAGCTATTAGGTTCTGGTTCTATGATGCGCCATGTTCGCGAAGCCGCTGATATTCTGGCCGCTGAGTATGGAATTGGTTCTGATGTCTATAGCGTAACATCATTCACTGAATTGGCGCGTGATGGTCAAGACTGTGAACGTTGGAATATGCTGCATCCATCAGCAACACCACGCGTACCGTATGTTGCTCAAGTAATGAATGATGCTCCAGCAGTTGCTTCTACTGACTACATGAAACTCTTCGCTGAGCAAATCCGTACTTATGTTCCAGCAAGTGAATACCGTGTTCTGGGTACAGATGGTTTTGGTCGTTCTGACAGCCGTGAGAACCTGCGTCACCACTTCGAAGTGGACACAACGTATGTCATCGTTGCAGCGTTAGGTGAATTGGCTAAACGTGGTGAGATTGATGTTAAAGTCGTTGAAGAAGCGATTAAAAAATACAACATCAACCCAGATAAAGTTAACCCACGTTTGGCATAAGAGGTAATAATCAATGTCTATTGAAATCCAAGTGCCAGATATCGGTGCTGATGAAGTTGAAGTCACCGAAGTGATGGTTAAAGTTGGTGATAAAGTAGAAGCTGAGCAATCGCTCATCACTGTTGAGGGTGATAAAGCGTCTATGGAAGTCCCATCTCCACAAGCGGGTGTGGTTAAAGAGATTAAAATTGCAGTTGGTGACAAAGTTACTACTGGTAAATTAATCATGATTTTTGATTCGGCAGAAGGTGCATCTGCGCCAGCTGCGGCTCCAGAAGCTCCTGCGGCAGCACCAACAGCACCTGCAGCTTCTGCACTGAAAGAAGTTGCTGTGCCAGATATCGGTGGTGATGAAGTTGAAGTCACCGAAATTATGGTGAAAGTGGGTGATGCAATCACGGCTGAGCAATCTCTGATTACCGTTGAAGGTGATAAGGCTTCAATGGAAGTCCCTGCGCCATTTGCAGGTACTGTCAAAGAGATCAAAATTGCGACTGGCGATAAAGTGAAAACTGGCTCGCTGATCATGGTATTCGAAGTTGCGGGCGCAGCGCCTGCAGCAGCGGTTTCTGCCCCAGCAGCACCGGCAGCGGCACCAGCCGCAGCGGCAATCAAAGACGTTAACGTGCCAGATATCGGTGGTGATGAAGTTGAAGTTACCGAAGTCATGGTCAAAGTTGGCGACACCGTAACAGCTGAGCAATCTTTAATCACCGTTGAAGGCGATAAAGCATCAATGGAAGTACCGGCACCATTCGCAGGTACAGTTAAAGAGATCAAGATTGCGACTGGCGATAAAGTCAAAACTGGTTCCCTGATTATGACTTTCGAAGTTGCGGGTGCAGCGCCAGCTCCTACTGCAGCTCCGGCTTCAGCACCAGTTGCAGCTCCAGCTGCTGCGCCAGTAGCCTCTGCTCCAGCTAAAACTGCTGATAGCAAAAATGAATTTGTTGAGAACGATGCGTATATTCACGCAACACCGGTTATTCGTCGTTTAGCGCGCGAATTCGGTGTGAACTTAGCGAAAGTGAAAGGTACGGGTCGTAAAGGTCGTATCTTACGTGAAGACGTTCAAGCTTACGTTAAAGATGCAATCAAGCGTGCGGAAGCACCAGCAGCAGCTGGCGGTGGTTTACCGGGGATGCTGCCATGGCCGAAAGTTGATTACAGCAAATTTGGTGAAGTTGAAGAAGTTGAGCTGGGTCGTATCCAGAAAATTTCTGGCGCTAACCTGAGCCGTAACTGGGTCATGATCCCGCACGTAACTCTGATGGAAGAAGTGGATACCACTGAAGTTGAAGAGTTCCGTAAGCAACAGAACAAAGAAGCTGAGAAGAAAAAACTGGATGTGAAAATCACTCCATTAGTCTTCGTGATGAAAGCGGTTGCCCGTGCTCTGGAAGAAATGCCACGCTTCAACAGCTCTATTTCAGAAGATGCACAGCGTCTGTTCCTGAAAAAATATATCAATATCGGTATCGCGGTTGATACACCAAATGGCTTAGTGGTTCCTGTTTTCAAAGACGTGAACAAAAAAGGCATTATGGAGTTATCTCGTGAGCTTGGCGAAGTGTCTAAGAAAGCGCGTGCAGGTAAACTGACCGCAGCAGACATGCAAGGCGGTTGTTTCACTATTTCTAGCTTAGGTGGTATCGGTACGACTGGCTTCGCACCAATCGTGAATGCACCTGAAGTGGCAATAATGGGGCTGTCTCGCTCTTCTATCAAACCAGTTTGGAATGGTAGCGAGTTTGTTCCTCGCCTGATTCTGCCAATGTCCTTGTCATTTGACCACCGTGTGATTGATGGCGCTGATGGTGCGCGCTTCATCACTTTAGTTGGACAACTGATGAGCGATATCCGCCGTCTGGTAATGTAACTAAGAAGACCGGTCAATTGACCGGTCTGTTTTATTTAGGCTGGGGCAGAGTTTTTCGCTGTTGCAACGAAAGGTTGGGAGTTACGTCACGTATTCAGCCTTTTCAGGATGTTAACAATTCTGTAAACTGCTTGCGGTGTGTACTTTACCAGTGGAAAATTCGTTTATTCGGCGGCCCCGCTGGACAAAACAAAAAGAGGTCATGATGAGTACTGAAATTAAAGCCCAAGTCGTTGTGCTTGGTGCAGGCCCAGCAGGTTATTCTGCGGCATTCCGTTGCGCTGACTTAGGTTTAGAAACTGTTTTGGTAGAACGTTACTCAACTCTTGGTGGAGTTTGTTTAAACGTTGGTTGTATCCCTTCTAAAGCATTACTGCACGTTGCTAAAGTTATCGAAGAAGCTAAAGCATTAGCTGAGCACGGTATTGTATTTGGCGAGCCAAAAACTGACATTTCCAAAGTTCGTCTGTGGAAAGAAAAAGTGATTAACCAGCTGACCGGCGGCTTAGCTGGAATGGCAAAAGGCCGTAAAGTTAACGTAGTTAACGGTCTGGGTAAATTTACTGGCGCGAATACACTGGTTGTTGAAGGCGAAAACGGCAGCACCACTATCAATTTTGATAATGCGATTATTGCTGCGGGTTCACGTCCAATTCAGTTACCATTTATTCCTCATGAAGATCCACGTATTTGGGATTCAACAGATGCATTAGAACTGCAAGAAGTTCCTGAGCGTCTGCTGGTCATGGGTGGCGGTATCATCGGTCTTGAGATGGGTACTGTATACCATGCACTGGGTTCACAAATTGATGTGGTTGAAATGTTTGACCAAGTTATCCCAGCTGCGGATAAAGACGTGGTTAAAGTATTCACTAAGCAAATCAGCAAGAAATTCAACTTACTGTTAGAAACTAAAGTGACTGCTGTTGAAGCGAAAGAAGATGGTATCTACGTTTCAATGGAAGGCAAAAAAGCACCAGCTGAACCACAACGTTATGACGCTGTGTTAGTGGCTATCGGTCGTGTGCCTAACGGTAAGAACTTAGACGCAGGTAAAGCGGGCGTTGAAGTTGATGACCGTGGTTTCATCCACGTTGATAAACAAATGCGTACTAACGTTCCTCACATCTTTGCTATCGGTGATATTGTAGGTCAACCAATGCTGGCTCACAAAGGTGTTCACGAAGGCCACGTTGCAGCTGAAGTTATTTCAGGTCTGAAACACTACTTCGATCCTAAAGTTATTCCATCAATCGCTTATACTGAGCCAGAAGTTGCATGGGTTGGTTTAACTGAGAAAGAAGCGAAAGAGAAAAACATCAGCTACGAAACAGCAACATTCCCATGGGCTGCATCAGGTCGTGCAATCGCATCTGACTGTTCTGAAGGTATGACTAAGCTGATTTTCGACAAGCAATCTAACCGTATCATCGGTGGTGCAGTTGTTGGTGTTAACGGCGGTGAATTACTGGGCGAAATCGGTTTGGCAATCGAAATGGGTTGTGATGCTGAAGATTTAGCATTAACTATTCATGCTCACCCAACACTGTATGAATCAATTGGTATGGCTGCAGAGATCTACGAAGGTAGCATCACTGACTTACCAAACGCGAAAGCGAAAAAGAAAAAATAATTTTCTTTTTTAGCAAGAAATAAGCGAATTGAAGACCAAAGCAGAAATGTTTTGGTCTTTTTATTATTAATTAATAAAGCAGTGCTAACTTATTTTCTTAATTATATAAATATTATAATGGTTATAATTTTGATATTTACACTTAGTTGACTATAAAAGATTTTAAATTTAACTTCTTTGCTGTTTTTAAACAACAACAAGGATGTTAATTATGCTCTATATAGATTCAATGACTGTTTATGCCAACCCCGTCCCTTTTAATTTTACTGATGTAACGAATGATGATCTTTTTTATGGTGATTATGCTTTTAATAATAATAGTATAAATGAGCAATATGACCATTTGAAAACTATCACAAGAATTATAGAGAATGATAATTATAATCTGGAGATATCTAGAGATAGGGATGTAAATCGAGAAAATATAGTATCAGAAGATACGGTAAACACACCATTACCATCACCACAAGAACCATCACCTCAAGAGAAATTAACATTAAGTTATCAGGAATCTTTAAATAAAATAAGAGTTCTAAAAGAAGAGAAAAATAATTTAGAAAAAAGTTATGAATGGAAGTTTTTGACTGATCCGGAGAAATACCCATGTAATTATCAATGGTTTTTTAAATCACCAGATCTTAATATCACTGCAAATGTTAAATTTAATTCAATACAAGATAGAGATCGCTTACTTTCAGATAACTTTGATGATAGCCCTATAGATATACCAAAATTAAACTTTTTTGATCCTAAACCTTTTTATAATGCTATTGAGAGAAACGCAGAATTATCAGCAAGAAATTATCTGCTAGCAACTCAGGAAAGACATACTCATTTAACAAAAGAAATACAGTCTAATGAAAGTGAATTAAGAAATATTCAAATTAGTATTGAAAAAAGCAGTGTTTTAACAATCCCAACACCGTTAATTCCAGTAAACAGCGGAAGCTCCACGCTTGATGAAACAACAAGAATGGATACAAGTGTTGCTCAAGCAGTTGAAAATAAACTGAATGCGATTGGTGATAAATTAGCAGAAACATTTGAATGTTCCTTTGGATTTGCTTGTGCATCGGATTTGGATAAGGCTGCTAAAAATCCAAATCTTGGAAAAGAACTTTCAAATTCAGATAAAATAGAATTAGGTGGTACTGTTTCAGGTACACCAGATGGCTGGGGGCCTGAGGATGAAGCACATGCTAGAACACATCAGATTCCTTCTAAAGAGGAGCTAAAGCAAGGTGCATCTGAAATTAATCGCAACGGCTTAACAAATGCAGGACGATCACTACAAAAACATGGAGGCAGAGAAGGCTCTGTATACTCGTATTCAAATCAAAAAGCTTCAGTATTGAACCAAGAGGCTAGAGCAATAATTGATGAAATATTAGATAATCCTAATGTAACAATAAAATCTAGAACTGTTTATGAAAATAGGCAAAGAATTGAAGTGATTGATGCTAGATCACCAGATGGTCGGACATTAAGATTTAGTCGAGATGGTAAGAAATTTATTGGTTTTAGAGAACCGTGAAATTGAAAACTAATTGATGAGGGATTTCATGTTAGAATATAGTGTTGGTAGCTCTTTAAATAGAGATGATTTATATGCAGAGCTCTACTTTAATAGTATTCAATGGGGAGAAATATCACTTTCTGAAGATAAAAAAGAGGTAAATATCATTATTTATCCAGACTCGGAAATTTTAGAGTTCAAATATAATGAGTTTTTATCATTGATAGAAAAAGCTAAAGAGCATCTTTTACGGTTAGAGCCTTTAGTTTAATTATTACATAATTAAGTTGATCTCCCTCACTTTTATAGTGGGGGACTTTAATTCAATAAAGAATGTACACATAACGAGCTACTGATGTGAGGATAGATAAGGTTTCTAACATTAACAATCTGAAATGATCTCAATTGTATTGATAGATTCCCCAATAAACTATTAGCGTTAAAGAAAAAAGAAAAAAGAAAAAAGAAAAAAGAAAAAAGAAAAAAGAAAAAAGAAAAAAGAAAATCTTAGAATTATTTTTTAAATCCTATGGAATATGAAAATTTGGAAATTGAATTGTTAGGTTCTGATTTATTAAATAATCTTATTGCAAAGCTGCCATTAGGTGACTTGATGTCTATTTTATTTAAAGCGCGTGATACGCTTAAGAATAAAGATAAGCATTGAATTACGCTCATTTAGATAGATAATTATGTGAAATAATTTAAGTTTCA
Source organism: Providencia sp. PROV208 (assembly GCF_028479465.1). NCBI lineage: Bacteria > Pseudomonadati > Pseudomonadota > Gammaproteobacteria > Enterobacterales > Morganellaceae > Providencia > Providencia sp. PROV208. The sequence goes on along the minus strand of NZ_JAMPNS010000011.1, from coordinate 33,325 downwards.
ATTAAAGAGCCTAGATTTTCGTAGGCTCTTTTTTATTGCTTCCCCTCAGCAATTTGGTTGGACTAAAAAGACCAATAAACCCCATAAAATCCATTAAAAAATTTTAAACCAATCGCAATGATTTGCCTTATCAATTAGTCAGATAAGTAAAAATGAGTTATTAAATATAATTTGTGATAAGGGATGAAAAAAGACACTAATTAGAGTGCTTTCAGCCATGAAATGGATTATAAAAAGTAGGGTCTTAATGGATGTTTATAATGGATTATGATGTTTCAAGCTTAAAAATTGCCCTATAAAGTTTGTTAATGGGTTAAGTTAGCAGAAGAATGTTACTTTCTTGTGAATGAATTAACATTACGTTTAAATTCTGCTATGCTGATTGCCCGAAGCTGGACATAATTTTATCGCCATTGAGATTATGTGAGCAAATTCCTCTGACCTGGCACCGGATGATAATTTTTTTCAGGATGGTGCAGACAGCCGGGTATATAAATAACAAAGAAGCGAGGAGAACGTCGTGCTAGAAGAATACCGTAAGCACGTAGCCGAGCGTGCCGCTCAAGGGATTGTCCCTAAGCCATTAGATGCGTCACAAGTAGCTGCACTAGTCGAGTTACTGAAAAACCCACCCAAAGGTGAAGAAGATTTCTTGTTAGACCTGCTGACCAACCGTGTCCCACCTGGCGTTGATGAAGCAGCTTACGTTAAAGCTGGATTTTTAGCCGCGATCGCAAAAGGCGAAACATCCTCCCCTCTGATCTCCCCTGAAAAAGCCATTGAACTGCTAGGTACCATGCAGGGCGGATACAATATTCACGCACTAATCGAAGCTCTTGATGATGCCAAATTGGCAGCCATCGCAGCGAAAGCACTTTCCCACACTCTACTGATGTTCGATAATTTCTATGATGTAGAAGAAAAAGCGAAAGCGGGAAATGCGCATGCTAAGCAAGTGATTGAATCATGGGCGAATGCAGATTGGTTCAAAGAGCGTCCTGAATTAGCTGAAAAAATGACCGTGACGGTCTTTAAAGTGACTGGCGAAACCAACACGGATGACTTATCTCCTGCACCAGATGCATGGTCGCGACCAGATATTCCTCTGCATGCTTTAGCCATGCTGAAAAACGCACGCGATGGCATCGTTCCTGATGAAGCGGGTAACGTAGGTCCAATTAAACAAATCGAAGAACTGAATAAAAAAGGCTTCCCGCTGGCTTATGTGGGTGACGTTGTCGGTACTGGTTCTTCACGTAAATCAGCAACGAACTCGGTTCTGTGGTTTATGGGCGATGATATTCCATTCGTGCCTAATAAACGCGGTGGCGGAGTTGTGCTGGGTGGAAAAATTGCACCAATCTTCTTTAACACAATGGAAGATGCGGGAGCACTGCCAATTGAAGTGGATGTATCTAAGCTGAATATGGGCGATGTGATTGATATCTATCCATATAAAGGTGAAGTTCGTAATCACGAAACTAACGAATTGTTAGAAACATTCGAATTAAAAACGGATGTGTTAATCGATGAAGTTCGTGCTGGTGGTCGTATTCCTCTAATCATCGGTCGTGGCTTAACCACAAAAGCACGCGAGGCATTAGGTTTAGGTGCAACGGATATGTTCCGTCTTGCAAAACCTGTTGCACAAAGTAATCGTGGTTACTCATTAGCACAAAAAATGGTCGGTCGCGCATGCGGTCGTCAAGGTATTCGCCCTGGTGAATACTGTGAACCTAAAATGACGTCTGTCGGTTCACAAGATACAACGGGTCCAATGACTCGTGATGAGCTGAAAGACTTAGCGTGTTTAGGATTCTCTGCGGATTTAGTGATGCAGTCATTCTGTCACACGGCGGCGTATCCAAAACCAGTAGACGTGACAACACACCATACACTACCTGATTTTATTATGAACCGTGGTGGGGTTTCTCTGCGTCCGGGCGACGGTATTATTCACTCTTGGTTAAACCGTATGCTATTGCCAGATACTGTTGGTACTGGTGGTGACTCGCACACCCGTTTCCCAATTGGTATCTCATTCCCAGCAGGTTCTGGTTTAGTGGCTTTTGCTGCTGCAACCGGTGTTATGCCTCTGGATATGCCAGAGTCCGTATTAGTTCGCTTCAAAGGACAAATGCAACCGGGTATTACATTACGTGACCTTGTTCATGCTATTCCTCTGTATGCGATTAAAGATGGATTACTGACTGTTGAGAAAAAAGGTAAGAAAAACATTTTCTCTGGCCGTATTCTGGAAATTGAAGGTCTTCCTGAGCTGAAAGTTGAGCAAGCATTTGAATTAGCGGATGCGTCAGCAGAACGTTCAGCTGCGGGTTGTACTATCAAGTTGGATAAAGCGCCAATCATTGAATACCTGCAATCCAACATCGTTCTGTTGAAATGGATGATCGCGGAAGGTTACGGCGACCGCCGTACCATCGAACGTCGTATCAAAGGGATGGAAAACTGGCTTGCTAACCCTGAGTTACTGGAAGGTGACGCGGATGCAGAATACGCGGCAGTGATTGAAATCGATCTTAATGAGATCAAAGAGCCAATTCTGTGTGCGCCAAATGACCCAGATGATGCACGTTTACTGTCTGATGTTCAGAATGAAAAAATCGATGAAGTATTTATCGGTTCTTGTATGACTAACATCGGTCACTTCCGTGCGGCAGGTAAACTGCTGGATTCCCATAAAGGTCAATTACCAACTCGCCTGTGGGTTGCGCCACCAACGAAGATGGATGCTGCGCAGCTAACGGAAGAAGGTTACTACAGCGTATTTGGTAAGAGTGGGGCTCGTATTGAAGTCCCGGGCTGTTCACTGTGTATGGGGAACCAAGCTCGAGTGGCAGATGGCGCAACCGTTGTTTCCACGTCTACGCGTAACTTCCCGAACCGTTTAGGTACAGGTGCCAATGTTTATTTGGCATCAGCGGAGTTAGCCGCAGTGGCTTCCCTATTAGGTCGCTTGCCAACACCTGCTGAGTATCAACAGTTTATGAATAAAGTCGATGAGACTGCGGAAGACACATACCGTTATCTGAACTTTGATCGACTGGATCAGTACACTGAGAAAGCGGATGGAGTGATCTTCCAAACTGCTGTTTAATGATTGATTAATCGCGGTTATATTAATTAAACCCCAATAGTTGTTAATTCAATTATTGGGGTTTTCTATTTCTACGTGAAAAATACAGAGGGATAAATAGGTTGATGCTAAATATATTGAGAAATTTCGATTAAATTTAAATCGGGATCTCGGAGATATAACGACAAAATTTTGCCTGTAGCGCCAGTGCGTTGTACAGGTCCTTCAATAATTTTTACATCCTGTTGTTCAAGATGTTTTTGCACATCGAGAAGCGGTATATCACTAATAAAACAGAGATCCAGTGACCCTGGCACGGGTAAGTGAGCCTTAGGTTCAAACTCTTTTCCATATTGGTGAATGTTTATTTTTTGCTGACCAAACTGTAATGCGTAACGTTGTTCACCAAACGTGATCACAGACATTTTTAAGATACGCTGGTAAAAATCAAGACAGGTATCAAGATTAGTGGTGGTTAAAACAAGGTGGTCTACGCGATTAATCATTGAAGTCCTTATTACCGAGTCGAAGAGGTATAGTTAATTTTAATTGAATAAGCATATTTGTGTAGTGCAATAATTCCATACTGAAATATTCTTCTGACAGCTCGTAATAGCGCTAAGCAAACCCGCTTGACTCGCGTTATACTTAATTCAAAGACGCAAAGTGTGAGGTATTGCATATGGACTACCAATTTTTAACGGATATTACAGGAAGTATTACCGCAAAATTTTCAATGGATCATGAAGCTATTGGTTATTGGCTAAACGAGGAAATAAAAAACGACCTCAGTTTACTGGATACTATCGCAGATAATTATGAACTGATTAAAGGCAGTGAAAAGCAGTGGGAGTTTATTGGTCACGAATACACACTGATTCTAGATGATGAGGAAGTCATGATCCGTGCGAATCAGTTAGCGTTTGAGACCGATGGGTTAGAAGAAGGAATGAGTTACTATGATAATGAAAGTATTGCTTTTTGCGGTATCAATGACTTCTTCGATATGCTAGATGACTATCGTGAATTTGTTATCGAAAATCGATAAAAAGTATTTTATTTATCGATTAATTTTATATTTTGATGATTTATAGCTATTATTTTAAGCGTGTTATTCAATTATTTACTCATGATTTTTGAGATTGTTAATTGAATTGAGCGAGTTTTCCTAGTCTAAATTTGATCGAAAAGGATATACATATGAATACTGATGATGTTACAGGCGCATTGAATGATGCAACGAATTGGTTTGTGGCAAATCAGGATCTGCTAGTCCAGTATGTCGTCAATATCGTTTCCGCACTTGTTATTTTAATTGTGGGGTTGATGATTGCTAAATGGGTTAGCCGTGGTTTGAATCGTGTGATGACAATGAGAGGAATTGACTCCACTGTTAGCGAATTCTTATCTGCTATTGCTCGCTATACCATTGTGGCATTTACCTTAATTGCTGTGCTGGGCAAAATTGGCGTACAAACTGCCTCTGTCATCGCGGTAATGGGTGCCGCCGGTTTAGCGGTTGGTTTAGCATTACAAAACTCATTAGGTAACTTTGCTGCAGGCGTTTTGCTGGTGGTATTTAGACCATTAAAAGCGGGTGAGTTTGTGAAGATTGGTGCGATTGACGGTACTGTTCAAAGCGTACAAATTTTCTCAACCACATTGAGAACGGCGGATGACCGTATCGTTGTTATCCCAAATGGTAAAATCATTGGGGACAGCATCATTAACGTGACCCGTGAGCCACTTCGCCGTCAAGATATCATGGTGGGCGTTGCTTATAACTCAGATATTGATATGGTTAAAAAAGTCTTAGGTGACATTGTTGCGGCTGATAAACGTATTCTGCACGATAAAGGTGTGACTATCCGTTTAAATGAAATGGCGCCTTCTTCATTGAATTATTTAGTGCGTTTTTGGACCACGAATGGTGATACTTGGCCTGTTTACTGGGATTTAATGGAAAACTTTAAACGTGCATTAGATCAGCACAATATTGGAATTCCATTCCCACAAATGGATGTTCACCTTCATCAAGTTAATCCTAGTGTGAAAAATATTTCTGCTGAATAACTCATCATGTGTACCATGAAAAATGGCGTAGACTAAAAAACTACGCCATTTTTATTCCCAGAATATAGGTAATCTTATTTCAAATTTCTCTCCATGAATTTGTATTAGCCTTTCTTATGCCCTATTAGAGTTAATCGTTTTCACTAATGATTTTTCGTGGATATTATTCTGTGCAGATAATCTGAATAATTATTAGGAAAATTTGCATGTTTACGATTTATTTTCAGGGGGCTCTTTTAGGGGCTGCAATGATATTGCCATTAGGTCCACAAAATGCATTTGTTTTACAACAAGGTAGCCGAAAGCAGTTTCATTTGATGAGTGCATTATTATGCGCATTAAGTGATACGATTTTAATTATTGCGGGGGTTTTTGGTGGCAGCGCGTTATTAAGTCAATCTGAGCTATTAATGGCACTGATTACTTGGGCGGGAGTCGCATTTTTAGTGTGGTATGGCTATAAGGCATTTCGCACAGCAATGACGCCAGATGACGCAGTATTGCAATTAGAACGTAAGATGATGACACGATGGAAAGTGGTCGTGACGTTGTTTGCCGTGACTTGGCTTAACCCTCATGTGTATTTAGATACTTTTGTGGTATTAGGTAGTGTTGGTGGTCAATTAGAAAGTCAGTTGCGCCCATGGTTCACGGCTGGGGCATTAACGGCTTCATTCGTTTGGTTTTTTTTATTAGCGATGTTAGCGGCGTGGTTTTCTCCTATACTGAATAAACCACGTTCCCAGCGTTTTATTAATCTGTTTGTAGGCTGTGTGATGTGGTTTATTGCATTTCAACTCGCAATGCACGGGCTAGGATATTAATTAGCATTATTCTGAATCGCAGTTTGTGGTAAATATGATAATGTGAATCTTAATCAGGGGAGGTTTATGATGAACTTCCTCTTTATTATAGAGAAAAACACCATTGGGAGGTTCTGTGAAATTGAAATCTATCGTTGTTGCTGCCGTATTGGCAGGTCTTGCGGTTCCGAGCATCTCTTTGGCTAGTGCAGCACCGGAAGGTCCTCATATTTCAACGTCAGCAAGTGGGGCGGTGAAAGTAGCACCGGATATGGCAACGTTGAGCATTAATGTGCAGGTTACGAATAAAGATGCTGCGGCGGCAAAAGCGGCAGTTGATAAGCGCGTTGCTGAATACTATGAATTCCTGAAGAAAAATGGAATTGAAAAGCAGGATATTGATGCTGCAAATGTACGAACACAACCTAACTATGATTATAGTTCAGCGTCTAAGCCAACACTGAAAGGATATACGGCGATAAGAACCGTCGATGTCAAAGTGAAAAAGTTGGATCAGCTAAATGTTTTACTTGATGGTGCGTTGACGGCAGGATTAAATGAAATTAATTCTGTGCAGTTTGGGGTGAGTGATCCTCAGAAATACCGTAATGCAGCCCGTGACCAAGCAATGAAGAATGCTCAGTTACAAGCTGAAGCGCTGGCAAAAGGGTTTAATGCACAGTTAGGACCGATTTATAGCATTAATTACAATGCTCCAGCTGATGTCCCATATCCAATGGCAGTGCGTGGTCAAGCGGGGTCACTGAAAGCGGCGGCTCAAGATCTCAACGTTAATGAGACCTATGAGCAGCAAAGTATCGATTTTAATGATCAAGTTGATGTGGTATTTGAAATTAAACGTTAATCTCAGCGGCGATTTCATCATCTTGTTTTAGCATCTGGCGTCCTGTTTTTAATAGGGCGTCAGTGACTTTCTTCATTGTGCGACTTTCCGGTGCAAAACGATGCCAGTAGAGCATCCGGCGTTGGCAGAGTCCCGGTGTTAAATCAATTAATTCACCATTTTCTAACTCACTGGCAATTTGCAAGTGTGGGATCATACAGCATGTTGACCCCTGTTTAGCTAATTGTACAAAGGCCTCTGATGAGTTAACGATATGGCAAGGTACACTGCCAGGTGATAGTCCAAAGTTTTGTTGTACAAAGGCTTGGTGCATATCATCCAAATGGTCAAATGCCACCGCGGGTGCTTTTAGTAAGGAGGCTCGAGTTACCCCATCAGGGAAATACTTCGCGGCAAAACCCGGTGAGGCGACGAAAATATAGTCTAATGCGCCCAGTTTATCGACTAAACAACCTGGCAAGGCTTGAGGTTGAATACTGATAGCCCCAACCACTTCCCCGCGTCTTAGGCGCTCTTGGGTGCGGGTTTCATCTTCCACTTGAATGTTCAAACGGATAGGCGTATTGCCTAAAACTGGGTTTAGGGCGGGCAAAAACCATGTCGCTAAACTGTCAGCGTTCACCGCTAAGGAGAGCAATAATGGCGTGGAGCCACTGTTTTCATCTCCAAGCCACTGTTCTTCGAGTAATTCAACTTGATGAAGCAATGCCAACAGTTTTTGACCTTGTTCAGTCGGATGTGGCGGAACGGTACGCACAAGCAAAGGTTGACCAAAAAGGTTTTCTAACTGTTTGATTCGTTGAGAAACTGCAGACTGAGTGATGCATAACTTTTGTGCTGCTCGTTCAAATCCGCGTTCACGAATGACGGCATCCAGTGCTTGCAAGGCGCGATAATCAGGGCGCTTCATCAAAAACTCTCCTTCTTGTTATTCTGCCAATCACTATGCCATATTTTTAGGGATAACACTTGCAAATATTCCTAAAGGGTATTTTTCATAAGAAGTAGTGCACAATCCCTAATAACAATACTGCAACTTGCAGAATGTCCGGTATATACTACTCACTATCTATTTAATGATTGAATATTCCAGTATAAGGCTCTCGCATGACTCAGGATGAATTGAAAAAAGCAGTAGGTTGGGCGGCATTAGAATATGTTAAGCCAGGCACGATTGTTGGGGTAGGTACAGGTTCTACCGCATCCCACTTTATTGATGCATTGGCAACAATGAAGGGACAAATTGAAGGAGCCGTTTCTAGCTCTGAAGCATCAACACAAAAATTGAAATCCTTGGGTATTCCTGTTTTTGACTGTAACAGTGTAGATTCATTAGATGTTTATGTTGATGGGGCTGATGAAGTAGATGGCAACATGAACATGATCAAAGGCGGTGGTGCCGCATTAACTCGCGAAAAAATTGTTTCTGCCATTGCTAAAACGTTTGTCTGTATCGTTGACCAATCTAAGTTAGTGGGTGTTTTAGGTAATTTCCCTCTACCAGTCGAAGTCATTCCGATGGCGCGCAGCTATGTTGCGCGTGAATTGGTTAAATTAGGCGGGCAACCAGTTTACCGTGAAAATGTGGTGACGGATAACGGTAACGTTATTCTGGATGTCCACAACTTAAAGATCCTCGATCCTGTTGCATTAGAAAACAAAATCAACGGTATTGCTGGCGTCGTGACTGTGGGACTATTCGCTAACCGTGGTGCTGATGTCGTATTGATGGGAACAGCTGAAGGTGTAAAAACTATTAAGCTGTAATCTTCTGTGGTTAATGATAAGCCAGTGGATTTTAAGTTCACTGGCTTATTTTGTTTTTAACTAGATAGCTAAAGCGTTAATGACTTTTATAAATATGGTAAACCTGAAAATTATTTAAATTTTTTTTACCATCCGTTATTTTGGTGATATATCTCACACAAATGCCCATTGGGTGGGCAAAATGCTTATTTTGTGTTACCGCTCTAGATTTTCCACCACATAACTTCTTTTTCTTCACACTTTTTAGCAGCGTCTAAGCAATCGTTTGTATTGCTACTGCGCTGAATTTTGCTATGTTGGTATTCTCGTTTTATTTCAAGGTGCATGTGAGGGGCTGGAGTGCCTTAATTTCATGACTTGCATCTCGAATTATTTTGAGTTCATACGAAATTCATCTGTCATAAATTAAGTACGATAGGGTAGGGTAAATGGTCAAGGTATCTTTGCAGAAAGACAAAATTAAATTTTTACTGCTTGAAGGTGTTCACCAAAGTGCTGTGGATAACCTCAAAGCAGCGGGTTACACCAATATCGAATATCACAAAAGCGCGCTGTCGGACGAAGAATTAAAAGAAGCAATTAAAGACGCTCGTTTTGTCGGTATCCGTTCCCGTACTCATTTGACTGAAGAGATCTTTGCATCGGCAGAGAAACTGGTGGCAGTGGGTTGCTTCTGTATTGGGACTAACCAAGTTGATTTAGATGCGGCAGCAAAACGCGGTATTCCTGTCTTTAACGCACCATTCTCCAACACACGTTCCGTGGCGGAAATGGTATTAGGTCAGCTATTACTATTATTGCGTCGTATTCCTGAAGCCAATATGCAGGCGCACCGCGGTATTTGGGAAAAACAAGCGAAAGGCTGTTTTGAAGCTCGAGGCAAGCGTTTAGGTATTGTCGGTTATGGTCATATCGGTACTCAGTTAGGGATCTTAGCTGAAGGGATTGGTATGGATGTTTATTTTTATGACATTGAAAATAAATTGCCATTAGGTAATGCGACGCAAGTTCGCTCATTACCTGAGCTACTGAAAATGAGCGATGTGGTGAGTTTGCATGTGCCCGAAACAGCAAGTACCAAGGATATGATTGGTGCAACGCAATTTGAGCAAATGAAAAAAGGTGCAATTTTCATCAATGCTTCTCGTGGTACGGTCGTTGATATCCCAGCACTTAGCGCAGCATTAGAAAGCAAAAAATTATCAGGCGCGGCAGTTGATGTGTTCCCAACAGAGCCAGCGGCAAATAATGATCCGAATGATCCGTTCATCTCTGAGTTGATTAAATTCGACAACGTGATCCTGACACCACACATCGGTGGTTCAACGGAAGAAGCGCAAGAGAATATCGGTTTAGAAGTGGCGAGTAAGCTAGCAAAATACTCTGACAATGGTTCAACATTATCTGCGGTTAACTTCCCTGAGGTTTCACTGCCAGTCCATACGGATGATACCAACCGCTTACTGCATATTCATGAAAACCGTCCAGGGATGATGAATAGCATCAACCAAGTATTTACGGAAAATAACATCAACGTAGTAGGGCAATATCTGAGAACGTCAGGTAATGTTGGTTATGTTGTTATTGATGTGCTGACGCAATCACCTGGTCAGGCGGATGAAGTGTTAGTGAAATTGAAATCACTGCCAGGCACTATTCGCGCTCGCCTGTTGTTCTAATTAAATTTAGCTTTTTATTCTCATATGGCGTTGGTGCTTACCAGCGCCATATTTTTTTAGGGGTGATAATTTCAGGTAATGGAATATCCCAATGTGCTACTGGTAAATTTTCAACTTGCTGGCAATCATGGGCAAGCCCAATAGGATAAAAGCCAGTTTGCTGCCATTTCGCTAACGTTCTATCGTAAAAACCGCCACCCATTCCTAATCGCTGCCCTTGGCTATCAAATGCCACGAGTGGGATCATCATAATATCGAGCTGCTCAATGGGTAATACATCTGAAATATTCAATGGAGGTTCTTCGATATTAAACTTATTTTTTACTAGTGCAGTTTCTGGTGTGTAACGTAAAAATAAGAGGTTATTAGGGCTAAATGGATGAATGACGGGGAGATAAATATGTTTCCCTTGTTCCCAGAGAGCTTGAATTAATGGGCGTGTATTAATTTCCCCATCGAACGATAGAAATAGGGCGATAGTTTTTGCCTGTGCTATTTTGGGGTGATTGAGTGAGTGAGTCACTATTTGCTGTGCCGCAGCGTCTTGTGCTTCAAGGGAAAGTGCCCGACGGGCTGCCCTAATGGATTGACGAATTTGCTGACGTGATAAAGAAAGCGCATCTGACATAACCATTTTCATATACCTTCCCTCATAGAAAGTTGTATAACCAGCGGAAAAACATAACAAACAGTATATCGCAAGCGATAGGAATGGGTAGTTTTTCGCAGAGTATTTGGGAAGTTGTGCAGAAGACACAGAAACAACAGGAAAAGAAAGGGGGTCTCCAAGATGCCGTTGTAGGCTGTAACCCTTGAACCCTTGGTTCAAGGTGAACGCAGTTTAGCAACCTTTAGGCTTCCTGAGCGAATCAGGCATGCTCACCAGCGCAAAAACCACATTCTGTTTGGTATGAAATATCGGCTCAGGGGACTCACCCACTGACGCGCATCTCAGAGAAATTTGTTTTGAGAACTTACGTTACTCAGTGACTTCATTGTACGAAATTAGAGTATAAATGCAACCTAATTTTTAGTTTTATTTTTTACTAGTGATTGATTAATAAGCATAATTACTCTAGGGGCAATACCTGCCTCTCAGTGATTTTCACCTGATCGTGCAACGCTTGCTCAATCGTTTGTTGCAATACCTTTATCTTCTCTTCCATATTATAAGCATAATCGCGTGTTTTTGTCTTTTCTTGTGCTAATTCGTGACAGACGTTCAATGCGACAATGAAAATAAGCTGTTCAGTGTTAGTTACACCACTTCTGTCTTTTAAATTCTTTAGACGTTCTTCTAACTCTTTTGCGGCTTCTAACAGCGCTTCTTTTTGTTCTATTGGGCAATTAACGCGCATAGATCGCCCAAAAATCTGAATATCAACGGGTTGTGCGGACATGATACCTCCATACTAAAATCTTTTTCGCCAATAAAAGTGGGACATTTGGCGTAAATGTTGTTAATTTTCACATAGCTTATGCATAGATAGGCATTGGCGTTATATTACTAGTTTAGAATAAAAATAAACTAATAATAACTCAGACAAAAAAAAGCAGACTGGTCTAGCGGCTATCCTTGGTGGTAGCATATCACGAATCCCAAGCTAACATGACGAATTCAGATGTCTATACAAAAATCTTTACCTAACTATGAATCGTTGGACAATTTGCTCCAACAGCACTCAATCGCACTCACTGCTGCCGAAATCCATGGTTTAATTACCGGATTAATTTGTGGAGGAAGTCGTGACCACGGTTGGCAAACACTCGTCCATGATTTGGCAAATGACGGGCTTGCATTTCCACAGACGGTAGCTCAGCCGCTACGTGAGCTGTATGACCTCACATTTGATGCATTAGATGACAGCGAATTCGCATTTAATATGCTATTTCCTGATGAAGACGCTTCAGTGTTTGATCACGCAGATGCGTTAGCTGGCTGGGTTAATCACTTCTTACTGGGCATTGGTGTTGCTCAACCTAAACTTACTGATAAAAAAGAGATTAGCGAAGTTATTACTGATTTACGTAACATCGGTATGCTTGGTTATGATGAAGAAGAAGACCAAGAAGAGCTTGAGCAAGCCTTAGAAGAAGTTGTTGAATATGTCAGAGTTGCCGTTCAACTGTGCTACATCGCATTAGTTGAGCCGAAAAATGGACCAACCGCAGTCGAGAATATCAAGCCCGTTCTCCACTAATCTATAATGCTAGGTAATGACCATTAACCGTCGGTTTTCTGGGTTATCAGAAGCCTATGGTTAAGGGGGCTCTTTACCTAATATAAGACGATTGCTCTTTGATTTTTAGCTAATCATCAAATAAGCAATTTACCTAAAACCCAAAATAATAAGGCAATAACGGTATGAATAAGCAGGAATTTATTTCTCGTCGTAATGCATTATTGGCTCAAATGGCGCCTGCAAGTGCTGCCATTATTTTCTCAGCACCTGAAGCACAACGTAATGCGGATTGCGAATATCCGTATCGCCAGCACAGTGATTTTTTGTATCTGACTGGATTTAGTGAGCCAGAAGCGGTTTTAGTTTTAATTAAAAGTGATGAGAAACATAGTCATACCGTGTTGTTCAACCGCGTCCGTGATTTAACCGCAGAAATTTGGTTTGGTCGTCGTCTAGGACAAGACGCAGCACCTGAAAAATTAGGTGTAGATAAAGCGCTACCATTTGATGAGATTGTTGATCAACTCTATCAATTATTGAATGGATTAGATGTGGTTTATCATGCTCAAGGTGAGTTTGAGTATGCGGATAAATTGGTTTTTGGTGCGCTGGATGTATTACGCCGTGGTAGCCGCCGCAATTTGAAAGCCCCTCAAACTGTTATTGATTGGCGTCCGATGGTGCATGAAATGCGTCTGTTTAAATCGGATGCAGAAATGGCAGTTATGCGTAAAGCGGGGGAAATCTCAGCCTTAGCCCACATTCGTGCGATGGAAACTTGCCGTCCAAATATGTATGAATATCAACTCTGTGGTGAAATTGAATATGAATTCACTCGCCATGGCGCGCGTTTCCCTTCCTATAACACTATCGTTGGTAGCGGCGAAAATGCCTGCATTTTGCACTACACCGAAAATGAATGTGCTATGAAGGATGGAGACTTAGTTTTAATTGATGCGGGTGCGGAGTTAGAAGGGTACGCAGGAGATATTACTCGTACGTTTCCTGTGAATGGTAAATTTACCCAAGCGCAGCGTGAAATTTACGACATCGTTCTTGAATCTATCAATACCGCATTAGCGCTTTATCGCCCAGGAACCAGCATCCACGAAGTGACTCGACAAATTGTTCGTATCAAAACGGAAGGTTTAGTGAAATTAGGCATTTTACAGGGTGATGTCGAACAATTGATCGAAAACAAAGCGTATCATCCATTTTTTATGCATGGTTTAAGTCATTGGTTGGGCTTAGATGTGCATGATGTTGGTTTCTATGGTGTGGAAAGAGATCGCATTTTGGAACCGGGCATGGTGCTGACCATTGAGCCGGGGCTCTATATTGCACCAGATGCAGATGTACCCCCTCAATACCGCGGTATTGGTGTGCGTATTGAAGATGACATTCTTATCACTGAAGATGGGAATGAGAATCTAACGTCAATGGTCGTGAAAGATCCAGATGAAATAGAAGCGTTAATGGCGGCTGCTAAAAAACGCTTAGGTTAAGCAGTACAAAGTAATAACAGAAGGTAATTAATAATCTATGAATGTGATTATTGTTGGGGGAGGGATGGCTGGCGCCACATTGGCTCTGGCGATTTCGTCACTCAGTCAAGGACGCGTTTCGGTATCACTCATTGAAGCCTCTCGACCGGAAGGTCAGCATCCAGGCTTTGATGCTCGAGCGATTGCATTATCCCACGGCACCTGTCAGTACTTGTCATTGATAGGTGTTTGGTCTGCTTTTGCTGACTGTGTGACTCCGATTAATCACGTTCATGTGTCTGATAGAGGTCATGCCGGTTTTGTTAATATTCATGCCGAAGATCACCAGATTACCGAGCTAGGTAATGTGATTGAATTGCATGAAGCTGGCGCCCGTTTATTTACCCTGTTGCGTAAGGCCCCAGGAGTCAAACTCTATTGTCCTGCAAAAGTAGAGCATGTAGAGCGTACCGTGGATAATGTGACGGTCACGTTAGCAAGTGGCGAACAAATTACGGGTCATCTTTTAGTGGCGGCCGATGGAAGTCGCTCTGCGATTGGACAAGCTTGTAACATGCAATGGCAGCAGGATGATTATGGGCAAGTGGCGATTATCGCGAACGTCAAAACAGCAATTGACCCCGCAGGACGTGCTTTCGAACGCTTTACTGAATTTGGTCCTTTAGCGTTATTGCCTATGTCAGAAGGGCGCAGCTCGCTAGTGTGGTGCCATCATCAAGAGCATGCTGATGCTATTAATTCATGGGACGACGAAACGTTTATTCGCAAATTACAGCAAGCATTTGGTTGGCGTTTAGGTGAAATCACCCAAGCCGGTAAACGCAACTGTTACCCGTTAGTATTAAGAAAAGCGGTTAATTCAGTGAGTCATCGTGTTGCGCTGGTGGGAAATGCAGCTCAGACGCTACACCCAATCGCGGGGCAAGGTTTCAATCTTGGGATCCGTGATGTAATGCAATTAGCTGAATTAGTGGTGAATGCTCATGCTAATCAGCAAGATATTGGTCATTATTCATTGCTAAATCAGTACCAACAATCCCGATTAGCTGACAGAGAAAAAACGGTTGCCATGACGGATGGTCTGGTTCGGTTATTTGCTAATCGTTGCTTTCCCCTGATCGTTGGGCGCAATTTGGGACTGATGGCGATGGAAATGTTACCGCCTATTCGTGATGTTTTAGCCCGCCAAACCCTTGGCTGGGTCGCACATAAATAACCACAAAATTAAGAGGAATTATAATATGCAATCGTTCGATGTGGTTATCGCTGGTGGTGGCATGGTTGGGCTGGCATTGGCATGTGGACTCGAAGGCAGTGGTTTACGTGTGGCAGTGGTAGAAAACCATCCGCCTAAAGTGCCATTTTCTGCCAGTGAGCCCCATGCGCTGCGCGTATCAGCAATTAATGCAGCGAGTGAAAAATTATTGGCTCACTTAGATGTGTGGTCAGCCATTAAAGGAATGAGAGCGTCTGCCTATAATGGTATGGAAGTGTGGGATAACCATAGTTTTGGGCGTATCGCTTTTTCTGCAAAAGACCAAAACCTTTCGCACTTAGGTCATATTGTTGAAAATAATGTGGTACGTGATGCGCTGTGGCAAAAAGCCAGCCAATTGCGTGATGTGACATTATTAGCGCCAGCGACCATTAAGAAAGTTGTTTGGGGCGAAAATGAGGTTTTCATCACGTTAGATGACGAAAATATGCTGACAGCTCGATTAGTTGTCGGTGCCGATGGGGCGAATTCATGGTTACGTAGTCATGCGGATATCCCACTGACATTCTGGGATTATGAACATACTGCGTTAGTTGCCACAATTAGAACGGAACGTCCACACGAAGGGATTGCTCGCCAAGCCTTTAATGGGGAAGGTATCCTCGCATTCTTACCATTGAGCGACCCGCATTTATGCTCGATTGTGTGGTCCCAACCAAACTTAGCCGCGGCGCGTCGCCAAGATTTAGACAAGCTCGAGTTTGAGAAAGAGTTAACCGTTGCATTTGATGCTAATTTAGGGTTATGCCAGCTTGAAAGCGATCGTGTGACTATTCCATTAACTGGGCGTTATGCACGCCAGTTTGCGGCTCAGCGTCTTGCACTTCTGGGGGATGCTGCTCATACGATTCATCCATTGGCAGGTCAGGGCGTTAATCTTGGTTTTATGGACGTTGCTATGCTGATCGGTGAAATCAGAAGATTGCATCGAGAAGGTAAGGATTTTGGTCAATATTTCTATTTACGTGACTATGAGCGCAGTCGTAAACATAGTGCCGCATTGATGTTAGCGGGTATGCAAGGGTTCCGTGAGTTATTCGATGGCAATAACCCTGCGAAAAAATTGTTACGTGATATTGGCTTAGTATTAGCGGATAGCCTACCCGGAATAAAACCACAATTGCTGAACCATGCAATGGGCTTATCGGATATGCCTAAATGGTTAAAACAACTCCCTATTGATAGTCAGTAATCGATTTTATTTTTCTCTTATAGACGGAACGCTGAGTTTAACGCGTTCCGTTTTTTTATTTGTAATCACTATCTACCCACCTCGTTGATACTTTCCAATGGCTGAGAAAAACTAATTTATCCCTTATTTCGGATTAGTTTTTCTAATTTAACAATTAGAAGCTGTTAGAGCCTTATTTCGATGGGAATCTCAGTTTTGATGATATTTTGCTCACCAATAAGCCAAATATGAAGGGATTGAGTGATCGTTCTCAATTATTTAACAAAAAGCGCTGGCAATATAACCGCGCAATCAGTAATACAGTGAGTACGTCACCCTATTTTTTTTTATAGCATCCAATTTCGAATGTTAGCGATTTTGAATCAAATTCGATGATTTGCGTTTTGATGAAACGGGGTTTACAGAAAAAATTTATACCGTCATCACGCAATCACCCCATCAGACACAGTAATGTAAAGAGGGTATTCATGGTAAAGCAAACAACTCTATATGATGAGCATATAGCCTGCGGTGCAAAAATGGTGGATTTCCACGGGTGGATGATGCCACTGCACTATGGTTCGCAAATCAACGAACATAATATTGTCCGAACCGATGCAGGAATGTTTGATGTTTCCCACATGACCATTGTTGATTTACATGGTGAAGGCTGCCGCGATTTTCTCCGTTATCTTCTCGCCAATGATATTGCCAAACTCACGATCAAAGGCCGCGCACTGTATACCGGTATGCTGAATGCATCCGGTGGTGTGATTGATGATTTGATTGTTTATTACCTTGACGATGATTTCTATCGTTTGGTGGTTAACTCTGCGACACGAGACAAAGACATTGCATGGATTGAACAGCATGCTAAAGAGTATGCTGTTGCAATCACTGTACGCGATGATCTCGCGTTATTAGCCGTTCAAGGTCCAAAGGCACAAGATAAAGTTCACGCCTTACTGACTGAAGAGCAGCGTGCTGCAATTAAAGATATGAAGCCTTTCTATGGTGTACAAACTGGCGATCTGTTTATTGCAACAACAGGTTATACCGGTGAGAAAGGCTATGAAATCGCAATGCCAAAGCAGCAAGTTGTAGAGTTTTGGCGCAAGCTGCTTAAAGCGGGTGTGCATCCAGCTGGCTTGGGTGCTCGTGATACGTTACGTCTTGAAGCAGGTATGAATTTATATGGGCAAGATATGGACGAGTCTATTTCTCCATTGGCAGCCAATATGGGATGGACAATTGCTTGGGAACCGCAAGATCGGAACTTTATCGGTCGTGAAGCATTGGAAAAGCAACGTGCGCAAGGTTCAGACAAACTGGTTGGTATTGTCATGCGTGAAAAAGGCATTTTACGTGCTGAACAGGTTGTGCGCTTTACCGACGAATCGGGTAAATTGCATGAGGGAGTGATCACTAGCGGTTCATTTTCTCCAACGTTGGGTTTCAGTATCGCATTAGCGCGTGTACCGAATGGGATTAAAAATCAGGCCATCGTTGAAATTCGCCATCGTGAAATGCCGGTTGAAGTGGTTAAGCCGGGGTTCGTACGCGAAGGTAAGGCATTAGTATAATTAGATATTTTCTAATGCAACACAATATTTAGTTTTATTCTCAAAAAACATATTCTCAGAATCAGAAGAGAGGCTAGAAATGAGCAACGCACCTAAAGAGTTAAGATATACCCGTGAACACGAATGGTTACGTGATGAAGGCAACGGTGAGTTTACTGTGGGTATCACTGAACATGCGCAAGAAACTTTAGGCGATATGGTTTTTGTCGACTTACCTAACGTAGGTGATGTCGTGAGTGCAGGGGATGACTGTGCAGTTGTTGAATCTGTTAAGGCGGCATCTGATATTTATGCACCTATTAGCGGTGAAATTATCGCAGTAAATGATGCATTAAGTGATTCTCCAGAATTAGTCAACGAATCACCTTATCAAGAAGGTTGGATTTTCCGCATTAAGATGACTGATGACTCACAGTTAGCTGACCTGATTGATGCTCAGGGTTATCTGAGCATGATCGCCGCGGAAGAGTAATTTATTGCATCGTACTTTGCGCTGTAGCCTGATAGTTCGCTACAGCGCAACGTATTTAAAAATATTGTTTTTATAAAGGTTAGTTTGAACTGGCCCACTTACCTCGCAGTTTATAAATAGGTCTTATCATCGCTAGAGTCTTATAACCTACGCTACGCACGGCAAAAAGGATGGGAACACAGATATGTCGATGTCACTGAGTCAACTAGAAAACCGTTCAGAATTTATCTCGCGCCACATTGGATCATCAGAACAACAAATAAAAACCATGTTAGGTACTGTTGGTGCGACCTCTCTCGATAATTTAATGGACAAAATTGTCCCAAAAGCAATTTTACTACCGGAACCACCAAGAGTGGGTGGTGGTGCTACAGAACAAGAGGCATTGGCCGAGCTAAAAGGCATCGCATCTCTTAATAAACGCTATAAAAGTTACATCGGTATGGGCTATGCCCCTGCAGTACTTCCCCCTGTTATCTTGCGTAATTTGTTAGAAAATCCCGGCTGGTACACGGCCTATACGCCGTATCAACCTGAGGTTTCTCAAGGGCGTCTTGAATCCCTGCTGAATTTCCAGCAACTCACTATCGATTTGACGGGCTTAGATCTCGCTTCAGCGTCCTTATTGGATGAAGCGACTGCGGCGGCTGAAGCCATGGCGATGGCAAAACGTATTAGTAAGTTGAAAAACGCAGAGCGTTTTTTCGTTGCAGATGATATCCATCCTCAAACACTTGATGTTGTGCGTACTCGCGCGGGTACTTTCGGTTTTGAAGTGATTGTGGATAGTGCAGAAAAAGCACTGGAGCATGAAGGGGTATTTGGTGTATTGCTACAACAAGTTGGTACCACAGGGAACATTCATGATTACAGTGAACTGTTTGCTAAGCTGAAAGAGAAAAATATCGTCAGTTGTGTGGCTGCGGATATGATGGCACTCGTTTTACTGACAGCACCAGCAAAACAAGGCGCGGATATTGTCTTTGGCTCCGCTCAACGTTTTGGTGTACCAATGGGCTATGGTGGTCCTCATGCCGCATTTTTTGCCTGCAAAGATGAATTTAAACGCGCGATGCCGGGACGTATTATCGGGGTCTCCCGTGATGCGGCAGGACATACAGCATTACGCATGGCAATGCAAACTCGTGAGCAACATATTCGCCGCGAAAAAGCGAACTCTAACATTTGTACCTCTCAAGTTTTACTCGCTAACATTGCAGCAATGTACGCGGTGTATCATGGTCCTGAAGGTTTAAAACTGATTGCTGAGCGTATTCACCGCTTTAGCTCTATTTTTGCCAAAGCGCTTACAGAGGCGGGTATTACTCTTCGTCATAAAACGTGGTTCGATACTCTCGCGATTGAAGTCGCAGATAAAGCCGCAGTATTAGCGCGCGCAGAAAAAGCACAAGTCAACTTGCGCACAGATATTCATGGTGCGGTGGGCGTGACATTTAGCGAAGTCACTTCACGTCATGACCTGAACGAGTTGTTCTTCGTGATCACTGGCATGGATAAAAAATTGGATTTTGAAGCATTAGACAAGCTCGTTTCAGAAGGCACAAGTTCTATTCCAGCCGCGATGTTGCGTGATGATGTTATCTTAGCCCATCCAAATTTCCATCGTTATCATAGTGAAACGGAAATGATGCGCTACATGCATAGCTTAGAACGTAAGGATTTAGCGCTGAATCAAGCGATGATCCCATTAGGTTCATGTACGATGAAACTGAACGCTTCTGCGGAGATGATCCCTATCACATGGCCTGAATTTGGTGAATTACACCCGTTCTGCCCACCAGAGCAAGCGCAAGGTTATCACCAAATGATTGAGCAGCTTTCTCACTGGTTAGTGCAATTAACGGGTTATGACGCCGTTTGCATGCAGCCAAACTCAGGGGCACAAGGTGAATACGCGGGGCTGTTAGCGATTCGTCGTTACCATGAAAGCCGCAATGAAGGCGCGCGTAATATCTGTTTGATCCCCGCATCGGCACACGGAACTAACCCTGCATCTGCACATATGGCAGGCATGGAAGTCGTGGTTGTGCGTTGTGATGATGAAGGTAATATTGATCTTGTTGACCTCCGTGAAAAAGCGAAGGAACACAGCACAGCTCTTTCTTGTGTCATGGTGACCTACCCATCTACTCACGGGGTTTATGAAGAGAGTATCCGTGAAGTGTGTGAAATTATTCATCAATATGGTGGGCAAGTTTATTTAGATGGTGCGAACATGAACGCACAAGTAGGTCTAACAACACCTGGCTTTATTGGTGCGGATGTGTCTCACTTGAATTTACATAAAACCTTCTGCATTCCTCATGGTGGCGGCGGACCAGGTATGGGACCTATTGGTGTGAAAAAACACTTAGCACCGTTTGTTCCTGGGCACTCGGTGGTCACGCAAGAAATGTTGACTGAGCAAGGCGCGGTTTCTGCTGCACCATTTGGTAGCGCTTCTATTCTACCTATTAGCTGGATGTATATCCGTATGATGGGCTCGCACGGGCTTAGAAAAGCTAGCCAAGTGGCTATTTTAAATGCTAACTACATCGCGAAACGCTTAGCCGCTCGCTATGACATTCTGTACACAGGGCAAGAAGGCTATGTGGCTCACGAATGTATCGTGGATCTACGTCCTATCAAGAAAGATACAGGTATCAGTGAGTTAGATATTGCGAAGCGTTTGATTGACTACGGTTTCCATGCGCCAACCATGTCATTCCCTGTCGCGGGAACCTTGATGATTGAACCAACTGAATCAGAAAGCATCGTCGAAATTGATCGCTTTATCGATGCGATGTTGGCTATTCGTGATGAAATAGACCAAGTGGTTCAAGGTAAATGGACGTTGGAAGATAACCCGTTAGTGAACGCTCCGCACGTTCAAACTGAATTAGCGGAAGAGTGGGCGCATACTTATAGTCGTGAATTGGCGGTATTCCCATCTCACGCAACTCGAGTGAACAAATATTGGCCAGCGGTGAAACGTCTTGATGATGTTTACGGGGACCGTCATTTACATTGTTCGTGCGTACCTATTGAAGAGTATATGTAATTAATTTACTCAGTGTTGAATATGAAAACGCCAGATGAAGATCTGGCGTTTTTTATGGGATTGCCTTTTCTGTAGCCTGTTTTTATAACTACAGCAGCCATCCTTTTTGGTGTGCCTGTTCTAATTGCTGTTCAAGTTGCAACCAAAACTCAGGCAGTATCTCTTGAATATAGTCACACTTACTGACGACCTGCTCATGGCGAATATGATTTTCAACCCAGCTTTGACCTTGATTATGCAAGTTCAATAACATTGGCATCGCTCTGTCAATGGCATTGGCATATTTCGATTCCAAGGTTTCAACAGCATCATACTCATTCCACAAGGCTAAAAATTCCGCATTTTGTGGGCTTGGTAGTAGGTTAAATAGGCGGTTAGCCGCTTTGACTTCTTCATCATGAATGGCATCACGAGCAGCATTATCAAAGACTAAGACATCACCAGCATCAATTTCAACAATATCATGTACTAAGGCGAGTTTAATGGCACGTTCCAGATTAACGCCCGGTACATAAGGTGCGAATGCCATTGCTGCAACCGCAAATTGCCAGCTATGTTCTGCGGTGTTTTCGTGTCTTTCACGGTTTAATAATTTATTTTTTCGATAAACACTTTTCAGTTTATCGAGCTCCATTAAAAATTGGATGACTTCGGTAAAAGCCCCAAAATTCAAAATATTCTGTGGCTTAGTACCTGTTGCAGATGACATAAAAACCTCAATTATTTATCTTCTTCTAAAGAATAAGGGAGTGGGCTAATTGTTAGGCGACTGTGCTCATCTCCCATAACACGAAATACGCTATCGGCTTCCATGTCATTATTCATGATGATTTGGATGCTAAGCTCACCATTACCTAAACGTACTGCCGCGAGAACAGTGCCTGTACGACGCCAGTTTTCACCGAGTTGCCATTCAACACCCTCGCCGATGGTTGGGAGCGCGGAGCCTGTACCTGTAAGCCAATACATCGCTCGTTTGTTAGCACCACGGAACTTGGCACGAGCCACCATTTCTTGGCCTGTGTAGCAGCCTTTTTTAAAGCTAATACCGTGAGGGATAACCTGTAAGTTTGCTGCTTGTGGTAAATGTTGAGCGCTATTCTCTTGGTCAATAACAGCGAGACCGGCCTCAATATCAAGCGCTAACCATTGTTGGTCAGAAACCTGTGGTGCATTTAATGTGTCTGTTATCTTTTGTGCGATGGGCTCATCTGTAATGATTAAGAAGCGTTCTGCTGGGAGGTCAAAATGCAGAAGGGTGCTATTGCCATCAACAACCACTTGATTTTGGTGATCCGGCAATGTAGCAAAAATAGCTGCTAGTGCTTCTCTTGCGCCTTGTCCGGCAATACCCAGTAATTTCAGTTCGGGTTTTTTCTCAAAAGTGACTTTGGAAAAAACGGCATATTTTTTTAGTTCTGCAAGTTGGGCATCGGCGACACTGCATCTTTCAATATAAGAAAAACCATCTAAATGATGGAATAGGCGTAGGTCACTCCACATTTTGCCTTTTGGGTCACAATGTGCGGTCAGTGTGTGGGCATGTTCAAGCGTACTAATATCCGCGGTGACTTGCCCTTGCAGATATTTTTCTGCGTCGGCACCGTGAAGATGAATAAGTTCCCAGTTTTCCAGTGAAATCAATACAAGGGGTAAAGACTGAGAATTGAGGGGAAACTGAAGTGTGTTGTCTACATGAGAAGTCATGATTTCACCTGTTGTTCTTTATCTGATAATGGTGCTTAATGGTAAAATAGCTAGGTCACATTGCAAGCCTAAAACGGTACTAAAGTTTCATTAGCCTATTATTCAGCATAAGCGGGTAAATAGTTTGTAGAAAAACGGTATTTTACAACCTAAAATGTGAACTATGTAGAGTGTGGCATGTTTTATTGACAGATTATCTGATAGAGTATTTAAAATAATCAATCTTATCAGTCAACTGCAACAAAAGGTCGTAGTGAAATGGATAATGGAATGCCTAGCGGGCAAAGTCAAATCGATATCAATAACAAGGCGCGAATTCATTGGGCATGCAGAAGAGGCATGCGTGAGCTTGATATTTCTATCATGCCATTTTTTGAATATGAATATGACGAACTGACAGATCACGATAAACGTATTTTTGTGCGTCTACTCGAGTGCCCAGATCCAGATTTGTTCAATTGGTTGATGAATCACGGGCGTCCGGAGGATGAAGAGCTATTATCTATGATTAAACTCATTCAAGAAAGAAATAAAAATCGTGGTCCTGTGGAAATCTAATCTTTCCATTTCATGGAAAACCCAGCTTTTTTCAACCAGCCTCCATGTGGGGGCGGGTATCATTTTGCTTGTTGCACCATGGGAACCTGGTAACTCGATGATTTGGCTTCCATTATTGGTTATCTTAGTGGCGAGCTGGGCAAAAAGTCAAAAGAACATTAGCAAAGTGAAAGGCGTTGCTGTACTGGTGAATGGCAATAAGCTTCAATGGAAAAAGAATGAGTGGGAAATAATCAAAGCACCATGGTGTAGCCGTTGTGGTATTTTATTGACGCTTAAGGCACTGCAAGGAAAGCCACAGAAGCTGCGTTTGTGGGTGGCGAAAGATTCAGTGTCCGAAGAAAATTGGCGTAACCTCAATCAATTATTACTGCAATATCCCGACATTTGATATTGCAGTTTATTGCGCTTCATCTCTAAAGAGCAGCTTCAATTTCTTGTAGGATCTGCTCACACCATTGGGCGATTCTCTCGTCCGTTTGTTCAAATTGGTTCACATCATCGAGTGCGAGACCAACAAACATTTTACCGTCTTCAGTCAGTGGTTTGGGGCTTTCAAATTCATAACCTTCAGTAGACCAAAAACCAATAAATTGTGCGCCAGTCGGTTTTAGTTGGTGATAGAGCATACCTAATGCATCTAAAAACCATTCGCTATAGTCAACTTGGTCACCCATGCCATACATGGCGACCATTTTGTCGACAAGGTTAAGTTTGGGAAGCGCCTCCCAAATTTCCAGCCAGTCTTCCTGAATTTCACCAAAATCCCACGTAGGAATTCCCAAAATAAGAACATCGTACTGCTCCATTAATTCTGGCGGTGTATCGTTAACGTTATGGAGCGTGATGAAATCATCACCTAGGATGTCGCGTATTTTCTCCGCAACCATTTCGGTGTAGCAGGTACTTGAGCCGTAAAAAAGACCTATTTTCATATATATTCTTACTATATCCAGCGCTGGTTTTTATCACGAGGGACGTATTGTAACAGATGGTGCTACAATCAGGCATAATAGATTGCATGGTAATAATAAAGAGGCATAGGATCTAGCGTGGAAAGTAAACAACTAAATCCATTAATTGAACAGTTTCTTGATACAATTTGGTTGGAGCAAGATCTTGCTGAAAACACCTTGGCATCTTATCGTAATGACCTCCAATCATTAGATCGGTGGCTGGATAAGCAGCAGCTACATTTAGAAACCGTTCAATCTATTGATTTGCAATCTTTTCTAGCAGAGCGTATTGACGGTGGATATAAAGCTGCAAGTTCGGCGCGTTTGCTAAGTTCGATACGCAGGCTATTTCAATATTTTTATCGTGAAAAAATTAGGTCAGATGACCCTTCAGCGGTAATTGCAGCACCTAAAATTCCGCAACGATTGCCAAAAGATTTGAGTGAAAAACAAGTCGAAGATTTACTCAATGCGCCTGCAACTGAGGACTCGCTCGAATTACGAGACAAAGCGATGTTAGAAGTGTTATATGCCTGTGGCTTACGCGTCTCTGAGCTGACGGGATTGACCTTCTCGGATATCAGTTTACGGCAAGGGGTTGTGCGTGTTGTGGGGAAAGGTGACAAAGAGCGTTTGATCCCTCTGGGAGAAGAGGCGATTTATTGGCTGGAAAAATACATTGCAGAAGGGCGCCCTGACTTATTGAATGGAAAGACCAGCGACGTGCTTTTTCCAAGTAAACGCGGTACAAAGATGACCCGCCAGACATTTTGGCACCGAATAAAATATTACGCCGTTTTGGCAAATATTGATGGGGAAGCATTATCGCCTCATGTATTAAGGCATGCATTCGCAACCCATTTATTGAATCACGGCGCAGACTTACGCGTCGTACAGATGCTATTAGGTCATAGTGACCTATCAACAACCCAAATTTACACACATGTTGCCACTGAGCGACTACGTGCTTTACATGAGCAGCATCATCCTCGAGGGTGATGGGTGAAAAGGATAAATATGAAACGCAAATTACTTGTTTTAGGCGCCTGCATCGCGTCATTAACGGCATCTGTTTATGCAGCAACAGAAGAGAAGCTGATTATTGAAAAACTTGCACATTATAATATGCAAGTAGAGTCTATTAAGCCTTCCCCAATTGTGGGTTTAAATACGGTAGAAACGGATAACGGCGTTATCTATGTGACTGATGATGGTAAATATTTATTGCAAGGTCCTATTTATGATCTGAGTGGCAAAGTCCCTGTAAATATCAGTAACCAACCATTATTGAAGAAGGTAGAAGCGCTAAAAAATGAAATGATCATTTTCAAAGCGCCTAATGAAAAATATGTGGTGACCGTCTTTACGGACATCAGCTGTGGCTACTGCAAAAAGTTACATGAAACCGTAGGCGAATTAAACAGTAAAGGAGTTACCGTTCGTTATTTAGCATTCCCACGCCAAGGACTGAAGAGTGATACGGCGAAACAAATGGCATCCATTTGGTGCAATGGTTTACCTCAAGATGCGTTAACGAAAGCATTTAAAGGTGATGAGGTTGCCATGATTGATGACTGTAAAATTGATTTAGGTAATCATTTAAAATTAGGTCAATTATTTAAAGTAACAGGCACGCCAGCGATTATTTTGCCAAGCGGACAAGTGCTACCTGGCTTTTTAAAACCGGATGAATTACTCCAATTACTTGAACAGAAATAATCATTATTGTGAATGTTGAAACTTTTTTACGTCAAAGAGAATTAACGGGTGATGCTGCCGCATTACCCAATATTCCTGAGCTTTTGCAGCGTATTTATGCCTCTCGAGGGATCACTGATATCGCCCAATTAGAGCGAAAAGCCTCTAATTTACTAGATTATCGCTCATTATCAGGGGTTGAGAATGCATTAACGCTGCTCTATGTCGCACTGGTGGAGCATCAAAAAATTACCATTGTAGGGGATTTTGATGCTGATGGCGCAACCAGCACTGCATTGGCCATTCGTGCACTGAAAGCCATGGGGTATGTGAATTTAAATTATATCGTTCCTAACCGTTTTGAAAATGGTTATGGTTTGACGCCGCTAGTGGTGGATGAAGCCTATAAGCAGGGAACTGACCTGATTATTACCGTAGATAACGGTATTTCTTCTCATGATGGGGTCGATGCTGCTCATCAATATGGGATGAAGGTGATTATTACAGATCACCATTTGCCGGGTGAAATCCTACCAACAGCTGATGCTATCATCAATCCAAACCTGAGTGACTGCCAATTCGCATCAAAATCATTGGCGGGTGTTGGGGTTACGTTTTATTTAATGTCAGCATTAAGGGCGCACTTACGCCAACAGCAATGGTTTGAAAAGCAAGGGATCAGTGAACCTAATTTAGCGGAATATCTCGATTTAGTTGCACTTGGCACGGTCGCTGATGTGGTGCCATTAGATACCAATAACCGTATTTTAGTGCATCAAGGGTTAAATCGCGTAAGAGCAGGACGTTGCTGCGCGGGAATCAAAGCGTTAATTGAGGTATCCAAGCGAGATGCGTCTCGTCTTGTCGCGAACGATTTTGGCTTTGCGTTAGGTCCTCGGTTAAATGCGGCTGGACGGCTCGATGATATGTCGGTGAGTATTGAATTGCTACTCACGGATGATATGGCATATGCGCGTGAGCTAGCTAATGAGCTTGATGGTTTGAACCAAACTCGTCGAGAAATCGAAGCAGGCATGCAGCAAGAAGCTTTGGTGTTATTTAATAAAATCGAATATAGCGACAATCAATTACCCAATGGGCTAGCTTTGTACCATCCTGAATGGCATCAAGGGGTTGTTGGGATTTTAGCATCGAGAATTAAAGAGCAGTTTCACCGTCCTGTCATCGCTTTTGCACCCGCCGGTGATGGGTTATTAAAAGGCTCTGGTCGCTCGGTTCAAGGTGTACATATGCGTGATGCGCTTGAGCGTTTGAACACGCTGCAACCAGGGTTAATGCAAAAGTTTGGTGGACATGCCATGGCGGCTGGCTTGTCTCTTGAAGAGAGTAAATTTGACGCCTTCAAATACCACTTTGAGACGTTAATGGGGGAGCTTATTCAGCCTGAACTGTTATCGGGTGTGATCTGGAGTGACGGTGAGCTATTGCGTAATCAGCTGTCATTAGAAACAGCAGAATTACTGCGTGAAAGTGGTCCTTGGGGACAGGCTTTCCCTGAACCGGTATTTGATGGACATTTCCAGTTATTACAACAAAAGTTAGTGGGTGAAAAACATTTGAAATTGATGTTGGAGCCCGTTAATGGTGGACCCATGCTCGATGGTATCATGTTTAATATTGATGTTCGCCGATGGCCAGACAACAGTGTGAAAAAAGCTAAAATCGCATTTAAGCTGGATGTAAACGAATTTCGCGGCAATAAAAATGTGCAATTGATGATTGAGCATATTTGGCCGGATTAAACTGACGATACAATTCGTACAGAAATAGGGGAGTGATGCCCTATAAACCTGACAGGAATTCCGTTATACTAAACGGTTCGTGAATGGAAATATTTATCTTTATTGATCAACTATAAGATAGTGAAAATGACGTTTGAAATAAACCCAGTAAAAAGCAAGATTCAGGACCTGTCTGAACGGACAATGGTTCTGAGGGGGTATCTTTGACTATGATGCCAAGAAAGAACGCTTAGAAGAAGTGAACGCAGAACTTGAGCAACCGGATGTCTGGAATGAACCAGAACGAGCTCAAGCGCTTGGTAAAGAACGCTCTTCCCTTGAGGCAATTGTTGAGACTATTGACCAACTGACCCAAGGTATCGAAGACGTAGAAGGTTTATTGGAATTAGCGGTAGAAGCTGATGACGAAGAAACGTTCAACGAAGCGGGTGCCGAGTTAGACGTACTGCAAGGCAAGTTAGAACAACTGGAATTCCGTCGTATGTTTTCCGGCGAGTATGATAGTGCTGACTGCTACATTGACTTACAAGCAGGTTCTGGTGGTACTGAAGCGCAAGATTGGGCAAGTATGCTCATGCGTATGTACTTGCGTTGGGCCGAGTCAAAAGGCTTCAAAACAGAAATTATTGAAGAGTCCGATGGTGATGTGGCAGGTTTAAAATCTGCGACAATTAAAATCATCGGAGACTATGCCTATGGTTGGTTAAGAACAGAAACGGGTGTTCACCGTTTGGTTCGTAAGAGCCCATTTGATTCTGGCGGCCGTCGTCATACCTCATTTAGCTCAGCGTTTATCTATCCTGAAGTTGATGATGATATTGATATCGAAATTAACCCTGCTGATTTGCGTATCGACGTATACCGCGCCTCTGGAGCTGGTGGTCAGCACGTTAACAAAACTGAGTCAGCGGTGCGTATTACCCATATACCGACCAACATAGTGACTCAGTGTCAAAACGACCGTTCGCAACATAAAAATAAAGATCAAGCCATGCGCCAGTTAAAAGCGAAGTTGTACGAACTGGAAATGCAGAAGAAGAACGCAGATAAGCAAGCGATGGAAGAGAATAAATCGGACATTGGCTGGGGAAGCCAAATTCGTTCTTACGTCCTTGATGATGCGCGAATTAAAGATTTACGTACTGGTGTGGAAACGCGTAACACGCAAGCCGTGCTGGATGGTGATTTGGATAAATTCATTGAAGCTAGTTTAAAAGCTGGCCTGTGAGGAAAAAATGTCTCAAGAGCAACAGGGTGCAGAACACGCTCCCGATTTAAATAACGAACTCAAAGCCCGTAAAGAAAAACTGGTTGCGTTACGCGAACAGGGTATTCCGTTCCCAAATGATTTCCGCCGTGAAAATGTGTCCGATAAGCTTCACGCTGAATTTGGTGAAAAAACAGCAGAAGAGTTAGAAGATCTGAATGTTGAAGTGACTATCGCGGGTCGTATGATGACTCGCCGTATCATGGGTAAAGCATCATTCGCAACATTGCAAGATGTTGGTGGTCGTATTCAGATTTACGTTTCCCGCGATGATCTGCCAGAAGGTATTTATAACGAGCAGTTCAAAAAATGGGACTTAGGTGACATTCTGGGTGCTAAGGGTCGTTTATTTAAAACTAAAACGGGCGAATTGACTGTTCATTGTCATGAAGTTCGCTTGTTAACCAAAGCTCTGCGTCCATTACCAGACAAGTTCCACGGTTTATCAGACCAAGAAACACGTTATCGTCAACGTTACCTTGATTTAATTGCTAACGATGAATCTCGTAACACTTTCATCATCCGTTCTAAGATTTTAGCGGAAGTTCGTAATTTCATGGTCGATCATGGCTTTATGGAAGTTGAAACTCCAATGATGCAAGTCATCCCTGGTGGGGCTTCTGCGCGTCCATTCGTCACACACCATAATGCGTTAGATATCGATATGTATCTGCGTATTGCGCCAGAACTGTATCTGAAGCGTTTAGTTGTGGGTGGTTTTGAACGTGTGTTCGAAATTAACCGTAACTTCCGTAATGAAGGTTTATCTCCACGCCATAACCCAGAATTCACAATGATGGAACTGTACATGGCGTATGCGGATTACCGTGACTTAATCGTTCTGACTGAAGACTTATTCCGTATCTTAACGCAGAAAGTGTTAGGGAATACGGTTGTGAAGTATGGTGAGCAAGAATTTGATTTTGGTAAGCCATTTACCAAAATGACGATGAAAGAAGCTATCTGCAAATACCGTCCAGAAACCAATGTTGCGGATTTGGATGACATGGACAAAGCGGTTGCGATTGCTCAGTCTCTTGGCATTAAGATTGAGAAGAGCTGGGGCTTAGGTCGTATTCAGTGTGAAATTTTCGAGGAAGTTGCGGAAAGCCACTTAATTCAGCCAACATTTATTACTGAATATCCAGCTGAAGTTTCACCATTAGCTCGCCGTAACGATGAAAATCCGTTCATTACAGATCGTTTTGAATTCTTCATCGGTGGTCGTGAAATCGGTAATGGTTTCTCTGAGTTAAATGATGCGGAAGACCAAGCTGAGCGCTTTGCTGAGCAAGTTCGCCAGAAAGATGAAGGCGATGATGAAGCGATGTTCTATGATGAAGACTACGTCACCGCATTAGAGCACGGTTTACCGCCAACAGCAGGTTTAGGTATTGGTATTGACCGTATGGTCATGTTATTTACCAATAGCCATACTATCCGCGATGTAATCTTATTCCCTGCATTACGTCCTAGCAAAGCTTAAATTTTGCTTTTCATGCCCAGTAAATTGCTGGGCATGAACCTCTCAATACGTTGTCACCGTTCTATTTAATTAACCTATGTGAACTTACAATTAATTTGTCGTATTTTTCTTTTGTAGCAAATAAAAGCTGAGTTATATCACGTTGTGCGTTAATTGAATGTCTGTATCTTTTAAGATAACTGCTATTCTTCGCTGGTTTTAATAAATGTAGAGTATTGTTTCATTAATACTTATTTTTATCATCAAGGTGAGCGTTAGCACTTTTTTGTTTTTCAGATTAAGAGAATTTAAGTCTTTTAATGAGTAAATCTACTTGATTGTAATTGATTGATTTTGATATGACATTGCTAATTAGGTTTACTTGATAAAACACGTGTAGATAACTGGATAGATAAAGTAAATAGGCATTACTCATTTTAAGTTATTACTAATGAGATGTGTTTTTGGTGTTAATAAATGGAGATAAACAACCAATAAATAGGAATGCAGGATATCTTATTTAGAGTAGCGATGAGTATTATTGTCGTTAAAATAACGACACCGCAGTGTGGAATTATATTAGTGAAAAATAAAAATGCATTATATTTATGAGAAGACTCTATTTCTCTATTCGACTATATAGAAAATAAGAAGTTTTTAGCTTACACTAGGTTTCTAGGACATCATAATAATAGCGAAGAAAAGTACTGGTAAGGTAAATATATGTTTTTAAAAAATAAATTTTATGTCGCATCTTTGCTTGCGGTAAGCACAGTTTTACTTTCTGGCTGTGTTTCTGGTCCAAACGCGCAAAATACGGCATCAGCTGATTCTCAACTAGCTACAGCATCAACGAAAAGTTCACAAAGCGGTAAGGTCGATAATTCTTACCCTGAATCACAAAATGTTTTAAATAATGCTTTAGATCGCTCGCCAAATGGTGCTGAGCAATCGGGCGTTGCTCCACTTAATACCTGTATTAAAGAACTCAGTTCATTGAAAACATTATCACCAGAAAATTACAATCGTCTGGTTGGTTCATTTAAGGAAGTGAGTGAAATCAATCAGTTGTATAAGCAAATCGAAGCAACTGCTAGCCCAGATACGATTGAACTATTGCAAATGGCAATTGAGTCTAAAACAAAAGTACTTTGTGCTAAGGTGCGTTACAACGCAGTGCTGTCAACGGAATCAACTTTGCAGAAAATTAATGGATTATGAGACTTAACCTAAGGCTTTGTGTCTCTCTGGCACTCTTCTCGACATGTTTTTCATCGGCATCCTATGCGGATCGTTTTAACAATGTCATCGATGACTTTGATACTTACCTTCAATCTGAAAATGAAGGTCAAAAGCCAAAGCCACGTCCTATCGAAGTGCCACTGAGTGTTAAATCACAAGCCCAGGGTTATGATGTTTTATCCACACTTTCGCCAGTTCCACTGCCGAAAGAAAACCGCCAAGTCAAGACGGTTAATGCAAGGAATACTAAAGAGAAAAAGGTCACTCAGCACGTATCGAATACGGTGACGGTGTCTCATTCTCAAAACACTACAGCGCCAGTAACCGCCACGGTACAAACGCAGGTCGAGCCTAAAACACAACCACAAGTAACAGAGCCGGTGACTCCTCCTGTTACAGAGGTTTGTGTGTTACCAACTGAGCCTTCATCTTACCAGCCGACATCTTCATACTTACTGCAAAGTAATCAATGGAACCCTAAGTATTTGGCGAAAGATTTTGCCAAATACCAAGTTATTATTGATCCTCTTGGTCTGTATTCTTCTGATTTCACGAAGAAAGCAGGGGCAGATAATGCTGCCTATTTAGCTCAGTTGGCAAACTTAATTGAGCAGCAACAATTAAAAAGCCTTTATCGCCTTGGCATTGCGCAAGGTGTGGGTGAGTTAATTGCGTACAATAAGCTTTTAACGGATGGTCAGCTAGTCAATAAGCTTACCAACTACAATAAAAGTATTGCTGAGCTAAATCGTATTATTGCTGAAAAACAATCTACGATTAATCAACTTAGCGAAGAAATTACAGCCAACAAGCTGAAAATTGATCAGTTACAAAATGTTGTGAAGTCGGTTGATAATAAAGTTGTTATCGATGAACTTAACAATGAGTTAACGAAATCGAAGGGTGCTGTTGCTGAAAAACAAGCCAGTTTGGAAGCGCTCGCCAAACAGAATGATCAGTCTTTAGAAACCATCAAAAAGTTGGAAAAACAACTTAATGATGGTTTGGTTGATGTTGCGAATACGAAAAAACAACTCACCGACAAAGATAAGCAAGTTACTGATGCTCACCAACGTATTGATCAGTTAACGGCAGAGATTGCGAAACTGCAATCTGACGCTAAACAGCAATTGG
>NZ_JAMPNS010000010.1:0-291087 GCF_028479465.1 Providencia sp. PROV208 | reverse complement strand
TCTTTCACTACTTTCTATTTCCTACCATTTTCACTCATCCATTCTTAAACCCAACCTTTTTAACCGATTCTTTTTTCAACAGTTTTCTATCATTCCTCTTTCCTTAGTACCTTGTTAGATCAAAATTCTATCGATTCGTGCAGATAACAGGCAAACGAACTTATTTTGTCATTTTCCCCTTTGACATTAGTGATTCAGAACGCTAATATCCTCTGCGTGTTAAGGGAGTTCCTCCATAGTTCAGTCGGTAGAACGGCGGACTGTTAATCCGTATGTCGCTGGTTCGAGTCCAGCTGGAGGAGCCAACTTAATATTTCCTTTCTTTGTCCTATTCTTATTTAATTCCTTTATTTTCCAATGCATTAAAAAATCCTCTAGCAAAATAATTTCCATTTATCTTGTCCTTGATCATAGCTATTTAATCGTTTTCGTTTTATCATTCTTTCCCGGCTTGAGCATCTGCTCATCACTCATCCCCCCTTTATGGAGCCGGTTTAATGACAACTGTAACTACCCTAACGATCCGCCGCCCTGATGATTGGCATGTTCATTTTCGCGATAATGAAATGTTAAATACAGTCGTGCCGTTCACTAGCCAATTTTTTGGTCGTGCCATTGTCATGCCTAACCTCGTACCACCCGTTACCACAGTGGAAGCCGCAAAAGCTTATCGCGAGCGTATCAAGCAAGCAGTTCCAGCAGGACATCAATTTACCCCGCTGATGACATGCTATTTAACAGATACAACCGATGCTAATGAATTAATCCGTGGCTTTAATGAAGGTGTATTTACCGCCTGTAAATTATACCCAGCAAATGCCACAACTAACTCTAGCCATGGTGTATCCGATATTAAGAAAATTTATCCTGTTTTAGCTGCGATGGAACAGGCTGGGATGCCACTGCTCATTCATGGTGAAGTGACCGCTAGCCATATTGATATCTTTGATCGTGAAGCGCTATTTATTGAACAAGTCATGCTCCCATTACGTGCTCAATTCCCTCAGTTAAAAGTCGTTTTTGAACACATCACCACAAAAGAAGCCGCGCAATATGTGTTAGATGCGAACGAATTTACTGCTGCAACATTAACACCCCAACATTTAATGTTTAACCGTAACCACATGCTAGTGGGCGGCGTTCGACCACACCTGTACTGCTTACCTATTCTAAAACGAAATGTTCACCAAGAAGCGTTACGGGCTGCCGTCGCATCCGGTTGTGATCGCTTCTTCTTAGGTACTGATACCGCTCCCCATGTTCAGTCACGTAAGGAAACCTCGTGTGGTTGCGCTGGCGTATTTAATGCTCCAACCGCACTAGCGGCATACGCTACTGTATTCGAAGAGTTAGATGCCTTGGCTCATTTTGAAGCATTCTGCTCACTGAATGGACCTAAATTTTACGGATTGCCTGTTAATGAAGGGCACATTACATTGACCAAAGCTGAAAATATAATGTGTGAATCTATTGCTTGTGGAACAGATAAATTAATCCCATTCTTAGCGGGTGAAGATTGCGGTTGGACAATCAAAGTAAGCTAATAACATTTTGATGTGGAAAGGTTTTATCCTTTTCACATCTTTTTTTGAACGAATCTTCGACTATTTTTTAATTTTTATTAAAATTCATAGAAAAAATAGATTTATTACTATCATATTAAAAAAATCTTCTTATACTAGATATAGCTCGTTCTGAGTTACCTGCTCTTAGTCAGTAATAGATATTCATTATTTATCACGATGTTTGATTAGGAGGTCTAAATGAATAGAAAAAATGATGTAATCCAAACTCACCCTGTTGTTGGCTGGGATATCAGTACTGTCGATGCCTATGACGCGATGATGCTACGCTTACATTACCTCCCCGAACAAAACAATAGTCCAGATAGCGCTATTGTGGATAAAACCATGTGGCTAACGACTGATGTAGCCAAACAGCTGATTAATATTCTTCAGGCTGGAATTGATAAGATTGAGTCTGGCGAATATCTTGAATCTGATTTCAAAACGCATTAATACCGTAGCAGGCAAAAGAATGGATATTTGTCTAACAACAAATATCCATTCGTTATCATCTCGCCATTCACATTCCCATTATTAATAAATGATTATTTTATATTTATTTTTAGCAATTAAATAAAAACTATCAATTATGAATTAATTGCAAATACAAGCACTAATTTATTATTTTTATTATTACTTTATTGACTTCAATATCAATTCCAATTTATTGTAACACTCTTTTCTGGACAAGGATGTTCCCTATGAGAATATTAGTTATTGATGAGTGTTATTATACCCGACTTGGTATTACCGAATATTTATCGTCTAATAGAAAATTAAAATTTATTAGTACAGGGTGCATTGAAGAAGGTATTCAATATATAATTAATTACTCACCTAGTATTGTATTGGTAAATTTAACTTACTATTGTCACTATTCAAGTTATTGCCCAGTTTTAAAGGCATTACTAAATAGCTCTAATAGCGTTCGATTCTATATTTACATCAATGCCGCATACCCACCAACCGACAAACCTTTGTTATTGAAGGATAATTTCTTTATAATGTCAAAGAATATTATGACTCAAACATTAGATAAAGTAATTATCGATTCTGAACAAATAGAGAAAATAACCAAACTTGCTAATAATAATGATTCATCTATTTTCACCATAAAAGAACAGAGCATAATTAATAACTGGATGAATGAAACACCCAATCATATTATTTCCAGAAAATTAGGAATCAGTAACAGCACTGTTTACTCACAAAAACGGCATATCACGTCAAAAGTATTTGTTAAGAATAGGATTGAGTTATTTTTTATTTATAATGTTTTTAAATATCTTTATTAATAAAAAAGCCCTATTAAAGGGCTTTTCCTATTAGAAGTTAGAGTGATTATTTTTCGCTATTTAATAACCCATCCGCTAAACGGTGACGAGATTTATTAAATATTTTATTACTTACTTCTCGACCTGCACGGCGAGCACGCTGCTCTTCTTCAGGTAATTTCATCTCTTCAGTACATGCATGGCTACAGCATCCTTCATATTTTTCAGCGCAACTTGGGCATTGAATAAATAATAAGTGACAGCCATCATTTTTGCAGTTTGTGTGGGTATCACACTCATCACCACATTGGTGGCAGTGTGCTAATGTATCATCAGTGATACGCTCACCCATGCGGTTATCGAACACAAAGTTTTTACCTTTGAAGCGTAATGGCAAACCTTGTTCTTTTGCTTTGCGCGCATATTCAATGATCCCACCTTCCACATGATAAACATTTGGGAAGCCGTTATGTAGCATGTAAGCACTCGCTTTTTCACAGCGAATACCACCAGTGCAATACATCACCACATTTTTATCTTTCTGATCTTGTAGCATTTCAACCGCCATTGGCAGTTGATCTCTAAACGTATCAGAAGGGATTTCTATCGCATTATCAAAGTGACCCACTTCATATTCATAGTGGTTACGCATATCGACAAAAATTGTGTTTGGGTCGTCAATCATTTCATTGACTTGTTCAGCCTTTAGATACTGCCCTGTATTCGCAGGGTTAAATGTTTCATCATCAATACCATCAGCAACAACTCGGTCACGCACTTTCATGCGTAGTACCCAAAATGATTTGCCGTCATCATCAATAGCGATATTTAAACGCAGACCATTTAAAGCTGGCTCTGTCGTATAAATAAGTTCACGCAATGCATCCACATTAGATGCAGGGACGCTAATTTGAGCGTTTATCCCTTCTTTTGCAATATAGACACGACCAAATACACTCAACGCTTTGAATTGTTGGTACCATTCATTACGAAATGCAATAGGATCTTGAATATTAAAATATTTATAAAAAGAAATAGTGGTACGTGGCTCGACCTCCGCCAACATACGTTCTTTTAGAATTTTATTTGAAACTTGGTTATGTAACACTGGCATGGTGTTCGCTTTCCTTCGTAATGCTTTGATATAAAATAAATTTCAATTACTAACCGTGAATTGCTAGTTAATTGTGAGTTATTATCCCCTTTATTATGTTAATAAAAAACCATTTATTTTTAGTGGGTATTACATTTTCTATCAAATTTTTATGGTGTTGTTAAACGATAATTGCATAATTTAGCCAGTGATAAACAAATCGCCCTCAATATTCATTTATATCGGGAACGAATTCAAAAAGCATCATACTCGATTATTGTGGATACATTTGAAATGGTAGACCCACTGATTAAAACCATTGGTGAGAAAAAAAGTCAGCATGTTGATTGTATGCTTAATAAGAAAAAAGGGAGGGCTCCCCCTCCCTGGCATTTGCCGAAGTTACGATGGGTAAACCGCATCGTAGAGCGCAATGTCAACTGCAAAGGCTCTTCCCTACTCCGCTATGCAGAACAGAGTAGGTCAGAAGCCCCTTACTACACTTTACTACCGTACAACTTTTTAACTTATAGGCAAACTTCACCTTTAACCAAGTAATTCAATACGGGCTGGTAAACCTTGTCTCACGGAGGCACCAGAAACCCAATCAAGCCAAGTATTGGCGACCTCACGCGTCGGGTCCGCAAACCCCAAGTCATTCAAGTTAATACCTGAACCATTTGCCGCATTCATTAGCATTGGCGCACCGTCTAAATAGTGCTGTTTTGCACCCATTTCAGTGTGCCCATAGCCATGCTCAACCGCCAAAACTCCCGGCATAACCCCATCAAGCACACTAATCTGAGCCTCCGCATGACCACCCGGCGTGGTAATTTTGATCCAATCCCCGTGTTTTACCCCCATCTTCGCCGCATCATCGGGATGAATCGCAACTAAGTTTGTTGGCTTCACATGGCGTAGACGCTCGATCATCGTCGTAGAGCTGCTCATGACATGGGATTTAAAGGACATCATTTTTAATGGCCACTCTTTCTCTGGGAATACCGCATTAACATCTTCACCATTTGCCATACGTGGCGGATAGTAAGTCGGGCAACCACTAAAACGCTCACCCGTAATAGCATGACGGTTAATGGCTACGGTTGGATTCCAAATTTGTAACCCTTTCTTCCATTGTGGACCTGTCGCATCACCATCCCACGCTTTTTCATAAGGAGCAAACCGACCACCACGAGTAAAGATATACGCTACACGGCGAACTTCTTCCGGTTTCAATGTCCGAGTAATATCAGGCATGATGCGTTCCACTCCACTGATTTTGATGTCTTCCGTTGCTGCTTCTGGAACTGGTTTCTCACCCAGCCAAGCCATGTTCGCCGCGACTCGAAGATAATAATCCTCGGCGGTGTTGAGTGGATACATATTGCCATCCATATCCGCGATGACATTATCGCCGAAGCCGGGTAATTTCAGTTCTTTTGCGACGGCAATACAGAATGCTTCTATTGAAATTGGCTGACCATCCACCGTTTTTGCAGTACGAGATTCAACAATTGGCCAACGCGCCGTACTCGCTTTCACTTGAACACCAGACCATGGGGCACTGAACCCCCAACTTTCAAAGTTATGGGTATCTGGCACAATGTAGTCCGCCAACGCCGTGGTTTCATTCATGAAAGCATCAATACCAATAATCAAAGGCAGATGTTTCGGGTCTTTCAGTTTTTCTTCCATCACCTGACGAATACCCGCAATACCATACACAGGATTAGTCATATTGGTGATCCACGCTTTCAGCGAATATGGATAGCCCAATAATGCAGATGCAAGCTGCTCGGTTAACTGACCTTTTGCAAACGGATACCAAGGAGCTTTAGCTGGATACGGTTTTTCACCCGCCGCCACTCTTGCTTTGAATTCATCCGATTTTTCATAAACTTCATTACTGCGTGATAACACCACCCCTTTAGGCTTCACTTTGCCTTTATAGCCAGCGATATTGTAACGGGGGCCATCATTTTCACCGTTAAATTTGCCGCCACCTACAGACACGCCACCTTTCAGGTTTAAATTACCAATGAGAGCATTGAGCATAATCACAGCCCAAGCCGTATAGAAACCATTCCCACTCATCATACCGCCGTGAGAAATCACCGCCGCTTTTCTATCGTAAG
This sequence comes from Providencia sp. PROV208, assembly GCF_028479465.1. Taxonomy (NCBI): domain Bacteria; kingdom Pseudomonadati; phylum Pseudomonadota; class Gammaproteobacteria; order Enterobacterales; family Morganellaceae; genus Providencia; species Providencia sp. PROV208. The sequence continues at coordinate 285,020 of NZ_JAMPNS010000010.1, read as the reverse complement.
AAGTTAAGGCTTTACCCAGTGATTCAATGGTTTTTACTGGAACTTGGCAGCGCTGGCTATATTCTTCTAGCGTCATGCGATCCGCAGCTTCTTTTAAACATTGGAAACTGGATTTTACAGTGACTTCGCTACCATCATGCAAAGTCACTTGACGAGTGACGAACAACTCCGCATTGGTCACATCATCCGCGAGCTTCAGCTCACCATTCGCATCCTGTACTAAATACGCTTTTTTCTCTTCATCCTTGCCATTTTCAGCGACTTCTGGCACCACACCCGTCAAATGGAATTCTTGTAGTAAATTACCTGCCAGCGGATGCGCATCATCGGTGATCACCAAATGGGTTGCATTCGTCCAGCTTTTTTCGCCTGCCGCTTCCATCGATTTTTCACTTGGTACGCTGAGATACGCTGCGTTATAGCGATTATTTTCAATAATCCAGCGGATCATTCCCATCACTAATGCCGCATCCGTTCCCGGCTGAACTGGCACCCAGTGACCATGATCATTCGCTAGCGTTGTGGTTAATGGTAATGCAGGAGAAACAACAACATAATTAAAAGAATCTCGCAGACGAGCACTCGCCAACTGGCGACCTTGACGTTTAAATGGGTTTCCTGATTGTGCCGGAGAGGTTCCAATAAACAGCGCAAAGCGCGTATTGTCCCAATCAGGCTTAACGTGGGCGTTTTTGTCCAAATCATCCATCAACGCACCGGAGCCCGCACGATAGGCAAGACCACAATAAGCCCCGTGAGCACCAAAGTTTTTACTCCCAAACGCATTTTGAGCAAAGCGACGAATAAACCCATCACGACCATCATCTCCGGCATTCGTCACCAATAACTGATTCGCTTTTGGTCCTAACTTTGGTTGAGATGGATCTAATGGCGTTTCTAGGTCCCGAATAGCACGTAAGCCATCCACGTGCCCTTCGCCAAATAAATCTCCACCTTCAACAACTTCTTTAATTAATTGCTCGAAGCTAATACGTTCCCATTTACCTTCACCGCGTTTACCTACACGCTTCATTGGTTCGAGAATACGTAATGGGCTGGTTAGCCCTTCCATTAACGTTGCACCACGGGCACAAGCTGTCGAACGATGCTCTAAGCCACTTTCGCCCCCCATTTTGGCAAATGCTGTCGATAACGGCATACCATAAGGGAAATGTTTTTCGTGGGATAATGGATGATAAGGGTTACCGGCGATGCGCAGCACTTCATTTTTTGCGCTATCTACACGGGCACGGATCCCACATTGGGTCCAACAACCAAAGCATTGTGTCATCGAGACAACTTGCTCCGGATTTTCCTTCCAACCACCAATCGCCGTTCCTTCAGGAATAAGTGAATTACCATTAATGCGATTCAGCGTCACTTTCCCAGAAGTGCCATCCACTAAACCATCCACAGCACGCTTGGCAACTTCACGGTAGCTTGCACCAAATAAGGCAAGACCACCGACAACTAAACCACCTTTAAGCCATTGACGTCTTGAGAATTTAGCCATGTTGCACTCTCCCCGCAAACCAGCGAACACCTTCGCGAACAATAATTGTTAATGCAATCCACAATCCAAACGTACCGACTATTGCCAGTAATCCATCATTCCCTAATGGGAAATGATATGGATTGGTAATTATGTTGTATTTTGGCACCGCTTGGACTTCCATCAGGAAAATCCAGCGTAATACCCACGCTAACGCCATAGACACTAACGCTAAAATGGTGATGTAAGGCACTGAACGAACAGCTTTTACATTGCTCACTGCCATCACAAAGGTGATAGCCCACAGCGCACAAACGCCCATCAACATCCACCAGCCCGGGCTTGCCACATCTAATTGTTGGCGAACCGCAATACCTGATGTGGTATCACCGGAGATCCACAGGGCAAAACAGACCGCAAACAGCAACAAGCTAATCACTTGGAAACGAGCCAAACGATTTTGATATTGCGGCTCACGACGTGCGCCTAAACTCATCAGAGCAGGTAACACTTGTAGTGCACTTAAGAACATCAAGGCAGGTATCCACCAGCTAAACCAAATTGGACGAGCAACTAAAACAGACGCTTCACGACCGGTATACAGCAGTAATCCCATCGCAGACAGGGCACCTAACAGTGCAACCCAACGGGTCGCTTTATACTCTTTCTTCCAAATCAATTTGACCAATAGCGCTACAAAGTACAACCCAACAAACGTGGTAAATAGCGGTAGCAACACAGAGCCCCACCACATCCAAGACCACATTGTTGGATGTGCATAAAAGTGCCATACACGCGCGGTTTGGTGCAGGTCAGCCGTCAATGCCAATGGAGCAGTGATCCCCATCGTAATCGCAATAAAAACAGCAATCATTTCGAGGCGACCATTCTCACTGCGATTTTGCCAATGAAGATAGCAGGCATACAGCACCGCACAGGCAGCAATACCAATAAAGAAAAAGTATTGCACTGCCCAAGGAAGCCAGAAAAACTCTTGTGGCTGCGCCATAATTTCAGAAATATAGGTCACTTGTTCGCTCATCAGAACACCTCCTGCCATAATGCCGGTTGCCCTTTACCTTGCAACGGCTCCACAAACGCATCATCCAGCCCTAAATAAAACACCTGTGGCAACGTGCCACTTTCTGGTTTCAATACTTTGATTTGCGCTTCATGCTCTGTCAGCATCTTACGGATGGTGCTATTGGGATCTTTTAAATCGCCAATAATACGCGCGCCACCGACACACGATTCCACGCAAGCAGGTAATAAGCCGACTTCTAAGCGATGTGCGCAGAACGTACATTTGTCTGCAGTTTGTGTTGAGTGGTTAATAAAACGCGCATCATACGGGCAAGCTTGTACACAATAGGCACAACCCACACAACGTTCATTATCAATAACGACAATGCCATCTTCACGCTGGAAAGTTGCTTGCACTGGGCAAACAGGCACGCAAGGAGGGTTATCACAATGGTTACACAAGCGGGGCAATAGAACGTTAGTCAACCCATCTTCCCCTTTTAAGGAAACTTGATATTGGTTAACAGTGGTTCTAAATTGACCTTGTGGTGTTTGGTTTTCAACGGAACAGCTGACCGTACAAGATTGACACCCTACACAACGGCGTAAATCAATCAGCATTCCATAACGTTTTTCAGGGTTGCCTTCACGGCGAGTTGGGGAAAAACTCAAACCCGCCTCAGCGATTGGGATCAGCGATGCACCCGCAGTGACGGCTCCAATCTGTTGTAGGAATTTTCGTTTACTCAGATCCATAATCGGCTCCAGTATTGACATTGCTAATGCGAAAATAAAAGTTAATAATCAATCTATTATTGGTTTATCTTACGTTTGGGTAACACCGTGTTACCGATGTCTGATAACCACTAAATTCTTATTTCTCTTTAAAATCGGTGTGTTATCTTTGTGCTACTCGAATGATTCTGATGCCATAGTAAGAATAAAAGCCTTGTACCCCTATTGTGGTTTACCACATACCCGAAGGGATATTGATCTAACGCAACGAATAAACCCCAAATGTTAAAAAAATCGTCTATGCCGTTGTATCACATACTTTTAATAACCTTACTGCTATGGTGCATACCTGCGGGCGCGGCACAATGGACCATTGGTGTTCTCGCCTTACGTGGACCGAATTTCACACAGTTGCACTGGCAGCCTTTGGTCGATACGCTTAATCAGTCCATTCCCGGTGAACGCTTTATCCTAAAGCCCCTGAATCTTGAAGAAATGAAAGAGGCGATTTCCAATCGCAAAATCGATTTTTTGCTGACCAATCCTGCACAATTTATTCAGCTTGATAATCGGTACCATCTTCGCTGGTTGCTCTCTTTGCGTTCTGATGTTGAGCCGAACAGTACAACCCGCAACGTGATTGGTAGCCTTATCTTGGTACGCAGTGACAGCGATATTCACGATGCAAACCAACTCATTGGTAAAAAGGTCGGTGCCATTTCGACGGATGCCTTTGGGGGATATTTGTTAGGTTATAAAGTGCTACGAGACTTGGGATATGACGCGGAAAAAGATTTTCGAATGCAATTTTTAGGCTTTCCTGCCGACGCATTATTATACGCCTTACGGGATAAATCATTGACTGCGGCAATTGTCCCTGTTTGTTTATTAGAAAACATGGATAGCGAAGGACTGATTGATAAACACCAATTCCGACCACTGATTCAAAAAGAGAGTGCATTGCCCTGCTTAACGAGCACTGAACTCTACCCTAACTGGTCATTTGCTGCGTTAAGCGAAGTGCCCGATAATTTGGTGGATAAAGTCACCAAGGTTTTATTATCTGGCGATGCGCCAAGCATGCGCTGGGGAGCTCCCGCATCCATCACACAAGTTGAAAACTTACTGCGCGACGTCAACCAACACCCACAGCAAAGAGAAATTTGGCAAGATATCGTCAGTTGGACCATCCAACACCAAATTACCATTGGAATTATCGCCTTAGTTTTTGTGCTACTGGGCATTAATCACGTCTGGATTGCTTTCTTAGTTCGCCGCCGCAGTCAACAATTGGAAGTCGCGCATAACCGCTTGCGACAGCAAGAAACTAACCTACAAAAAGCGCAACGACTCAATATATTAGGTGAAATGGCATCTGGATTTGCCCATGAACTTAACCAGCCCCTATCGGCAATCCGTAACTATGCCCAAGGCTCCATTTTACGATTAAAAAAAGAGTCTGAAAGCCACCCGCTTCTTGGTGCGATCAGTAAGATTGATGAACAGGCTCAACGGGGTGCTGATATTATTCAAAACCTCCGTTTATGGGCAGGGAAGCCAGGGCAAGAGTCTCCTCTGACACTTCGCCAGCACTCCGTCAAACAAACCATCAATCACATTTGGCAACTGTTGCAAGTTGAGCAACACTTCCCAATGGCTCGTTTACAGCTACCTGATAGCCCTGATGTGCAACTCTTGTTGCCAGATACCCTACTCGACCAACTATTATCCAATCTGATTAGTAATAGCCTCCAAGCAGGAGCCAACACATTAACGTTTAGCTTCCACTTTGCTGAAAACCGATTTTTGCTCGTATTACAAGATGATGCTGGTGGAATGCCCGACGAACAACTCAGTCAAGGAATAACACCGTTTGCTACGACGAAACCAGAGGGATTGGGGCTAGGCTTGGTGATTTGCCAGCGATTAATTCAAAGCCAAGGTGGCGATATTCATATTGAAAATCAACGTAATGAAGATGGGAAGGATGGTCTGCGCGTTACTTTGATTTTTAATTATTCGGGATAATCAGAAATAGCGCATGTTTTGCCACACAAAAGATAACATTCCCAATAACTATATGTGACAATGCTTTCAAAACCACTTATATGAATAAGAAATAAGCTACGAGGAATGAGTTAATGCCTGTCATTCACCTTGTCGACGATGACAGCGATGTCACCGATTCCTGTCAGTTTTTACTTGAAACGCTAGGTTATAGCGTCACTGTCTGGAACGACAGTGAACAGTTTGTTCAACAAGCTCCTTTACATGAAGAAGGTGTGGTATTGCTGGATATGCGGATGCCAAAACTGGATGGACGCCAAGTTCACCAATATCTCAAAGAACAACAGAGTACACTTGCCGTCATTTTTCTTTCTGGGCATGGCGATATCCCAATGGCAGTAGAGCAAGTGAAACTAGGCGCTATCGATTTTTTACAGAAACCTATTGATAGCCAGCAACTTGCTGAAACTCTTGAGCAAGCTCGGCTGCAAACTATTAAAGCGACTGAGCGTTTTCTTATTCAACAGCGCTATGAAACGTTAACCCCCAAAGAAAAAGATGTGTGTGGCTATGTGCTTCAGGGGCTGATAAACCGTGAAATTGCAGAGGTTGCTTGTGTTTCTGTACGTACCGTCGAAGTCCACCGCTCTCGAGTGATGGAAAAAATGGCAGTTAGAAACCTTGCGGAATTAATGAGCACGATGCAAGCCGCGCAACTTTTTGCTGATTAATTTGATATCATTCAGATTAACAAGCTATTTTTAATTGAAATCCACTAAAGTAGAAACCGAAAAAACAATGATCCCAGCACCAAAATTTGAGAAAAGTTTATTACATCCCCGTTATTGGTTAGTTTGGTTTGGCATTAGCGTGCTATACCTGCTAGTCCTACTTCCTTATCCAGCCATTTATTGGATAGGCACCCGTTTGGGGCGTTTCTCCAAGCGCTTTTTAAAGAAACGCGTTCTCATTGCCGATCGCAATTTACAACTGTGCTTTCCCGAAATGAGCCAAGAAGAGCGCAAGAAACTGGTTGATCAAAACTTTGAATCCGTTGGTATGGGCGTTTTTGAAACAGGAATGGCGTGGTTCTGGCCTGATTGGCGAGTGCGCCGTTGGTTTAAAGTTGAAGGTCGTGAAAATATGCTCACCGCTCAAGAAACCGGTCGTGGCATTATTGTGTTAGGCGTCCATTTCTTAACGTTGGAAATCGGCGGTCGTGCATTTGGTATGTTGAACCCCGGCATTGGTGTTTATCGCGCTAACGATAATAAACTGATGGATTGGCTACAAACTCGTGGACGTTTGAAATCCAATAAATACATGCTCGACCGTAAAGACGTTAAAGGCATGATCCGCGCATTAAAAGAAGGGGAAATTTTATGGTATGCCCCTGACCATGATTACGGTCCTCGAAACAGTTCATTCGCGCCATTATTTGCGGTGGAAAAAGCGGCAACCACCAATGGCTCACAGATCTTATTATCTCTTGGCAATCCACTCGTTGTGCCGTTTTCAGCTATCCGCTTACCCGATGGTAAGGGCTATAAATTGCTGATCCAGCCAGCGGTGGACAATTTCCCTGTGGACGATAATGTCGCCACCGCGACAATGATGAATCAGGTCATTGAGAAAGAAATTTTACGGGCACCAGAGCAATATATGTGGATGCACCGCCGTTTTAAAACGCGTCCAAAGGGAGAACCTTCTCTGTATGGCGATTTAGATAAAATCCACCACCGCTAGGCTGCCTATTCCCGAAATTATTCGCATTAGAACAGGCGGTTATCCCAAAATAGTTCGTGTTGCAGCTAGGCGGCAAATGAGTGGATCCCCAGGAGCATACACAAGTATGTGACTGGGGTGCGCGAATGAAGCCAACAACGCTGCGGCGCGAAATATGAAGGGAGCACATGAAGAAAAGTACTTACTGGAAAAAAAACCTCTACATCGTCTGGTTCGGCTGCTTTCTAACGGGCGCAGCCTTCAGCCTGATCATGCCTTTCCTCCCTCTTTATATTGAAGAGCTTGGCGTTACTGACCATACTTCATTGAATTTATGGACCGGTGCTGTTTTCAGTATTACTTTTCTCTTTTCCGCTATTGCTGCACCTTTTTGGGGGCGCCTTTCTGACCGCCGCGGTCGTAAATTAATGTTGCTGCGTTCTGCCCTTGGTATGGCGATTGTGATGGTGTTGATTGGCTTTGCGCAGAATATTTGGCAGCTTTTGGCTTTGCGAGCACTTTTAGGCTTACTTGGCGGGTTTGTCCCGAATGCTAATGCGCTAATTGCAACACAGGTGCCCGTTAATAAAAGCGGCTGGGCGATGGGCGTTTTGGCGACTGGCGCAGTTAGCGGCGCATTGATTGGTCCACTCATTGGTGGTTTTTTAGCTGATCAATATGGCTTGCGTCCCGTGTTTTTCATTACCGCAAGTGTGTTATTTATCTGCTTTTTTGTCACTCTTTTCTATGTGCGTGAGCGCTTTACTCCTGTTTCTCGTAAAGATGCCCTCACAGGGAAACAAGTTTTTGCCTCTTTACGTAATAAAAACTTAGTAATCAGCTTGTTTTTCACCACCATGATCATCCAAGCGTCTATGGGTTCTATTAATCCCGTGATCACGTTATACGTGAGGGAATTGTCTAACTCGATGGATAACCTTGCTTTTATTAGCGGCGTGATTGCCTCCATTCCCGGCGTTGCCGCGCTGATTAGTGCCCCTATGCTCGGTAAACTGAGCGACCGCATTGGACCCGACCGTGTTTTATTGGCAGTGCTTGGCGCATCCATTTTTGTCTTATTCCCGATGGGATTAGTCAGTAGCTATTGGGAGTTAGGCGCTTTACGCTTTTTGCTTGGTGCCCTTAATGCCGCGTTATTACCCGCAGTACAAACTTTAATAATTTATAATATCTCCCACCAAATTACTGGGCGAATATTTAGCTACAACCAAGCATTACGCGATGTAGGTAATGTCACAGGTCCTTTGATGGGTTCCTTTGTGGCAGCCACTTACGGCTTTAGAGCCGTCTTCTTCTTCACCTCTGTATTAGTACTCATAAACCTGATTTATTCGTGGATAATAATCAGAAAACAATCTGATGGTTTAAGAGCATCTCCCTCCCAAAAGTAATGGTAATGTGTGATTTCCACGCCAAAACATAACTTTTTATTATCTTTTCCATGAAAAGTTTATAAGCACAGAAATCAACTTGTAACCATATGTTTTTAATGAACTTAATCGATTCAAAAAACATTCTTTTATTGTCAATAAAAATCCGTTATTCTGTGCCCTCTTATCGTAAGAATGAGAGTTACATCGAATTTTCATCTTAAAACTAACTTTCTTACGATAAATTCATTCTGCTTATTAGCAATTTTATAATAATGTATGCCGAAAATATGTTTGCAACACAGCATTAACATATCAATAAAAAATAGTGGTGGGGTTTTGCTCCACATTCACAATTCGGCACAACCTCTTAAGTCATAACGTATTGGAGTTCACAGATGAGTCATTCTGCGACTAAAACTAAAACTTTTTTTGGGCATCCTTACCCATTAAGTTCACTTTTCCTCACAGAAATGTGGGAACGTTTTTCTTTCTATGGTGTTCGTCCCCTTCTGATCCTCTTCATGAGTGCAACTTTGTTGCAAGGTGGGATGGGGCTTCCGATTGAGCAAGCTTCTGCAATTGTCGGTATCTTTGCAGGTGGTGTTTATATCACCTCATTACCGGGTGGTTGGTTAGCAGATAACTGGTTAGGTCAACGCCGTGCGGTTTGGTATGGTTCCTTAATCATTGCATTAGGTCACTTATCTATTGCGCTGTCTGCACTCTTCACCAATACCTTCTTCTTTATCGGTTTACTGCTGATTGTCCTCGGTACGGGTCTATTTAAAACCTGTATCACTGTCATGGTCGGTACTTTATATAAGAAAGAAGATACCCGTCGTGATGGCGGCTTCTCTCTGTTCTATATGGGTATCAATATGGGCTCATTTATTGCCCCATTAATTATTGGCCCATTACATGAGAAATACGGTTGGCACTTAGGCTTTGGCTTGGGTGGCTTGGGTATGTTAGTCGCCCTGCTTATCTTCCGTTTCTACGCGATTCCACAAATGCGTCGTTATGACAAAGAAGTTGGCTTAGATTCCACTTGGAACCACCCTACTGTGCAACGTAAAAATGTCGGTAAATGGGTTACGGTTGCAATGGCGGCACTGGCAGTACTAGTCGTATTAATCAATAACGGGACGATTCCATTCAACCCTACGGTGATTGCAAAAAGTTCTGCTTACATTATCTCTACTTGTGTGGGCATCTACTTTATTTTTATGTTCTTCTGCGCAGGTTTAAACAGTAGCGAACGCTCCCGTTTACTCGCTTGCTTGATTCTGTTAATTGCTGCGGCATTCTTCTGGTCTGCGTTTGAGCAAAAACCAACATCATTTAACATCTTTGCGCGCGACTACACCGATCGCCAATGGGGTAATTTTGAAATCCCAACGATTTGGTTCCAGTCAATCAACGCCTTGTTTATCATCCTGTTAGCACCTATTTTCAGCTGGTTCTGGCCATCATTAGCCAAGCGTAATCTGAACCCAAGCAGCATGACCAAGTTTGTCATTGGTATCCTGTTTGCTGCGGGTGGTTTTGCTATCATGATGGTGGCAGCTAACCAAGTTCTTGCGACACAATCTGGTGTATCCCCATTCTGGTTAGTGGGCAGTATCTTATTACTGACCTTAGGTGAGCTATGTTTAAGCCCAATTGGACTGGCAACCATGACATTACTGGCTCCGCAAAAAATGCGTGGACAAGTCATGGGATTATGGTTCTGTGCAAGCGCGCTAGGTAACTTAGCGGCAGGTATCATGGGTGGTAATATCCGTAAAGACCAATTGGATTCTATGCCTGAGCTATTCTCTCACGTTTCTATCGCACTGGTGATCTGCGCCATTGTGTTAGCCGCTCTGATTATTCCTGTGAGAAAAATGCTGAAAAACGCGGATAGAAACGAAGCTAACGCGAAGTAATATTCCCTATAATTAGACATTATTCTGTTGGCGTAATAATCACAAAAATTATTGCGCCAACCTCTCCTCTATATCGCCAATCTCGTGATACTCTCCTTCTACTTTTCTAACCATAATGAGTTATTTCCTCTCAAGGATTTTTACCATGAGCTCACAATCTTTTCCGATTTATTATGTCGATGCGTTCACTGATACCCTATTTCATGGCAACCCTGCCGCCATTGCCCTGCTCGATGAATGGCTGCCAGATGACAAACTTATCGCCATTGCCGCCGAGATTAATTTATCTGAAACAGCCTTTTTAGTTGGTGAGCACATCCGCTGGTTTACACCACTAATGGAAGTCAAACTGTGTGGTCATGCCACCCTTGCGGCATCCTATATTCTAAACCGATTTAAACAGCACCCTATCAACCCAATTGTGTTCCAATCCTTATCTGGGGAGCTGACCGTCTACAAAAACCAAAACGGCTTCACATTAGACTTTCCAATTTTAGCGTGTGAGCCAGCGAATCTAAGCCAATATCCTCAATTAAATGACATTCTCGGCACAACCATTTCTGAACTCTATTTAGCCAAAGACCGCTACATCTGTTTTGTCGATTCATCAGAGCAAGTGCAACATTGCCACCCAGATATGTTGAGACTCGCTAAGCTTCCCTTACAGGGCCTAACCATCACAGCAAAAAGCACTGATGATCAATGTGACTTTGTTTCTCGCTATTTTGCCCCTGCCAAAGGCGTCGATGAAGATCCCGTCACAGGAACTTCCCACTGTGCGATTGCCCCACTTTGGGCTAAGCGCTTACAGAAAAATTCGTTATTAGGTCATCAAATTTCTGAGCGTGGTGGAAAAATACACTGTTTGGTTGAACAAAATCGCGTCAAATTGACGGGAAAAGCGACACTCTTTCTAGCCGGAACGATTCATGTTTGATTAATCACTGTATTTATTTGTGATCAGGATTACACTTATTCGCAACATTAATGATACGCACATTAATGTTGCAGCAAGTAATTAGTTTGCTGGTTCGACATTTAAATAGTGAGAATTCAAAGTAAGGCTTAAATATGTGTTCCAACGTTGATGATGTAATCAAACAAAAAATTGAACAATCTGTTACTCATGTCTCTAAAGTGGTTTTCCCAACCACCACTAACCATCACAGCACATTGTTTGGTGGCACCGCATTAGCGTGGATGGACGAAGTGTCCTTTATTACCGCTACCCGTTTTTGCCGTAAAAGACTGGTAACCGTTTCGACAGAAAAAATCAATTTTACGCACCCGATTCCATCAGGCACCATTGTTGAATTAGTTGGTAAAGTGATCCGTGTCGGTAGAACTAGCCTTACCGTTAATGTCTCTATCTTTTTAGAAGATATGTACGCGGAAGGACGCGAAGAGGTAATCCACGGACAATTTAATTTCGTGGCTATCGATGACAACGGCAAGCCAACCCCGTTATTTGAGCAATAATCACTTTTCTTTATTACGCTTAAGTACAATAAAAAATGTGCGCCCGATCATTCAGATAGAGCGCACATTATTTACGTATTTAACATTAAGCGAATGCTAAGAATGGAGAGATACACAATAAAATCCCTGTGAAAATAATGAGGTATAAAGAGATACCTTTATATTTATGCAACATAGGAACTTTATAAACTAAATACGCTGGAATTAAACAACCCACCATCCCGAAAATTGGGCTACAAATTGAGGTAAAACTAAGCACCGGTGCATTGAGAATAATCGCTCCCCATGCCAGCAGTACCGCAAATATCATAATGCCATTTTTCACCCAGTTCTCATTAATGCGCTCTACCGGCATCATGCGTTGCAAAATATTCATCACAATACCCTGCGTGGCTTCGCGAAACCCTAAGTAAACCCCAAAGAATGCCGTCATTACCGCAAAAATATTCAACATAACACTGACCACAGTCACCCAACCGCCAGGGAAGAATTTTGCTGCAATCGCTAATGCAGAAATATTTTGCTCATACGCTTTAACCGCTTCATCATGTCCCATGGCTAACGTAAATGACACTGCATAGAAAAAGACGGTACAAAATAAAACAACAAAAGCGATATTCATAGCTCGTAGCGCTTTATAGCGTGCAACTTCACGATTTACGTTTTGGCTACGGAATGAAATGACCATCGGACTTAATGTTTGAATAAACAGAATAGAGGTTAACGTAAAAGGTAACGTTATAACGGCTTCTTTAAATAAACGCCCAATTGGTGGCAATGAGCCTACATTATACAGGTGCCACATCCCCACCATTGAAATACCTAATGCTGCAACCACGAATAATTTAGTCAGCACCATAAAACTAGACAGTTTAAATAACAGCTTTTCACCGCGAGACGAAATTGCAACTAAAATACAAATCAGAACTAAACCATACCAAGGACTTTCAGATAATAACCCATCCGTTACACCGAAAGTTTGAAAATAAGATGCGCTGTCATTAGTAATTGCTGTCGAATAAACAAACATCCAAATCACCAACATAACGAAATATAACGCCCCGAGAAACATGCCCCAGTTTTTACCTAAATACCCACTAATGACACTTGGGTAATCTTTACATTCTGGTGACTCAGCTAAGGTGTTAATAAATAAACGCTGAAATAAATACATTGCAGGATAACCGACAACGGATGAAAGCAAAAATACCCATAGCCCCATCAATCCAACTTGCACTGGGAGGAAAACTATCCCCGCCCCAATTGCCATCCCGATACTCATGATCACCCAGCCGACATCTGTACCGTCAAACTTAATGGCAGCACGCCATTGTTCTTGTGTCATTCCTGCACGGGAAGCAGCCGTAGAAGCTTTTCTGTCATCAACATTATCTATTGTAGGGATCGTAGCCATAGTTACTCACTTAATATTGTTGAACGCTTAAAAGAGAAATTTTTTGTTTTAGATGCGACTTAAGTGGTTATTTCTTTCAATAACCTTAATTATTTGCAGGCTATTATGATGACTCCATCATAGAGGATATGAGAGAGAAAAATTATCTCTTTATTTCCCTATAAAACCCCCAATAAAGAGAAATTTTTTCTACAAAAAGAGCAAACCGACGTAAATATCTCTATCCATCGACAGAAATAATCCCAATTCGTTGTTTTCAACAAGGATGGGCATAACCTATTGTTTTTAAAAGCGTTAGTCTTTTTACAATAAAAAAACTCGTCTTAACAATTTCAACAATTCACCATTTATTTCGTGCGAAACATCACAAGAGCTCATGATAATTGCTATTATTCTTTGCAATAATTCCGTAGTTTGTATTTCTCTTGTTAAATTTCAAAATAAAAAACTAGTTCTTTATTTCGAATGATATTTTATTTTCATCAATTCAATTTTATAGTTATTCAATACGGTAATTTTAATAACCATTAACAAAGAAAACACTTTTGACATTCACTTATAATGCGTAAAAAACTCGCCTAAACTGTATTTTTGCTGGAACGTTGATATTTACAGAGTATAGAAGTAGAGTAATTGATACTTTGATGGTTATCTTTTCTTACCAATAACTGTCAACACCGTTTCGAGTTTATCTTGAAATAAGGATATTCATAGCCAACTTAAGATGCGGAAAAGCACCATGTTACGATTATTAGCGTTCGTCTCTTTATTTATATTTTCACTAAATTTAAGTATTGCAGCCCCAGTTCCTCCTGAAGTTATTAAACAAATCGAGCAACAAGCACAAAAAGGGGATGTTAAAGCCCAAGTTATGCTCGGTATTGGTTACTATGTCGGTAACGAAATTAAGCAAGATTATCCGAAGGCAAAGAAATGGCTAACAATGGCGGCCAATAAAGGTAATGCGGATGCTCAACTGTTTCTTGGGGATATGTACCTTAATGGCAATGGTGTTCCTAGTGATTTTGAAACCGCCTATAGCTGGATTGAAAAATCCGCAAATAAGGGTAACCCTGAAGCACTGAATTATATGGGACAATTCTATTACCAAGGGGCAGGTGTAAAGCAAAACTACCTTATCGCCTTTGAATGGTTCCAAAAAGCCGCTGATAAAAAATTCCCACCAGCCCAATATCAAGTAGGAAAAATGCTACAAAATGGTGAAGGGACGGAATTCAATGACAAACTCGGTGCTGAATATCTTGATAAAGCCTGTAAAGGTGGTTTAAAGCAGGCTTGCTCGGAAAAAGAACCCGTAAAACCTAAAGTCACCAAAAAATAGTACTGACTATTAAGAACGGTAATATATCGCTCTCCAATTACCGTTTTTCTATCCTATCGTGTTTATTCCCATCAATTACGTACCTTCGCTCACAGCATTTTTAATCGAATTTGATTAATATTAATTTATTAACAATCAATATCAAAACTGATTAAATTGATCTAAACTTATAATATAAAAGAAAAAAGGAGATATTATGTACAATACAATTTTAGTTCCTATTGATGTTACCGAAGACTCACTCACCGAAATGTTAGTTCCACATGTCAATGCATTGCAAAAAATGCACAACTCAACTGTCCACTTTCTCGCTGTAACTGCACCTATCTCCAATTATTTACGCTATGGCGGTACCATCCTGCCAAGTGATTTTCCTGATGATCAAAAACAAGCAGATATCATTCTTAATGAGCTGAAAGAGAAAGTGAAACTATTCTCTGTCCCAGCAGATAAAGTGCAAGTAAAAGCAGTTGTTGGATCCGTTAAAGATGAAATTCTCGCAACGGCAGAAGATATTAAAGCAGATGTGATATTGCTTGGCTCACGTCGTCCTAGTATGTCTACTTACTTATTAGGCTCGAACGCAGCCTCAGTTGTACGTTATGCGAAAACGAGCGTTCTAGTGGTTCGCTAATCCATCAAAAGGGTCAATGTCAGAGTAAAACGCTATTTTAACTCGCCGAATGGCTAGGCTTAAAGTTTGTTACACTAAATGGTAATTCCATACAATTTATAAGCCCTTTCCTTCGGCATTTGGGGTAAATTAGACGCTCATAAACATTTTCGTGACTCTTTCACACCCTGCTCCAAAGAGCAGGGTTTTTTACATATTATCTCTTTGATATTACTGTTTTAATGCTGCTTTCATGACGTTTTCAAAATCTTCCCATGAACAATAACCATTTTTATCAATTGGGCAATTTTTCAACTCTAAAGTCACATGTTTTGGTGGTGTATCTAATGAAAGATACGCGCTATCACGTAGCTGATCGGCAGTTTGATAAACGTATTCGATCTTCACGTAATCCTTAGTCTCTTTTTTATCGGTCCAACGTTGGAAGACTAATTTCCCACCAATTGGTGTATGTTCGTATTGCTGCGGTAATTGATAGGGTTTGAAATCCATGGCTGACAAGACTGATGCAATATTTGAGTCATGCCCCACTAAGAAAATAAACTTGGCAGTTTCGCCTTTATTCACAGAAACAAAACCCTTATCCATGTAACTCAGAATTGGATGTGCCACATTTTTTGCGATGATTTTTGGTGTGAATAATGTTTCTTGATAACCATTTTTTAGTGTGTTGAGCTTTTTCCATTTTTCATCACTATTCACCATTCCCCATGCCACATCTTTCTCTGGGAAACCTTCATAATATTGTAAATCAATAGCATCAACCGCTGAGTTAGCCATTTTTAACGGTCCACTCACACCAGGTTCTTTTTCAGCTTCTATGATAAAACTATTTTTCGGTGTGGCTAAATTACACAACTTATCGGTGGCGCACTTTTTCGAATCTTTAATATTCAGAACATTGTCTAATTCATCATAGCCGGGTTTTAAATTAAGCCCTTTAAGATGGGATTCCATCGCATCGATCGCTTGCTTTTTAAACTCAGGAGAACTGTTAGTAATAATTGGATTAAATACAGGGTCCATCGTGCCAATTTCTGGCTTATGATGGATATTCACTTTACACCCTGGGAATGCTCCCGCAGTAAAGAACTGGGCTGTTGCAATGGTTCTTTGTAGGCTGTTGGTGTAAACATAAACGTCATCGCTACTGGTTGGGCATAATTCATTAGCAAAGAGCTTATTGCTGTCGAGCCACTCTCTAAAGTAATGCCCCATATACACTTCCAGAGCGCCTCCTTTTGTCGTTAAATAGCCACTTTCCGCATCCCATGCAGGCCATTTTTTGTCTGTTATTTCAGTGAGAATTCCTGTGTTAACAATAGGAGTGCGTAAATTATGGCGACTTAATACGAATACTTGATTCAATTCCATATTTTGAGCATTATCTGTGCTTGCAAAAACGGGGGCCATTGGTGTTAATAATGCAGCCGATAAACACACTGTTAGCATTTTATATTTCATTAACATACTCCTACCATGGTTTTTAAATGGGTTAACAAAATCGGGTAATAAGCGCTACGATAAAATATGAGTATAGTGCTTATATTAATTTCGAAAACATATCCTCTAATAATGAATAAGTTATCTTTTTTTTCTGAGAGTAATATCCCAAAAACGCCCCATAACCAAAATAGCCATCAGATATTGACTTTCTAACCTGACTATCTAAGATAAATTCTCTATATAAGGATAAAATGCAATGAATATTCAACCAGCTACCGTTAATCATTACGATGAAATCATGCGTGTTTGGGAAGCCTCAGTGAGAGCAACCCATGATTTTCTACCCGAAAAAAACATCGAACTGTTAAAAAAACCAATTAGAGAGCAATATTTACCTAACTTATCTGTTTTTGTCGCTTTAAATCCACAAGGTGAAGTTGCTGGATTTTTAGGGGCTGGGGAAAATCGACTCGAAATGCTGTTTATTTCCCCGCAAGCGAGAGGAACTGGCATCGGTAAACAATTGCTGAATTATGCTATTGAGCAGCTAGGTGTTAATGAAGTTGATGTGAATGAACAAAACCCTCAAGCCGTTGGCTTTTACCAACACATGGGGTTTGTTCAATATGCTCGTTCAGATACCGATGGTGAAGGAAATCCATTTCCTTTGTTGCATATGCGCTTAGCAAAATAATCCAGATTCAATACTAAGTTAGCATCGTCACTGGCTTTGCATCAAGGCAGGTACATACTTATAAAAAGTTGCGGTTCATCACGGTATTCACGAGAAATTGGTTAAATGTTTGATATTCATCCTGTGTAAAAGGTGAATGCAAACTTAAAATTTCTAATTTATGAGGCGTGTACTTGTCGTTATAGCTCGGATGATGGTGGGAATAATCATTTTTGATAAACCCATTTTTCTCATAAAAATGAAGGCGCTTTCTTGCCACTTCATCTACCAACGGATCAATTTCTAAGACAATCCTAGGGTATAACTGACACAGGGCACTCAGGGATTTTTGACCATAGCCTGCACCACGAATATGTTGAGCAATCGCAAAATGCTCTATATAGAAAAAAGTCTCAATAAGCCATCCACCAATGAATCCAACGAATTGATTGTTATCGACAATTTTATACAAATAAAACTGTTCCAAAGGCAATAATGACTCCCGTCCTCGGATAGAGCGCTTTTCATGGTCAGGAAAAGAAATGTCATATAACTCATTAATTAACGCAATATCATGTTGATTACTTGCAGATACTCTTACCAATTGAACCATTTTCCCTCCTGAAATTAACCCTGTATTGGGTTCAAAATAAGTCATTTTGCGAATAAAAAAAGCCACTGTTATCATGAAATAACAGTGGCTCTATATTACTTAATAATATCGAAATTATTGACCTTTTTTCGCTTCCGCTGCGTCTTCTTTCGCCTCAACATCACGATACCAACGTGGGTGATGTTTCTTCGCCCAACGGCGGCTGACTTTACCTTCAATCATGCCGTTGATAGACCCTTTAACCCAGAAAGCCATATACATGTGGATTAAAATGGCGTGGATCAGAATAATCGCTGCCAATGCGTGAACTAAAATACTCCAACGTACCATCCAGATTGGGAATAAATGCGCAAAATAAGGGCGCCACATGATAATACCGGTGACCAAGAGTACAAAAATCATACTCATGATGCTCCAGAACATCATCTTTTGACCCGCGTTATATTTGCCCACATCCGCAACTTCATGTTCATTGCCTTTGAGAACTTGAACAATATTCAGGATCCAAGGAATATCTTTTCTATCCGGAATATTATGTTTCACAAAGCGCACAAACATAAACATCAGTACGACAAAAATTAGCACACCGAAGAAAGGATGCAGAATTCGACCCATTTGTGGCGTACCGAATGTTTCGGTTAGCCACTTTAAGGTTGGGAAAAATAACGCAATCCCTGACAATGCAACTAAGAAGAAGCTGATAACCACTGTCCAGTGGCACGCTCGGTCAATAAATTTCGTCCGAACGATCATTTTGCTCTTTTTACTCATGGTCATCTTTCTCCTCTTCATCATCCACTTCTTTGTTTGGACCAATACCCACATAGTGGAAAATCAGCCCCGCAAATGTGGCGATAAAGCCTGCAACCGATAATGGTTTCAGGATGCTTTGCCATAGATTAATTGGGGTATCAATCTTTGGATCTTTTGGTAACCCGTGATACAGCTCAGGTTTATCCGCATGATGTAACACATACACCACATGGGTTCCTCCCACGCCTTCAGGATCATAAATGCCCGCTTGGGCGTAGCCACGTTTTTGAAGTTTTTCAACGCGTTCAGCACCGTATTCCAACATTTCGTTTTTGGTACCGAAGCGAATGGCTCCCGTTGGACATGTTTTCACGCAAGCAGGTTCTTGTCCGACTGCCACACGATCCACACACAACGTACATTTATACACACGATTATCTTTTGGATTTAATCGTGGAATATTGAACGGGCAGCCCGCAATACAGTAGCCACAACCAATACAGTGCTCTGATTGGAAATCCACAATACCGTTAGCATATTGAATGATTGCGCCCGCTGATGGACACGATTTCAAACAGCCCGGATCCGTGCAGTGCATACAACCATCTTTGCGGATTAGCCATTCTAGCTTGCCTTGCTCAGTGGTTTCGCTAAAACGCATTACCGTCCAAGATTTGGCACTCAGATCTGTTGGGTTATCGTAAACCCCAACACAGTGACCGACTTCATCGCGGATATCATTCCATTCAGAACATGCCACCTGACAAGCTTTACAGCCAATACAGGATGACACATCAATGAGCTTACAAACTTCAAATTTATCGTCACGCGCCTGTGGTGGAGGCGTAATACTGTTGGTCGCGGAACGTTTAATAATGTCTTGAGATTGCATGGACATAGTTCCCTCCCTTACACCTTCTCAATGTTAACTAAAAACGCTTTATACTCAGGAGTCTGAGAGTTAGCGTCCCCCACAGATGGCGTCAACGTATTGGTAATAAAGCCTTTTTGCGTTGCACCTTCAAAGCCCCAGTGAATAGGAAGCCCGACGGTTTCAATCGGTTTACCATCAACCATTAAGGTTTGCAGGCGTGGTGTAACCACGGCAATCGCTTTAATAAAGCCACGTTTGCTACTCACCTTCACCTTGTCCCCTAAAGCAATGCCTTTGGCTTTGGCTAAGGTTTCGCTGATTTCCACAAACTGCTCTGGTTGTGCAATTGCGTTCAAACGCGCATGCTTCGTCCAAGTGTGGAAATGCTCCGTTAAGCGATAAGTGGTTCCGACGTAAGGGAATTCTTTGTGATTACCAAGACGTTTCTTGTCATCTTCAAAAATTCGCGCAGCAGGGTTAGAGACCACATTTGGATGCAGAGGGTTAGTTCCCAATGGCGTTTCAAATGGCTCGTAGTGCTCAGGGAATGGACCTTCTGCCATTTTATCAATCGCAAACAGACGGCCTAAACCTTCTGGTTGCATGATAAACGGACCGGTTCCCACTTCTGGCGCCGACGCGTTAAAGTCTGGCACATCGTTTCCAACCCACTTCTTACCGTTCCACTCAATCAGAACCAGATCTTTATTCCACGGTTTACCTTTGGTATCACAGGAAGCGCGGTTATAGATCACACGGCGGTTTAATGGCCATGCCCATGCCCAACCCAATGTATTACCAATACCGGATGGGTCGCTGTTATCGCGATTCGCCATCTGGTTACCTTTCTCAGTCCAGCTACCGGTGTAGATCCAACAAGAAGAAGCCGTTGAACCATCTGCGCGTAACAGTGCAAATGAATTCAGAAGCTCGCCTTTCTTGGCTTGTAAGTTGCCATCAGCGTCATATAAATCCACCAGTGCAACACCGTTGTTTTCTTTCGCCACTTCTTCCGATTCTGGATGGAATTGGCGTTTATAGTCCCAACGCATTTGCAGTAATGGCTCACTACCTTTACCACCTTCTTGCTCATACATTTCACGGATTTTATGCAAAATACCCGTTAAAATCTGACCATCATTACGCGCCTCACCCGGGGCATCCGCTGCTTTCCAGTGCCACTGTAACCAGCGACCCGAGTTAGCTATAGAGCCATCTTCTTCCGCAAAACACGTAGACGGTAGGCGGAAAACTTCTGTTTGAATTGAGGCAGGATCAACGTCGTTCATTTCACCGTGGTTCTGCCAGAAGTTCGCTGTTTCTGTGGTTAATGGATCAACCACAATTAAATATTTCAGCTTACTTAAGCAGCTAACCACTTTGTTTTTATCTGGGAACGAGGCAACTGGGTTAAAGCCTTGGCATATATAGCCTGTGACTTTATCTTTGCTCATCATGTCAAAATACTTCATGACATCATAAGCTTGATCCCATTTAGGTAACCAATCATAACCCCATTGGTTTTCAGGTTGAGCAGCATCGCCATAGAACGACTTCATCAAACTGACGAAAAATTTAGGGTAGTTACTCCAATAGTTGACCTGATTTGGCAATGTAGCTTTTGGTGTATTCGCCGCTAAATAGCTATCAACATCTAACTGTTTTTCAGAAGGTAACGTTAAGTAGCCCGGTAAACTCGTGGAGAGAAGACCTAAATCCGTTAAGCCTTGAATATTTGAGTGCCCGCGCAGTGCATTCACCCCACCTCCACAAATCCCCATATTACCTAACAGCAATTGGATCATTGCCATGGTGCGAATATTTTGTGCACCAACAGTGTGTTGAGTCCAGCCAAGTGCGTAGAGGAAAGTACCCGCTTTATCCGCTGCACTTGTTGTGGCTAAAATTTCACATACTTTCAAGAAATCAGCCTGTGGAGTACCACAGATTTTCTCTACCATATCAGGAGTATAACGAGAAACGTGTTTTCTTAGCAGATTCCAAACGCAGCGCGGATCTTGCAATGTGTCATCGCGTAATGCATGACCATTCTCATCGAATTTATAGTTCCAGCTGGTCTTATCGTAACGACCTTTTTCAGCATCATAACCGCTGAATAACCCATCATTAAAGTCAAAGTCATCTCTGACAATCAAAGATGCATTCGTATAGTTTTGAACGTACTCTGCATTTATCTTATTATTTTCAATCAGATAAAGTAGTACGCCTGAAAGGAAGGTAATATCCGTTCCTGAACGAATTGGCACGTAATGATCCGCGACCGATGCGGTACGCGTGAAACGCGGGTCCACCACAATCAAGGTTGCATCATTATTATTTTTCGCTTCAATCGCCCAACGGAATCCGACAGGGTGAGCTTCAGCGGCATTACCGCCCATCACCACAATCACATTGGCATTTTTAATATCAACCCAGTGGTTGGTCATCGCACCGCGACCAAATGTTGGAGCAAGACTTGCTACCGTTGGTCCGTGTCAGACACGCGCTTGGTTGTCGACCGCTAGCATACCGAGCGATCGTGCGAATTTTTGGGTTAACATTCCCGTTTCATTGCTAGCCGCAGAGGCACAAAGCATCCCTGTCGATAACCAGCGATTGACTGTGGCACCTTGTTCATTTTTTTCAATGAAATTGGCATCACGATCATCTTTCATTAAGCGGGCAATACGTGTAAAGGCATCGTCCCAGCTAATGCGTTCCCATTTATTCGAGCCTGGTGCACGATATTCAGGATAACGTAAACGACTGTCACTACGAATGTAATCCAGTAACCCTGCGCCTTTCGGACACAAAGCACCACGATTCACAGGATGATCAGCATCGCCCTCAACGTGGAAGATGGCTGAGCGAGCATTCATGGCCCCATCACCCATACTATAAATCAGCAATCCACAACCCACGGAACAATAGGTACAAGTATTACGCGTTTCTTTAGAACGCAATAATTTATTTTCACGTACATTAGCCATTGCCATTCCTGGCATAAAACCTAACGCAGCTACAGTTGTACCTGCCATCCCGCCGGCGCAGATTTTAAAAAACTTTCTGCGACTGACGTTCATTATTAACCTCTTTTTATTTTTGTATATTCGCGGGAGAGAATATCAGTCACTTGTAATCATATATTGCCTAAAATCAATGAAAGTGAAAATAAAGGTTAATTAATGTCATTTAGGTAGTTAATCAGCCATTAAAATTACCACTTAATGAGTAATTTTTGTTAAATTGATTCAGATCAATTAGGAAAAATATTTGGATTATAGAAATCATTATTTCCGTAGGAGACTAAAATATATTTAGTTTATGTCAACATGAGCCGTTATATTGTGGTTTATACCTATGCCTTAGCCTCATTTAATATTTTTAGATATAAATAATCATTTTTGCAGGCATTTTTAAATTAAAATGATTAATATTTAATATTCATAAAATCCCCACAAGCTGGCGAGTTGCTAAAAATTTAGCCCCAAGTATTAATACAATTAAATCCACATCATCATGCCTATTAAGCCTTGATATGGACGAGCTTATATTAACAAATCCCCAACCCCTTAATGCACTAAGAGATATTATCAAGAATAGGCTTCAAAATCATCATGATAAGTCTACTGCTCAAGGCATTGCAGTATATGGATTTGCTGCGCAGCAGCTAAATAACTGCCATTACCTTTATTCAACGAAACCTAGGAAAGCTATTACTACAATTTCTAACTTCAATACTAAATTAGATTTAGTTAAAGAGACCTTTAATTATCAATTAAGCCATAGGGATTATATTTATCAACTTTTATTCCGACAAGTCGATAATTTTATTGATGCATTATATGAAAATAAACCCAAGCATTATTTATATGTTGGTAATAAAAACCTAGCGCCTTATTTACATGCATGGAAAGAGTATCTAAATAAATCAAGCCATAAGATCGATTTATTCAAATATATACATAGCAAAGAAATCTCAATAGAAGAAAAAACAAAGCTATTAAAAAACTTATTATTAAAAACACCTCTAGCTCAGTTGACAGTCAAGAGTTATACGATTTCATTACTAAAAATAACATTATAAATTGCACTTCATTAACTGATTTCAAGAAAAAAATAACCGAACTCAAAAATAATAAAAACGTCGATTTAGATAATTACATTATCGGATTATTTGAATTAGTCCAAAATCATTTCTTTAGAAATACCAGTAAACTTGGATTAGATTTTTTTAATAAAAATGTCTTCTCTATTGTTATGACTTGGAATGATGCAAAAAATGCACCGCTGTCATTAGCAGATATTCGTCAAAAGATCTTCAAACAAGAGTATCACCGTCTATTTGATGGGCAAAGTCATATTGAACCAATTACTTTTTCTGAGATAAGGCATTTAGATAAGCATTCGGAGCAATTTGCACATAAAATTATCAGAATCATCACCGATGATAAACACGTCGCCTTTTCCCTTGGATTAGAAGGTCATTGGGGAATATATGACAAAGCAGAATTTTTATCCGAAGCTAATTAATCATAGCGAGTAAAGGATAAATAACTTTACTCACTGGCTATTTCCATCCACTGATAATAATTCCAGCGCCCAGTAATACGACGAAAGCGCCAACCCAATCAGTAACAGCAAGGGAAACACCATCAACCACTTTTAGCCAGATCAATGCCGTGACAATATAAATCCCACCATAAGTGGCATAAATACGTCCACTGGCTTCAGGATGCAAAGTTAATAGCCAAACAAACAGCATTAAGCAGAGCACTGCTGGTAGTAACAACCACGGACTCCCCTGCTTTTTCATCCATAAATATGGAAAATAGCACCCCGCTATTTCCGCTATCGCGGTTAAAAAAAACAACCCAAGAATTTTTAATGGCATAACAATAGGCTTTCCAAATTAAGTCATGAACAATACCGCCCAATATTGGGCGGTACATTAAATTAAACTTGCTTAACAAGCAGCAACGAAATACGTCTTGCAATCGGCAAGATAAATAACACCGTAGGAAATGCAATCATCCATGAAAGTCCCCATGAGCTCATCCAAGGCGCATAAATTTCGGATGTAAAACCCAATGCTCTTATTGTACTAATAAGAGAAACAATGCCACTCATGACTAGGGATAGGAAGAAAGGAACCAAAAAAAATAAGGCTCGCATTGGAAGCTTAGGGATACCTAATACAAAATTACGATCTTGATACGACATAAAATCTCCGTAAATCAGCAAGTACACAACAGCATATAACTGTTGGTACAACAACGTTATATGCGTTGATTTACGTAAACGCTTACGAGTCGTAGAGACCAATTGAGAATCATTCTAATCTTTGTTCATGCTTTGTCAATATACCCTTCAATCTCTTTCTCACTCAATTTTATGCATTTTATCTTAGCAATGAATTCCACGCGGTTTCTATTGTATTATTTTCGCTTCAATTTATTATACATCGTATAATAAATTGAAGGGGAAAATGATAATGACTACCGGACATGTTTTTATTGCCACTAGCCTTGATGGATTCATCGCCCGTGATAACGGTGATATTCATTGGTTACTCCAATTAGATTCAAAGGGAGAAGATCATGGCTATGATGAATTTATGGCTAATATTGATGTGATTATTATGGGTCGAGGTACCTACGAATCCATCAAACATATCCAGCCTTGGTTTTATCATCGTCCTGTTATTGTGCTATCAAAAACACTCGCCCAAGAAACCATCCCTGATGAATTAATCGGTAAAGTATACTTTCTGGATTTATCCCCGAAAGAAATTATGAACAAGCTAGAATCTGAAGGTCATCATCGTGCCTATATTGATGGTGGTAAAGTCATCCAATCCTTTATTTCTGATGGTTTAATTAACGATCTCATCATCACGAAAATTCCTATTTTGTTAGGATCTGGTCGCCCATTATTTGGTGAAATTCCTAACGACATTCATTTACGCCATATACAGACCACAACATTTGCCTCAGGATTTGTACAATCCCACTATGAGATACAACAATGACAATGCAAAATAAAATAGCGACCACAAGAAGTGTAGGAAGACCCAGTAAAAAACAGCCAAAAATATCTGCTGAAATCATCATAAATGCGGCAATCAAGTTTA
Organism: Providencia sp. PROV208; assembly: GCF_028479465.1. NCBI lineage: Bacteria > Pseudomonadati > Pseudomonadota > Gammaproteobacteria > Enterobacterales > Morganellaceae > Providencia > Providencia sp. PROV208. Next base: position 259,355 of record NZ_JAMPNS010000010.1, on the reverse strand, counting down.
TCGATTCTCATGGATTTTTAGCGTTGAGTATGCGAGCGCTCGCAAAAGAAATGGGGATCAATCCCATGACAATTTATTACTACTTTGAAGATAAAGAATGTTTGGTCAAATCCATTGCCAATCATCTATATGCTGATATTAAACCCAATTTATCGGGTACACCGTCTGAACAAATAAAGCAGCTATTAACTGAATATCGAGGCTATATTGTACGCTACCCTGAGCTGACATTATCAATATTTAATCATCCCAATACATTTCCAGAACAAGCAAAGCGGATCACAGATACGCTCATCAACCTTGCAATGAAATTAAGCCTCATCCCAGAACAAGCCACATTATGGATGTATATTTTAGTCGATTTTACTCATGGCGCGGCGCTCGCTGTATCAAATAGACAAAATATGGATAATGACATCAGTGACATAAACTATTATCACCAAGGTATTGATGCTTTATTACGTAATTTAAATAAAGACTATATTTAACAATATAATTCATTACCCAACCAATCGCTTTAAAACACATTATTTATTAGTTGGTTAAATATTTTATTTATTATCCAATTATTATTTTTAGGTATATTCCTTTGTTCACATCAACATTTAGAATATTTAATTTAAATAAATAGGGAACACATGAGTAAACTTGATACTTATATTACAAAAACGTCCATATTCCTCCCTGGTGAAGCCGTTGATAACAAAGATATAGAACATGTTTTAGGTTATATTGGTGAAAAAGCATCTCGTTCCCTTCGAATTGTGCTGAAAAGCAATGGAATTAAAAAGCGCCATTATGTCCTCAACCCTTCCTCTGGTGTGGCTAATTTCAACAATGCACAAGTTACTGCAAAATCCATCCATGGATTAGTTGATAATGATTTTTCCCTCAATGATATTGAATGCCTAGCCACAGGTACAACTCTGCTCGATCAACTCATGCCAGGTCACGGCGTCATGGTTCATGGCGAACTAGGAAATACACCTTGTGAAGTTGTTTCAACATCAGGTATTTGCTTAGCTGGCTTAACTTCGTTGAAATATGCTTATTTGTCAGTCAGTTCAGGGACAACTACTAATGCAGTTGCCGCCGCATCAGAAGTTATCTCCCCCGTTTTACATGCACGTAATTTCCAAGCTGAAAATATGGCATTGGTCGAACAATTAGTTCAGCGCCCAGAGATTGCATTTGAAAAAGATTTTCTACGTTGGATGCTTTCTGACGGCGCAGGTGCATTCTTGCTAAAAAATAAACCCAATCTACATAGCTTGTCATTACGCATCGACTGGATTGATATCTCCTCGTACGCGAATGAAATTCCTACATGTATGTATGCTGGGGCAGAAAAAGACAGTGATGGAAAATTAATTGGTTGGAAACAACTGAAACAAGAAGAATGGATTGCACGTTCAATTTTTTCCATTAAACAAGATGTGCGTTTACTTAATGAAAATATCATTGCTTTAGCATTAAAAAAACCACTACAAAAAGTCATCGAGAAATATGGAATTTCAGCGAATAATATAGACTGGTTCCTTCCTCATATTTCATCCGAATATTTTCGTCAGCCAGTATCTGAATGTTTAACTGACCTCAATTTTGCAATACCTCAAGAACGCTGGTTTACCAATCTCTCAGAAAGAGGAAATACCGGTTCTGCCTCAATCTATATCATGATCCATGAATTATTACATTCAGGACGTTTAAATAAAGGCGAAAAAATCTTATGCTTTGTTCCTGAAAGCGGTCGTTTTTCTGGTGGATTTATGCATCTAACCGTTGTTTAATTTACTTTTATTTTTAGCACTAGAATCTAGAATGAGAAACTATGACCAAAGTTTGCACGTCTGAATTAATCACTGAATGGTTAGCATTACGCTTAGCGTTATGGTCCACTTCAGATGAAAGTTCTCATTTATCTGAGATCAAAGATATTTTAAATAATCCGAATTTATCTGCCTTCTTTGCTTTTGATGATAATCAGCAGATCGTCGCATTTGCAGAAACCTCAATACGAGTGGATTACGTTAATGATTGCTCATCATCTCCAGTCGCTTATTTAGAAGGTATTTATACCGCTCCTCATGCAAGAAAACGAGGATACGCTAAAGACCTGATCAACCATGTCAAACAATTGGCGATTAAGAATACATGCAAAGAATTAGCTTCTGATACCAATCTAGATAACGAAATTTCACAGAAACTTCATCAATCTCTTGGATTTATTGAAACTGAACGAATTGTTTTTTATAAGCAACAACTTTCTGATTGATAGGTTATAGGAAAATAGATAGGTCGTAGAAGAACTACGACCTTGATAATATAGGACGGTCTAATCTATTTTTTCGTCGCTAAAATTACACTCGATGCTTTAACAATAGCAGTAACTTTACTTCCTGCCGCTAATTTCATCTCTTCGACGCTATTATTCGTCACAACAGCAGATAACTTGGTTCCGGCATTCGTTGTCAAATGAACAACGGCGTTCACACTACCAGTTTCAATTTCATCAATACGGCCGCTGAACTGATTACGTGCTGAAAACACATATTCATGCTCATCAGAGACTAAAACAACCCATGGCGCTTTAATAATTGCGACAGCCTGTTTACCTTTCACGAGCCCCAATAATTGAGTACTGTTTTTTGTGATCACTGCGGAAATTGTTTCACCATTACCTAAACTCAGTACCACTTCATCATTAACCGCTCCAGCAACAACTGACTGGACGGCTCCGACAAGTTGGTTACGCGCTGAAATTGACATAGAAAGCTCCATTCAAAGGAAGATAAATACATACTTAAAGGGATATTAGTCTCTTTAAAATTTGTTTACAAACAATCAAAATGTTTAAACTGTCTAAATGAGTTTCAAATCACATTGACCATAAGCCCATCAATTCAACGGAAAACACACAAATAAAACAGTGTGAGATACCGAGCTGGAGTTGTGGTTAACGTTTAATTTCCCGCGTTTGATTGCTACATCATTCATCATAAAAAGCGCCGCGGAACGGTATTGTTCAACGGCGCTTTGTATTCCATTAATTAGCAGAACAGCCCGTCGTGAACGGGGCTTTTGTTGTTAATGCTGCAATGGCTTCTCGGTAACAAAGTTCAAGTTTTGCTCGGCTATCCGCAGTAATATCGAGATCGATTAAATAGCCGTCGGTAATACCGTATATCCAACCGTGTACCATAATATCCTGCCCTCGTTTCCAAGCAGATTGTAATACTGTGGAATGACCTAAATTATAGACTTGCTCAATCACGTTCAATTCACATAAGCGATTAATTCGCTCAGTGGGTTTGAGCTCTCCTAACATTCGGCTATGTTTAAACCAAATATCACGAATATGCAGTAACCAATTATCAATTAAGCCCAATTCTTTATTATTAATAGCAGCTTCAACCCCACCACAACCATAATGCCCACACACAATGATATGCTCGACTTTAAGAACATCGATGGCGTATTGAATTGCTGATAAACAATTAAGATCAGTATGCACAACCAGATTCGCAATATTTCGATGAACGAAGAGATCGCCAGGCCCCACTTTTATGAGTTTCTCAGAAGGAACTCGGCTATCAGAGCAACCAATCCATAAAAATTTAGGTTGTTGATCTTTTGAAAGCTGACGAAAAAAATCAGGGTCCTGCTCTTTAATGGACGTCGCCCATTCTCTATTATTTACAAATAATTCTTTAACTTTATCCATCGCCATGTGACACTCTCACTTACCAATCTTACTGTCTATCGTATTTTAAGTTTCTTATAAAAATGCAGTTAATTTAATTAACACGCCTCAATTTACCAGAAGATTATTCTCAATCGGTGAGGATGTAAAAAGAAAAATACCATAAATGATGACAATGCCTATTCTAAATTCATCATTAATTCGTTTCTATTTCTACAGACTCTTTCGCCATTTGCATTTTTAACCAAAATGCTTGTTGGCATAAACTAAAAAACTCTTTTCTTTGAGGAAAAACGGAACGACCAGCAGAATCAATAACCTGCCAGATAATCCAGCGTTCAGGACATTGACTATCATTATTTGGAATAGAAAGCTCGATTTCTTCAGTGCATTGAAGAATAACAGCATCATGAAAACGCCACCGCCGAATAACTTGCATAACTTCTGATTGAACATCTTGCTGGAGTTGCTCAAAAATAACTTCGCAAGTAGCCGGTTTCTCTAGGGTGTTTAATATGTACTTCGCTAGCATAGTTTACTATTGCTCATAAAATTCTAATGGCTTTTTTATACCTAAAAAAACAAGTATAAACACCCAACATTCCAAAGCATGCAAAATAATTAGATATCAATTACAAAGTCCAAATAAAATCTAAAGACTACCGTTAATCCTATATCCTTAATTGCACTTAAATTGTACGTTACTTTATCATTTAAAAAACGAAAGGTTTGTTATGTTCAAAAAATTACTTTTATCCATCATGTTAAGCGGTACGGTAGTATCTGGCGCTATCGCCAATTCAGCCTGCTTACCGATGACAAATCAGAGTTTAACTAAAAGTGGTCTACCTACCCCTAAAAATAGTACCGCTTATAGCAACTACACGGATGTGACAAACAGTGTTTTTAGTGCCATAACTAAAGATATGACTTCGGAAGAAAGAAATGATGTTGTTTGTACTAAAGATGCCTTTAGCTATTCTATCTATATGTCTAATGAACAGAAAATCGCCAACATTTGTGAAACTAAAAGTGGTTGCAATGATTTAAAAACAATTTTCCTTGTATTAGCTAACATTGATATTAATGAAGGTACTGAAGCTAAATTAAAAACAGCGATGACAAAATCTGGGATCACAGAAGCCAACATTAAAGATACCCCAGAAAAACTCGAGCGTTTTATTAGCCAATATGAAACTCAATTTACCAAGCATTTCGGTGACTTAGACTAAGATTGCCTTTCAAGAATTTCTTTTTGCAAAAATATTGCCTGTGTATAAATTCATAGGTAATGTTCCTGCAATACTTCCCTCAACAGAGAGATTCTCGATGTTACACCAACATTCCAACTCATGCTTGAATCTGAATCTGGATTCAAGCAATCATAAAAACATCGATTCGTTTGTCACTCCGCCATTCTCTTACCATGTCATTAGTGCTTATAACAATGCTTTAACTGAGTATCCTTGCATTTTATCTGAATGTGTTGATTTACAAGTTCTCAACTTATCTTGTAATCAATTAACCTATATTCCGACTTCATTGCAAAAACTGACTCAGCTGAAAATGCTCGATCTTGGGCACAATCAAATAACGCAAATACCGGATGTTATTGGTGAGTTGACTCATTTACAGTTTCTGTATCTGAGTGATAATGGCTTCGAAGAATTGCCCGATTCATTGAAAAAATTGAAAAATTTACGCTACTTCAATGCGACTGATAATAAGCTCAACCAACTTCCTGATTGCTTATCGCACCTCATTAATTTGCAGGAACTACGCCTATACAATAATCAAATTACAGATATTTCAGGTAAATTAAGTGGGTTAACTCAAGTGAGTGAAGTTCATTTAATGAATAATGCAATTCAGGAAATTCCTGATGATATCTTTTATTTAAAAAAGATCAGAATACTTGATCTGAATAACAACCAAATTCGTCATATCTCTCCCAATATAGCCCAACTGAAGAATATCACCACGCTCAATCTACGGTTTAATTCACTCACTCAGCTCCCTGACGCGATTGGTGAATTAGCCTCTTTACAGTATTTAGATTTGCGTGCTAACTGCCTCAGCAGCCTGCCAGATTGCCTACTTAACTTACCTCAGCTCGAAAAGCTGGATTTGCGATGGAATAATTTTTTGGTTAAGCCTCGTATTATTGACCAATTACAGGACCAAGGCTGCACTGTGTTTATTTAGTTTTCATCTGCTATTTATACAAAAAGCCCTCATAAATGAGGGCTTTTTCATCTTCACATCAGCAATATACGATGCTCTGATTAGAAGCGATATAAGCTGAAAGGTTTAGCATTGATAACCGGTTCTTTACCTAACAGTAAGTCCGCAGTGATTTCTGCTGAGACTGGGCTTTCAGTCATCCCCCAGCCAGTTGCTGTATTGATAACCAGACCTGGATATTCCTTAACTTCAGAAATAATTGGGTTTTCATCAGGTGCGATAGCCATTGCTCCACTCCATTGGTCAACTAATTTAGAGTCTTTAAATGCAGGGAACTCAGTTTTCAGTTTTTCCAGAGAAGCATTCAATTCTGGCAGATCCGGTAAAGCGGTCATGTCTCGGTTTTTCTCAAACGGAGACACTTCATCTAACTTCCAGCTCGTATCTTGTGTAAACGAGTTAATCAGTTGTTCATTTAATGAAATGTGTACTGGGAAGTCAGGCATCGCTAACAGTGGCAGATACTTATAGCCATAAGTGAAGGATTCTTTAACCACAGGCGCCACAATCACACGAGGAGACGTTGCATAAGTACCATCTGCTTGCTCACGGAAGAAAATATTCCCTGGAAGAGCGACGTTCCCGCCCGGTGCATTTGGTGCTGCGCTGATCAATTGCTGTGATTGATAAGCCGGTAATGTTGGAACATCTACGCCAAGATTTTGCATGAACAGACGAGACCAGACACCGCCAGCAACAACAACCTGAGACGTTTTGATCGCACCTTTTTCAGTCACAACATCAGAGATAACGCCAGCATGAGTTTCTAAACCGCGCGCTGCACAGTTGGTATAAATTTTAATACCAATTTTCTTCGCGTACTCAGCCATCACGAATGCAGTGACTTCAGCATCGAAGCTACCGGAATCTTCTTCGAAACCAGCAATTTTCCAGTCAGACTTCGCTCCACGAAGACGCTGATTTAGCTCGCTACCTTCAATGATTCTAGTTTTGAATGGAATATCTGAACCCACATTTTTACTTCTTTCGTCAATCCAGCTTCTTACATGAACCAGATCTTCTTCATCCAGAGGAACTTCTACACGACCTTGAGTACGGTAAGTGGTATCAACCCCCACTTTTGCATTCATTTCGCGCCAGCGATGTTTACCTAAATGGTGCAATAAGAAGGTTTCATCTGGCATTTTATAGGTGATAGCCTGACCATAGAAGCGTGAAGATTGCTCTCCCGCAATGTTACCTTTTTCGACGATAACAACAGATAAGCCACGCTCAGCAAGGTTGATTGCTGTCATTACACCTAAAATACCTGCACCAATAACAACCACATCAGATTGTTGTGGTAACGCACCTTCTGTACCTTCTACAAAGCCAAAACGTGGCTTACCTGGAACAAATCTCCCTTCGCGAGTCAACATCGGTGTTAAAATTCCAGCACCTGCAGCCACAGCGACTACAGAACCACCGATAATAAATTTTCTTCTAGTTATTGCCATTTCGACATGATTCCTTATACACGACCAATATTACTAATAAAAAACTATTCTATTTTATATTATTTGTTAATCATTCGTAAACTGATAGTAAATAGTGTTTATTATATTCACAACTCCATTTTTTTATCTTTAAAACTGCATAAAAACAATTATAAATATTATTTGTTAATTTTGACCTTTTAAAAATAATCCAATTTAATCATGCAATTAATCCAGCAGTACTGTGATATATTTAACCTTTTGATTTAAAAACATAATACATAAAAAATCATCTTTTTTAGATTATTATTCATTAGCAATTAATGCTTATTGTTATGAATTAGTCTAATTTAGAGATCAATATTATTGGTTAGTGCCTAGAAACCTCTAAATCTTGGCATTAAATACCTCTATTAGGCGTGAGAAATGACATATGGGTAGGCTATATACTGCAGAATCAGAATTGAATTCCGTGCATGATGATCACGAAACAAAAACGTTAGAGGTGGAGTATTCACAAAAAGGTAGCTATCAATATAGCAATGTTTCCTTTCACATTTACCAAGGCTTAATGGTTGCTGAAAATAAGCCACATTATTTAGAATGTTATGTAATGAAAAAATACGCTTTTATTAGGGTTTATTATTAGCCATTGTTGATCGCCATATATTGTTTATCACCATAAAGAGACCACCATCGTTATAACATTCTCACCATTACCGCATTATGAAGCACCATTCCTCTGACAGTCACTTTCTGCCGCTTAATGACTTCAAATTGGTTGATTTTAAAAAACATTTCAGCGGATAAGCTCACATGAGCCCATAATTTATTAATCCTCTTAAATTGGGCTACGTTGATAATCTGATGAATCAGTGCAGTGCCAATGCCACAACAAGGCTGAGCAACAAAAAAATGGTCAATATACCCATCATCTTGAAGGTCCGCATAGCCAACAATCTCATTCCCCCTATAAGCAACAAATGGCATTAATAAATCCATTTTATTTTGCCATTCCTCAGCCTTGAACATTTTTGGTGCCCAAGCATCAAGTTGTTCCTTCGTATAGTAAGAAGCGGCTATAGAATGAATGGAGGTATAAAATATTTTATGCAGTTCTGCTGCATCACTGGGTTTGTAGGGTTTTATATCTATTTTCATATCAATAATAATGGATAAGATTGAATTTAAGTTTTATGACCTAAGCTTGAACATCAGTGTCGTCGATTCCAAATTGCCGTTAACTGATAATGCAAACTGAGGTATCTCACCACTGATCTGCCATCCTAAAGAGCGATATAAATTGACCGTCATGCCCTTAGTCACCGTATCCAGTGTGAGAAGTGTTAACCCTGATTCCCACGCGATTTGTTCAACTCTACTCATCAATTGTTTTGCAAAACCGTTGCCTCTATAGCGAGGTAATACGAGTAATTTGCAAATTTCACCTCGGTGCTTACCATTTAATTTAGAGCATAAATCTAATCCTACAGTAGCGACAACTTGATTATTCACTTCCACCGTCACGAGCTTAAAAGCATGTGTTGTTAATGCACCATTAACGCCAATCCAATAATTTCTCATGTCATCAATCTGTGTCTCTGCATGGGTATACCCCACGCTCGCACCACCAAGAACACATTCATATAATAAGCGAGTCAATTCATCTATTTTGCTTTCATTTATTTTATCGTTATAGCATTGAATAATCATGTTGGTACCTGCGGCTATAGATGACGTCATATTTTGTATATAGAAAAACACATTTCACACAATACCAAGTGGCTATTGATATTCTCGATTTAACATATCAATTTAGTCATGTTGGATTTGACTTAAGATCTCCCTAAAATGAATAACCAACGGGCGTAAATTTGCCTTATGCCACACAGCCCAAAGCTGAGTCGTCATATTCATCCAAGGCACCTCTCGTACAATAGCCCCTTTCGGTAAATTATACCGCAAACCATTTTGTATCAATGTGACGCCAAGACCCGCAGCGACGAGACCTAATGCAGTTAACGGTTCTTCTGCCTCTAACCGAATATCCGGTCGAAACCCAGCTTTCACACAAGCAGCAACAAAATCATCCCTCGAATGTGAATTATCGTTGTTGTGTAAGACGGAAATCCACTGCTGGGCGGTGAGGTCTTCAGGGGTGATCTCCGCTTTTTCAGCAAGAGGATGATGATGAGGTATCGCAACGAGCATATGATCATTGAGTACTTGAAAATATTCTAACTCACTCTCTTTACCTTCAGGCGGTGTATCAACCATTGCAAAATCAAGGCTGCGTTGACGTAGCCCTTCTAATTGGCGTTCTGGTGTTTGACTATAAAGCGCAATATGCACATCAGGGCGCGAATCCCTCAACACACTCAGAGAACTAGGTAGAACGCCTGAATGCATGGCATTTTCAATGTAACCCACACATAGCCCACCATCTTCTCCTCGACCTAAGCGACGACCTAAAGATTCTAGGCGATTGGCGTGAGTGAGAAGTGAACGAGCTTCCGTTAAAAACGTTTGTCCATCAGACGTTAAACGGATCCGTTGCTGACTTCTTTCAAAAAGCATTAAGCCAAGTCTTTCTTCTAATTGAGAAATTTGGCGGCTTAATGGGGATTGGGAGATATGCAGACGCTCCGCTGCACGCCCAACATGTTCCTCTTCTGCTACAACAACGAAGTAGTTGAGTTGGCGCAGGTCAATCATAGTTGATTCCTTTAATGTCTCAAGTTAGATAAATTATGTCCTATCATGTCAGAACAAATCAACCTAATATTTCCACCACGACAGGATGGCACGCTGTCCTGAAATATTATGTTGCTGATAACAATCTAATTTATTAAGGAATAACAATATGAGTATTAAAAAACTACTGCCTAGCCAAATTGGTTTCGGTGGTGCACCACTCGGTAACATGTTCAGAGCTATCCCTGATGATGAAGCACTGGCAGCGGTACATGAAGCATGGAATTTAGGTATTCGTTATTTCGATACTGCACCACTGTATGGTTCCGGTTTATCTGAGATCCGCATGGGGGAAGCACTATCTCAATATTCACGAGATGATTATGTGTTGAGCACCAAAGTGGGTCGCATCATGCTAGATGAAATGGAAGATCCAGCAAAACGTGATTTCGGGGAAAAAGACGGTATTTTCGAACATGGTTTGAAAAACAAAATTCTGAATGACTACTCTGAAGATGCAACGTTGCGCTCTATAGAAGATAGTCTGAAACGTTTAAAAACAGACCGTATTGACATCGTCTGGATCCATGACCCTTCACAAGATTTCTACGGAGATAGCTGGTTAGAGCATTTTAATACAGCACGTACAGGCGCTTTCCGAGCGTTGACTCGTTTGCGCGAAGAAGGTGTGATTAAAGCTTGGGGCTTAGGGGTTAACCGCGTCGAGCCTTGTGAGTTAACGCTGGGTCTAGATGAGCCAAAACCAGATGCATTCTTATTAGCGGGTCGTTATAGCTTATTAGATCACAGTCGTGCACTTCAACGACTGATGCCCGAAGCATTAGAACACAACGTTGATATCGTTGTTGGTGGTCCATACAGCTCCGGTGTATTGGTCGGCGGCGAGCATTTTGAATATCAAAAAGCCTCTCCTGCTATTCATCAGCAAGTGGCGAAAATTTATCAAATTGCTCAGCAATTTAATGTTGATGTTAAAGCTGCCGCATTGCAATTTTCATTAGCTAACCCAGCCGTTGCTGCTGTGATTCCAGGCTCAAGCCGTCCAGGTCGTATGGCGGATGATTTAGCCGCATTAGCCACTAAAATCCCAGCTGAATTCTGGTTGGAAATGCAGCGCCAAGGTTTGATTGCCGCGAACGCACCGTTACCCATTCGTTAATTGCGCAACAATGAGTAGGTACGCATAGCCTACTCATCTTTAAGGATTGATATGAAATTAGATTTGAATAATCGCGTCGCTATTGTTAGCGGCTCAACATCGGGTATTGGTCTTGGTATTGCGCGTGGCTTAGCAAAAACAGGTGCAACGGTCGTGATCATCGGGCGTAGCCAGAGCAGTGTCACTAATGCCATGAACTCTATTAAAGATGGCGTACCTGAAGCAAAATTACGTTCGGTGATCGCTGACTTAGGGACAGAAGAAGGCGCTAAGGTGTTATTTAACCAAGAGCCGACTGCCGATATCTTAATTAATAATTTGGGTATTTTTAACAGCAATGACTTTTTTACTGTTCCAGATACTGAATGGTTAGATTTTTACAATATTAATGTACTTTCTGGTGTGCGCTTGTCACGTCACTACGCGCAACACATGGCTTCACAAGGTTGGGGGCGTATCATTTTTGTTTCCTCTGAATCGGGTGTTGCAATACCGAGTGACATGATCAATTACGGTGTGACGAAAAGCGCTAACCTCGCAGTATCGCATGGTCTCGCTAAGCGCCTTGCTGGAACAGGTGTGACGGTGAATGCAATCCTACCAGGACCAACCTTTACCGATGGATTAAAAGAGATGCTAACGGATGCTATGGCGAAATCTGGATTATCGGCTCGAGAACAAGCGGATGAGTTTGTCAGAAGCGCACGTCCAAGCTCCATAATCCAAAGAGCCGCAGATGTTGATGAAGTGGCTAATCTTGCTGTGTATTTAGCATCCCCCCTTTCATCTGCAACAACCGGCGCCGCATTGCGTGTCGATGGTGGTGTTGTAGATACACTTGCAATGTAACGAATTTTAAAATCAAAGGAAATTATTATGGCTAATACAACGGTTTCTATCGAAATTCCCGCTTCGCCTGAACAAGTTTGGCAATTAATGGGAGGCTTTGATTCGCTTCCTGATTGGCTTCCGTTTATACCTAAAAGTGTGGTGAGTGAAGGCGCTCGCGTGAGAAGCTTAACCACTTCAGACGGTGATACTGTCATTGAGCGGTTAGAAGCGTTTGACCACACAGGTAAAAATTATAGTTATTCGATTATTCAAGCGCCCTTCCCTGTCATTAATTATTTATCGAATATCAGTGTGCATGAAACTGAAAATAAACATGTATCTCATGTTGAATGGACTGGACGTTTTACACCCGTGAATGTCAGTGATGAAGAAGCAGTAAAATTATTTACGGGTATTTATCAAGATGGTTTAGAAGCATTAAAATCAAATTTTTAATTTATTTAATCTGTCTATATTTAATAATAATACCGATTATTCTCTTTTTAAGAAAAGAGTATTGCGAAGTTAACGCTATTAAATAACAACAAAAAGAATACACTGTACTCATCGCCTAAATCATTAGGTCAATTAAATTAAAGGATATTATTCAATGAAAACATTAAAAATGTTAGCAGCCGCTATGACTTTTTCTATTTTTTCATTCGGCGCTTTTGCTCAATCAGTCACCGCAACGAGTGATACACTTTCCTCTGCTGAAGCTATTATTGCGCAAAAAGCGCAAGAAGCAGGTGCTTCGGGTTATAAAATCACAAGCGCAAGAATGGGAAATTATGCAACAGTCAGCGCAGTATTAATTAAATAAAAATACGATTACAATAAAAGCCCTTTACAGGGCTTTTTATTAAATAAAAACTTATTTCAACTCTGTAATAACACCTTCCATTACAAAGAACTGACCATTCATCATCGTATAATAAGCGTATGACTTACCGAGTAAAAAATTATCACAATGCACAACAGTTGAATTGTCGCTTTCTTGCCAAGAAATCAAAAAATTATCTCCATCTACCGCTTTGGCAGTATATGGGACATGCATTATAGAACCTTTTAAATCACCATTTAAAAACTCAATAGTCACGGTTTTACCGTCAGTCGTATAGGTGTTTTTCACTTGCAATCCGTTATCCATTTCAATTTCAAATGACTTACCCAAGAAATAATATTTTTCTGTCATCACTAACCTCATTAAAAATAAAACAGCTGTTATTTTTAATATAGTACGTTACTAATGTATGATTGTTCTTTTATTTGCAATAGTCTTTTCTTTATAAAGAAACAATAGACAATGACATATCAATTATAATAAAAAATTCCCAAACATGTACCACGCCGCTACCTTTGCTTTTATCGCAAAATATTATTGTCATTATTCATATTTACTTCAGATGTCATATCCAGAAAATAATCACATCTAAACTCTATTTCTTATTTAAGGTTAATTATGAATACTCATCAATTTATAAATGAATCATTTTCTATTGGCATCGAATTACCCCTTGATAATGATTGGTCTTCAACAGGACAAATAAAACGTCAACAAGAAAATCGACCTTTTGGCGTACCGGATATGAAAGAACATGCATCTAGGATCAAGTTGGCGGATAAGTTAGGTTATCGCGCAGCTTGGGTACGAGATGTCCCTTTCTATGACCCTAACTTTGGTGATGCTGCTCAGGTATTTGAGCCATTTTCCTATCTGGGTTACCTCGCAGGGATCACTGAAAACATCTTACTTGGCACCGCCGCGATTGTTCTGCCTTTACGCCAACCTTGGCTAGTTAGAAAATCAGCAGCAACACTACAAACATTAAGTCATGAGCGCTTATTACTGGGTGTCGCGAGTGGAGATAGACCGATTGAGTATCCTCTTTTTGATGTTAACTACCCTGATAGAGGTAAATTATTCCGCCAACATGTTGATATTCTAACTGGCAAAAAAGACGCACAGTTACCCACTGGCGTACAAATTTTACCGGAACATCAGCCTATCCCATTATTTGTCGCGGGACTTGCTCAGCAATCGCCGGAATGGATTGGGCAACATATGCAAGGTTGGCTTGCCTACCCAGGTACCCCAATTGATCACACCGAAAGGGTTAAACTATGGCGCAATGTTGCGGGGAGTAAGCCGTATGTCAGCTTTATTCATCTTGATTTTATTGATGATATAAACGCGCCAATCCAACGCCACCGTTTTGGTGTAAAAACAGGTCGAAATGGATTGCTCAAAGAGTTAACCGCAATGAAAGCCGCAGGTGTTAACCACATTGGTTTACAATTTCGCCGTAATGAGCGCCCAATAGAAGAAACATTAGAAGACATTAGTCTGTCTGTCTTGCCAGAATTTCACCAATAGTCACCATAAAATGAGGGACGATACGCCATTTTATCTCCCTCTTTCAATGAGTCACATTTAAACACCGCTAACAATCCTTCCATTGATTATTGCGATTTTAATAGAAATCATTTGCTGATTTGGATAATTAACCCCTTAATTTTTTGTGACATACTTAACGAAATTCAGTCATATATTTCTAACTTATTATCGAGACAATAATGAAAATTAATCTTCCTCTATTTGCCCTTGCGCTCGGTGCATTCGGTATCGGCACGACAGAGTTTTCCCCAATGGGACTACTGCCTGTTATCGCAAATAGCACTGGAGTTTCTATCCCTGTAGCAGGGATGCTTATTACCGCTTATGCCGTTGGTGTGATGGTGGGCGCCCCAGTCATGACATTACTGTTATCTCATCAGGCAAGAAGAAAAGCGCTAATTATTTTAATGTCTATATTTACGCTTGGAAACGTCTTATCTGCGCTTGCACCCAATTATGAATTTTTATTGCTGTCACGAATTTTAACCAGTTTAAATCATGGTGCATTTTTCGGGTTAGGGGCCGTCGTTGCTGCAAGCGTTGTTCCTGTAGAAAAACAATCAAGTGCAATTGCCACGATGTTTATGGGATTAACTATCGCGAATATTGGGGGAGTTCCCGCTGCGACATGGATAGGGAATACGATAGGTTGGCGTTCGTCGTTTTTAATCACCGCCGGTTTAGGGGTCATCACGATGATTTTCCTATGGATATCACTTCCTAAAGGCAATGCTGGCGTGCGTCCTAATGTTAAACAAGAGCTATCTGTGTTGATGCGTCCACAAGTGTTACTTGCACTCTTAACAACCGCATTAGGCGCTGGTGCCATGTTCACATTGTACACCTACATAGCCCCAGTACTTGAGTATCTTGCAGATGCGAGTACAGGTGTGATTACGGTCATGTTAGTCCTGATTGGTGTCGGTTTCTCAATTGGGAACTATTTAGGTGGAAAATTTTCAGATCGTTCTGTCGATGGGACGTTAAAAGGATTTTTACTATTACTTGCCGCCATCATGTTACTAATGACATTTATAGCACAAAACTCAATAGGTGCTGCGTTCGCTATGGTCATATGGGGAGCCGCTACCTTTGGTGTTGTCCCGCCATTACAAATGCGAGTGATGCGTGTGGCAAGTGAAGCTCCAGGGTTAGCCTCTTCCGTGAATATTGGTGCATTCAACCTTGGAAATGCCATTGGTGCCGTTGCGGGAGGCGCTGTGATTTCGGGCGGATTATCTTATGCCTATGTTCCGGTCATGGGGGCAATTATTGCAGCCTTAGCATTAATTATCGTTTTGATAAATGCACATCAGCAAAAAACACAAACGAACTAATTCGCCTATCACAATTAGCCCTTCCGTAATGAGGGGCTAATTTTCTAATATTCCAACTTGAACATACTGGGTATCTACAAAGACTTGGGTGCACGCTAGAACGCGAATCCCACCCCAGATGCCCTTCGCCTCAAAATGCAGTGATGAATCGTGATTATTCGACTTTTCGCAAAAGTGTATTGTAGTGAGTGATATTTATCTTACATCTGCAATTGATTATATTTTTGTCATGTAGTGATGAATTAATCACGTTTTAAGACAGATTAACAAGAGATAAATACGGGAGCAGAATCATGTTATTTGAGCATTATAACTTACGTGGCTTACCATTAAAAAACCGCATTGTTATGCCACCAATGACTCGTTCACGAGCCGGTAAAGACGATATCGCCACTGAAATGATGGCTGAATATTATGCTCAGCGTGCCAGTGCTGGGCTAATCATTAGCGAAGGTACTCAAATTAGTCGCCAAGGGCAAGGCTATGCTTGGACGCCAGGTATCTACACACAAGCACAGATTGCTGGTTGGAAAAAAGTCACCGATGCCGTTCATCAAGCGGACGGTAAAATCTTCGCACAGCTTTGGCACGTTGGGCGCGTTTCCCACACCATTTTACAACCTGATAATGCCGCCCCTGTTTCCTCATCCGCTATTCAAGCTAAAGGGGTTAAAGTCTTTGTGGATACTGAAGGTCGTGGACCTGAAGATGGCGTTGGAGAGATGGTTCAACACTCCATGCCTCGCGCCCTTGAAACAGCAGAAATTGCAGGCATTGTTCAAGACTATGTTCAAGCTGCTCGTAATGCAATCGAAGCCGGTTTTGATGGTATCGAATTACACGCTGCGAATGGTTATTTAATCAATCAGTTTATTGATTCACGAGAAAATCAACGCGATGACGAATACGGTGGTTCATTGCAAAACAGATTGCGTTTTCTGCGTGAAGTGGCACAAGGCGTCTCCGATGCTATTGGTAGTGAAAAAGTGGGCGTTCGTTTAGCACCATTGACCACGCTGATGGGCTCTGAAGATGCGACACCAGAAGCAACTTATCTTGCCGCTGCCGCCGTCTTAAATGAGATAGGTGTTGCCTACATTCATATCGCCGAAGCAGATTGGGAAGATGCGCCAGTTATGCCAATGGCCTTTAAAGAAGCATTGCGTATTGTTTTCCACGGCACAATGATTTACTCAGGGCAATATACTGTAGAGCGTGCAGAGCAAGCATTAGCATCAGGTTCAGCTGATTTGATAGGGTTTGGGCGTCCATTTATTGCCAATCCAGATTTACCTTATCGATTAGAACATAACCTTCCGCTGAATGAACCAATAAGAGAATTGTTCTTTGGTGGTGGTGCTGCGGGTTATATCGATTACCCGACAGCCAAATAAGTGACTCACAATAGCCTCTGTTCATCAAACAGGGGCTTTTTATTATTTCCAATATAAATCAGAATATTATGATAAAAAGCATAGAATACGATAGCTGGCAATATGATGCCTCTCAGCATTCCGTTATCCAACGTACCTCGATAACAAGAGAATTAGCGGATAATGAGATCTTAATACAAAATGCCGCAGCAGGCATAAACCCCGTTGACTACAAATTTATCCAGAGTAACCCTCTCAACTGGGCTTCGGGGCATATCCCAGGCGTTGATGGAGCCGGTATTATTGTGTCTGTTGGACATAATGTAGCGCCTGAGCTGATTGGCCACCGAGTTTGCTACCATGCCCCTTTGTTAAAACCCGGTAGTTTTGCCCAATATACCATCCTCAATTCCAATAGTGTGATGATGATACCGGAAGAAATGTCATTTTCATTAGCGGCAGCGGTGCCATGCCCATTACTCACGGCCTGGCAATCCGCTGAAAAAGTTCCCGTGAATAACGGAGAAAGCGTATTAGTTTCAGGGCTTGGTGCGGTTAATCAATTTCTGGTGCAGATCCTGCGACAACGAGGTTTCCTTGTCGATGTTATCTCTGCGAGTGCCACACAAGACACCGCGGCAAAACTCGGAATTAACCAAATATTTAAGCAACATTCGAAGGTTGATAAAACCTATTTTGCTATCTTTGATGCCACGGGTCCCGAATATGCTTCTTTATTAGTTCCGCACCTCAAAGCGAATGGACATATTGTGTCTATATTAGGTCGAATTGAATCGCCTGTTGATCCTGCATTTACAACCGCCATTTCTTATCACGAAGTTGCCCTGGCAGCCATTCATCAGTTTGGCGAACCACTTGCAATAACACAATTAATGCTGGCAGGAGAAGCATTAATCAAACAAATAATGACGGGTGACTTAATATGTCCTATTCCCGATACGTTTTCATCAGAGCAACTTCCTCAAGCGCTATTACACAGTGAAAACGCTCACATTAAAACGGTAGTGACCTTTTAATACTTTGTCGTTTTACTTGCTATTGTTTTATTTAGTATTGTGTTACTTGTTGTTAGATTCGATAAAACAACGCATCCAACGTACACCATCAAACGTATACGTTGGTTTTTTCGACAAGCACACCCTCACTGTATTATCATCCCTCTCGAAATACGCATTTTTTATTGATCATATGAGCTGGCACGCGTTAAGCACCTCAGATCTGAAAGGAACTTTGAATGAAGGCTACATCTGACGAAGCACATGTATTTATTGAAGTCGTTGAACAAAAAAGTTTCACAAAAGCCGCGGATAAGCTAAATATCGCCAACTCTGCGGTCAGCCGAACGGTCAAAAAGCTGGAAGAGAAATTGGGCGTCAATTTACTCAAACGAACAACTCGACAAATTGATCTTACTGCGGAAGGTGAACTGTATTTTCAACGAATGAAAAATGTGTTGCAGGAAATGCAAACCATTGAGGATGAACTCCTTGATACACAAAGCTCGCCAAAAGGATTATTGCGTATTGATGCAGCAACGCCAGTCACTTTGCATCTCCTTATTCCGTTTGTTGCTATTTTTCGGCAGCAATATCCTAACATTGAATTATCACTCGTCTCTTCTGAGACATTTGTTAATTTAATTGAACGTAAAGTGGATATTGCAATCAGGGCTGGACAGTTGGCAGACTCAAGTTTGCGTGCCCGCCCCTTATTTAATAGTTACCGTAAAATAGTGGCCTCACCTCGATATATTGAAACAGCCGAAAAAATCACGTCTGTAGCCGATTTACGCCACCATACTTGCCTAACATTTACAGAGCCAACGTCACTCAATACTTGGCCAGTTAACACCGAAAATGGGCTATTAATTGATGTTGCTGATGGAATATCATCAAACAGTGGCGAAACATTATTGCAATTGTGTGTTAATGGCGAAGGAATTGCTTGTTTGTCTGACTTTATGGTGAACGAAGGGATTAAACGTGGAGAATTGATTGAATTATTACCTGATGAGATTCTGCCTATTCCATTGCCATTTCATGCTGTCTATTACAGCGATAAGGTCGTCAGCCAACGAATTCGCGCTTTTATTGACTGCCTGACGACCTATTTAGACCAGATTGGAAAGCCATGATTATGGCTTTCCAACAGGAATAATCGTTAATCCCACTTAGGCGCTAAGCCTTCAGGGCTCACGAGACGATCATTGCAATCCAGTTTTGCAATTGCATCACGATCTTCTTGGTCAAGCTGTAATTCTATGGCTTTTAGGTTACTGATTAAATTCTCACGCTTGGTTGATGATGGGATCACAGAGTAACCTTCACCCATCGCCCATGACAGAATGACCTGAGCTGGAGTTGCGTTATGTTTTTGAGCAATAGACTGGATAACTTCATCTTTTAATGCCTTGCCGTAAGCCAGTGTCATATAAGATGTAATATGAATACCTAATTCTTTTGCTCGCTCAACCACTTTGCGGTTTTGCAGATAAGGTGATAATTCGATTTGGTTGGTGGCAATATTTTCCGCACCAACAACTGCGACCGCTTCTTCCATCAATGGAATGGTAAAGTTTGATACACCAATTTCACGAGTTAAACCTTGTTTTTTCGCTTCTAATAACGCAAGCATAAACTCTTCAACAGAAACCGCATCATTTGGAGATGGCCAGTGGACCAATGTTAAATCGACATAATCTGTCTGTAAGTCGCTCAGGCTTTTTTTCAGGCTTGGAATCAGATTATCTTTGCTTAAATTCTCAATCCAAATTTTGGTTGTAATATAGAGTTTATCGCGTGCAATACCACTTTCAGCAATTGCCTGCCCAACAGCAGCTTCGTTTTCATAGATTTGAGCCGTATCAACCGCACGATACCCAACATCTAATGCATTTTTTACTGACGCAATCACAACATCATCTTTTAAACGAAACGTACCAACACCCATCATAGGAACAGTCATTGTGTTATCTCTCTTAAGTTTATTCATATTAACTATCAGAACTAATCATGTTCTTGACAACTTGATGTTAAAAAGAATAGGACATTAGGACTATTTTAAAAATAGTCATTCGCTCAATAATCTTTTGCTTAAAAGTCAATAATGAAGCTAACCAGTTGATTTATACATCAACATGACCGTAAACAGAAAAACACCCAGCAAATTAATCTCGTGGAACAGGAAATCATGCCGGCAATCTATAACATTGATAATAAATAATTATCATAGCTATGTTGAGTTTAATTTGTTTTACTGCAAGTTAATGTAATATAGCACTAGCGCGTTTCTTGACTATCTCAATTTATTCACCGTTATTATTTTGTTTTTTCAATGAAAAGTTACAATAACAACTTGAAAATCAAATGAAAAATAAAAAAACTTGTTATTTTACTGTTCACTTAAGGGGCATGACTAATGAATTTATTATCTTCTAGACAATTACTTTTGCTTTGTATCATTTTTACAAATAGTGCTTATAGTGATGAAAACTTAAACTCAGGTTACGCAAAACTGCTCGCGCTTTCGTTAACCGATGACATTAGTGCTTCCCAACTGAATTCTGACGGATTTAACTATGAAAAATATTCTTTACCCTATGAATTCAAAAACCTTTATGTAAAAGATGATTATTCCTTTTCTATGCAATTAAAAGGTAATTACCTCAAAGTTAAATCTTCTCTCGTCAATGTGGATTCTGTCGGTAGCCTACGTGCTCGGTGGGATATTTTTAGTATCTCGGCAGCACCCAAAGTTACCTACCAAATAAATGAAAGATTTAGCGTAGAAAACGAGCTTGAATTCGGTTATGCAAATATGAGTAATAAATCCTCATTTCATGGTAGTCAGCAAATGAGAGAAATATTACGTGATGAAGGTCTATTAGATTGGGATCTCAACTCATTTCACGTAACACCTAAAGTTGGACTAAAAAACACCAATAAACTGGACAATAATGATGAAATAAATATATACGGACATTTGGCATATATGTTTGCGAACGGTTTTAAAAATGAAAAACAACTTAACGTCAATAGCAGTACAGGTACATGGTCTATTGGTGGTGAATACGTCATGACTGACCTAATCCACTTAAATGGCAGGAATTTCAGTCTAGTCTTATCGAATGACATCGGTGGGTTCTATGGAAATAACTATAGAGAGCTATCATTCGGCTTTATTAATAATACTTCGCTAGCATTAGAAACTCCCATGAATATTTATGGCAGCAAAGTAAAAGTACAAGCTGGAATCGGCTATTTATCAAGCGATAATGCTCATGGGATAGCATTAACACTCGGCATTAGATAAGTGCTCAATTTCCATAATATGGCTTAAGCCGTGCAATATGACACGATGCTTGATTCAGCGATAAAACAAAAATAGTGCTAGAGGGTCATTTTATCAAGAACAACCGCAGTGCTGTAAAATATCAATACTATAAAATTGGAATCAAAAATACTGTTTGATAATCATAAAGAATATAGTATTCATATTTTTAGCTATTTATGATTAATTCTAAATTGGCGATTATTAAACCGACGATCTAAGTTTTTTTCAATTAACGAAATACTATTATTTTCGGTGTCTTCTCTCATTGATTCAATATCACCATTATCTTGTATTTTATTTTTTTTCAGTAAATACTCGATTTTCGTGCTCTGATATCCGCCACTCATATCGAGTGTTTGAGCGAGTACTGAGGCGCTAGTAAGCAACGCTATCACGATAAATAATTTTGAAAATAACCGTTTTTTCATCATGTCCTCCTTAAATTAGAATCTAGTTTTAACCTATTCAACTGTCAAAAAGTAGTGCATTAAGGTAATGATTTGGAAAAAATTGTATATTTAT
The DNA here is from genome assembly GCF_028479465.1 of Providencia sp. PROV208. NCBI lineage: Bacteria > Pseudomonadati > Pseudomonadota > Gammaproteobacteria > Enterobacterales > Morganellaceae > Providencia > Providencia sp. PROV208. The sequence continues at coordinate 237,284 of NZ_JAMPNS010000010.1, read as the reverse complement.
AGGATTTTCTTCAATTAAAAACCATTTATTTATTAACAGGTTAAATTAAAGTGATGATTGCTAAATAAGGTATTGATAATCCATACTCAAAAAATTGTGAGTGACGACTTTACTCATAAGAATAATTAAGCATGATTAATACCAAAATCATGAAAGGGCTGGCATTCAGTATTGACTATTTAAAGTAAGCCATCGTACAAGGTGAAAGTTCACTCTTTGCGCCCTGTACAATCACTTAAATTTATATTTTCGCTACTGCATAACAAATAAACTTGCCACATTAACATTTATCATATCAGGCTATTGATGCTTACTTGTTTTCCCCTTCGATTCTTCAACTAAAGGGTTGTGCTCTAGCTCTTTGGCAAGAAAGTAATTTAAGAACGTTCTAATTACAGCGATAATTGCCAGCTTAATGAGACTATCTAAATCAGGATCAACGGTCGTGAGTAAAATATCCGCTGCAAGTTGAAATTCTAAAGCCATTGCCAGCCAGTTACCGAAATAAAAACGAGCAACTCTGCCATTCTTAACTGTAATTAGAATATACAGTGTTTTCACAAGCCCTATAGCAACGCACGTTACTGATATTGCCTCAAGAAAAAGCTGTAAATAATTAACACTTGAGATTAACAGCTCACGTAACACAATCAGATCTGGCATTACATCCCCCTAAAAATGTATTTTGACGCACTGATACAATACGCATTCACTTAGCCAATAAGCGTATAACTCTGGATACATTCAAGTTTTATCTTTCATCTACCTACTTGAAACTCAAGCTCTATTTAACCAGGCTAGTCATCAGAATAAAGCGGTTATAACGAGACGCATTAGGCATAGAAACATGGCGAGGATCTTCCAGATAAGCTGGATTAAACAAAAAAAATTTAACACATTATGAATGTACTCATGGGCGATCTTAACTGATTAACTCGCCCACATTAAACCTGAAATAGATTATAAATAATAACGGTTAATCACCACATTGGATCGCATTCAAAATCACTAAACGTTTTCTTGTGGTTTTTAGGTGAAGATGTGAATTTACCTGCTGGTTTGTTATTTACGTATACTTCAAATGTTGATGTTTTTTTTATCGCATCAGTAAAACTCACCCACGCATTGGCACCATTCCTCGTCGTTGTGTTCTCAGGTATGTAGTATGCTTCATCATCAATTAGAAATGATATATCCCCAGTTAACTGTTGACCATCATGATAAACAGACACTCCGTTATCAAATCCCTCCCCCGCGCCAACATTGCATGCAATGATGACGGAATCATTAGATTCGTTGGTGAGGCTGTATTCGGAATAGCCTTGAGCAAAGCTACTTGACCATATATTAGGCACTGCCCATGACGCTGTTGAAAACCCCAAGATTACCCCAGCTATTAATATTTTTTTCATGTATTCCTCCAATTTTTTTTAAGTATACTTTACCGGAATGACTATTATTCTTAGAGAAATCACATATTTAAACAATAATTCTCCTAATGAGGTACTCACCAATACTTAATTTATATACAAAAACGGTGCAATAGGTTTTAGACGTGTAGAAAGATATTAGTAGACGTTGAAATAATAGGATTTTATTGACGAATTTGGATTTACTTGAGATTGGAATACTTTGGAGGACGTTACTAGAAGTGAAGATGGCGGAGGAGGAGAGATTCGAACTCTCGGATGGTTTCCCATCGGCGGTTTTCAAGACCGCTGCCTTCAGCCGCTCGGCCACCCCTCCGCAATGACGAGCACTATAATCATCTGCGCTTTCAATGTAAACCCCTAATTTGTTCGTTCGCTTTAAAAATAAGCGCACATGAGTTCAATGGATGAAATTATCAACATTTTTTCCTAACCTCGCAGGGTTTACTTGGGTTATTGCTGTTTTTTTGCTAAATTTGCGGTCTACTTTTGTTTGGATAGAAATTAAGTATGTTGGTTTTTAATAATCAAGAAATTGAAACAGATGCACAAGGCTACCTACTTGATAGCCAACAATGGAGTGAAGATCTTATTCCTTTGCTAGCTGAGCAAGAAGAGATTGAAATCACTGATGAGCATCTCGAAATTATCCGTTTCGTTCGCGCATTCTATTTAGAATTTAATACCTCACCCGCGATCCGAATGCTGGTTAAAGCCGTTTCTCAGCAGTTTGGCGAAGAAAAAGGTAACAGCCGCTATTTATATCGACTGTTTCCAAAAGGACCTGCCAAGCAAGCAACAAAACTTGCAGGTCTTCCTAAACCAGTAAAATGTATTTAATCTCTAATAGCGGACCGAAAAATCCGCTATTGGATCTGTATGCCAGTTTTCACTAAAATAATGATCAATTTTCGCACCTGGCGGACCGCCGGCTTTTAACCATTCGTCTACAAATTGAATGTCCTGCTCGGAACCATAAATAGCCAGTTTCACGCTACCATCATCCCGATTATAAACGAATCCTTTTATCCCATTCTGATTCGCCCAATGATACGTTTGGTAACGAAACCCAACACCTTGAACTCGTCCATAAATATAGAAATAACGACCTGTTGCTGCCATATAAGCCTCCGATGTCATGACTTAATTAATTAAAACCCTCTGGCACAGTTGTTTTTTATTCATTCAGCAGATAATCTGATTATTGAGGCACTGCTTTTCGTTATGACTTCAAAGACAGTGTATTGCGTTATAAGTAATTGTCCAAACATTGGCTTGAAAACGCACAGCACTGCCCACATGTAGTTTACAGTACAAGCAAGGCTTTTAAGGAGGTCGCTATGATGATCACCAGTAAATATGGCATCGGGCAACAAGTCAGACATAAACTTCTCGGCTACCTCGGGGTAGTTGTTGATGTTGATCCTGAATACTCACTCGAACAACCACATGATGATGACATTGCATCCAACAGTACATTACGCGATCTGCCTTGGTATCATGTTGTCATGGAAGATGACAATGGGGAAGCGGTTCATACTTATCTAGCAGAAGCACAAATTACTTATGAGATGACTGATGACCATCCGGAACAACCATCTATGGATGAGTTAGCAGAATCTATAAGATCCCAATTGCAAGCTCCACGTCTACGTAACTGATCATGAACGCAATCCAGTAAAGCAGCCCACCAGCTGCTTTATTTTTTTACGTCCCTTTTTCTACAACGCCAACACTTATTTTTCTAAACCTAGCGCAGGAATATCTTGTTTTGGGCATCTATCCATGACAAATTGCAGCCCAGCATCCGTCGCGATTTTTTTCGCTTCTTCGCTAATCACCCCTTTTTGTAGCCATAAAACTTTGGCTTTAATGGCTACTGCTTCATGAGCAACACCGACAGCAGCTTCTGAGTTTCTAAAAACATCAACCATATCAACAGACTGGGGGATATCTTTCAGCTGCGCATAAACTTGTTGTCCCAATAATATTTGCCCAGCTAACTTAGGGCTAACAGGAATAACCTGATACCCTTGGTGAAGAAGATACTCCATGACCTCATAACTTGGACGGTCTGTACGATCACTTGCACCAACAAGAGCGATTGTCTTTACACCCTTTAAAATTTCAGCAATTTCTTGATCTCTCATCAAAATATCTCCTAAACCAGTAAACTATTCATATACATTATGATATATGTTGTACCTGTTTGTTCACTCAATTTTTAAGATGCGTGACACTTATCTTGTTTAAGGGAAACTCATGGAATCCACCACTCGTAAAATCTCAGCTTCAAAGAACATTGCTTTAGTTGCCCATGACCACTGCAAATCATCGCTGCTCGGTTGGGTAAGCAAAAATAAAGTAAAATTAAGTTCACATAAATTATTTGCGACTGGCACTACCGGAAGTTTAGTGAGTAAAGAAACGGGCTTACCTGTTACTGGCATGTTGAGTGGTCCAATGGGCGGGGACCAACAGATTGGTTCAATGATTGCAGAGCAGAAAATCGACCTACTCATTTTCTTTTGGGACCCACTCAATGCGGTACCTCATGATCCTGATGTAAAAGCGCTTTTGCGTCTCGCTACTGTGTGGAATATTCCAGTTGCAACGAATCCAGCGACCGCTGATTTTCTGATCACGTCTCCTTACTTTGACGAGGAAATTGATATTGTGATCCCTGACTATCAAAGTTATTTAAATAAACGCACCAGTTAATCTGCAGAGAACATAAAAAAAACCTGCGCTATTCATCTCATAACGCAGGTTTTTTAGCATCACGCTTATGGTTTTTTCTGGCGAGGAACGCCCATCTGCCGCAACTCCTCAACAAATTCTGAAGGGTTATCTGGATTATAGAGCAGCCATACCTGCTGTTTCGCACGCGTGAGTGCAACATAAAATAATCGACGCTCTTCAGCATGCTCGAATTGTTCAGGCTGAGGAAGTAACGCATCCTCAATAATTGACTCTCTTGCCGGCGCGGGAAACCCTTCTTTTCCCCCATTTAGACCACAAATAATAACATGGTCTGCTTGCTGACCTTTTGACGCATGCATCGTCATAAATTGAATATTAAGCTTCGGCCAACGAGTGGCGGCTTTATTCAAAATCTCAGGCTTTAAATAATGATAACGCGCTAAAATTAGGATGTTTTCATCCTCTAAAACATAGCCGCTCATTTTATCCAGCAAGCGTTCCAATGCATCTTCATACAATAGAACAACTGATTTTTTATTACCTTTAATTAAGCTATTCAGAGGTTTATCTAGCTGACTAGGATTCTGTAAAACAAAACGATTAGCTATATCGCCTATACGCTCATTAAATCGATATGTTGTATCTAATGCACATAAATCCCCGTCACCAAAATGTGTTTTAAATGCAGTTGTTAGACCCAATTCAGCACCACTAAAGCGATAAATAGCCTGCCAATCATCCCCAACCGCAAATAAACATGTCTGTTTATTCTGCTGACGTAATGCCTGCAATAACCTAGCACGCAGTGGCGAAATGTCTTGAAATTCATCCACCAAAATATGCTTCCAAGGACTTATAAAGCGCCCTTTTTCAATGATATTGACAGCTTGATGAATCAACCCTGAGAAATCAATCGCGCCCTCATCTTTTAATACGTTTTTCCATACTTTTAATAGCGGTGCCATCAATCGAATGCGCTTTTGGAATCGATCTCGAATTTCTTCTGGTGTATTTTCAACCATCTCTTTTTGGCTGCCGCCATGCGAGCGAATTAAACTTAACCATCGCTCTAATCGAATCACGACTTTACGACTAATTTTTTCATCATTCCAATATTCACCATCTGGAATATCCCAAAGGAGCTCGTCAGAAAGCCACTCTCGCCACCCTTTTGCCTGCGCCTTTTTACTCGAGCATTGTTCACGCCACTCCGTTAATAAAAGTGACTGACGTTTTTCAGCGTTGGATTCTAATTCACTAATCACTGGTGACTTATTGCTACCCTCTCGGATAATCTGCAATGCAAGAGCATGGAATGTCTTCGCCTCAATCTCTTGCTGCTGTAACCGAGATTGAATACGCTCATTCATTTCTGCAGCGGCTTTACGTCCAAACGCCAATAGCAATATCTGCTCAGGCTTCGCGAGCTCTCTTAATAACAGCCATCCCGCCCTTGCGACTAATACAGATGTTTTTCCGCTTCCCGCTCCGGCTAATACTAAAACATTATCCTCACCATTAATGACAGATAAAGATTGAGAATAATTTAATGGAGAAGATTCTATATTTTGGAAAAAATCGTGATAACGACTTAAAACTGACTGGCACCAATTTTGATTATTTAGATTTCGGCACTGCTCACTATCATGTAGCCATTGGCAGCATAATTGATATTGTGTCGCACAATTTTCAAATAAGGGGATTCGCGCTAATGGTAAAGGAAGCGATGAAAATTGCTGAGTGATTTTTTCCTTAATGGCGTGAAGACTACGTAAGCTTAACCAAGCATCTTGTTGAGTTTGTTGTATAATTGACTGAGCTAATGACGTCAAGACTTGAGCGCTAACCTCACTCATTTCTACGCTCCATTGCTGCCATTTTTCATTTAAAAAATGATAGAAACGCTGAGTTTGTTTCCACTCCGTGCCATGTAAGCGAACAACTTGCTCCTCTAAAATCTCAAACTCTAACTCTCCCCAAACGATCCCTCGTTTGCAGCGAATATCAATTAATTCATTGAATGGAATAAGATATTGATGGTTTTCACCACTAACTTCGATGCCTGCATTAAGTAAGCGAACCCGATTATAGGGATGCTGAGCCAGGCGCTGTCCAATCTGTGTCGATTTCAGTTCCATACGTTCTGCACCTGTGTAAATCATTCGTGAAGATAATCAAAGCATAATTGCTAATAGTTTTTTATTCTACGTAAACACGTTATTCTATGTAGATAAGGATTTGTCTTACCACTGAGGTATTTTGTGCTAACGCTGCTAACCAGTTATCGCCGTGTGCTATATAACAGCCATATTTTATATTATATCCGAATCTTAATTGCGCTGACAGGCACAACCTTGGTCCCATGGCTTTTAGGCTTAGAGCCAAAAGTGACAATCCCCTTAACATTGGGTGTTGTTGCTGCCGCACTGACCGACTTAGATGACAGATTGGTGGGCAGAATAAAAAATTTAATTATCACTTTACTCTGTTTTTTAATTGCCTCCGTCTCTATTGAGCTACTTTTTCCCTACCCAGTATTATTCTTTTTTGGGTTAGCTATCTCAACCTGCGGGTTTATTTTGCTTGGGGCCTTAGGACAACGTTATGCGACCATCGCTTTTGGCGCCCTACTTATCGCAATTTACACCATGCTTGGTGTCCCTATTTTTGATACTTGGTACATACAGCCTGCGCTTTTATTAACGGGGGCAATTTGGTACAACATTCTCACGCTAATCGGGCATATCCTTTTCCCTGTACGCCCACTGCAAGATGCTATTTCACAATGTTATCAGCAACTTTCCGCCTATCTCGATGCGAAAGCCAACTTGTTTGACCCTGATCTCGAAGATGATTATCAGCAATCAATCTATGACTTAGCACTCGTTAACAGCACGTTAGTCAGCACGATGAATCAAGCAAAGATAGCCTTGCTCAGCAGATTGAAAGGTGACCGAGGACAGCGAGGTACGCGCAATACATTGCAGTATTACTTCGTTGCCCAAGATATTCATGAACGAGCAAGTTCGTCTCACATTCAATATCAACATCTTAGCCGCCGCTTACGCCACTGCGATATTTTATTTCGCTTTCAGCGCCTGTTAACCATGCAAGCGCGAGCTTGCCAACAAGTGGCTCAATCTGTGATATGGCGTAAACAATATCAGCACAACCCTCGTTTTGAACGAACATTCGCCTATATTGAAAGCTCCTTGCATCTGTTACAACAACAGTCGCCTGAATTACACGAGATTAAAGCATTACGAAACTTACTGAAAAACCTGAAAGGTATTGATGTTCAATTGAAAAGCTTGAGTTTGAATCAAGCTACAGGGCAACAAAATAATAAGCAAATTGAACAGTTAGCAGATGAGTCAATTTCAGGTCTTCGCGATATATTTACGCGCTTCAAACACCATTTGACGCCTAAATCTGCCCTCTTTCGTCATGCGGTCAGAATGTCTGTTTTACTCTGCACTGGCTACCTGATTATTCAACTATTTGATTTAGAAAGAGGCTATTGGATCCTACTGACCAGCTTATTTGTTTGCCAACCCAACTATAATGCAACTAAGCGCCGCCTTGCACTGCGAATTATTGGTACCCTATTAGGGATTGCGATTGGCTTACCACTACTTAATATCGTGCCATCTATTGAAGGGCAGCTCGCCTTAATCGTGGTCACTGGATTGCTATTTTTCATGTTCCGTAGCAGCCAATACGCTCAAGCCACACTATTTATTACATTACTTGTGCTTTTTTGCTTCAATTTACTGGGTGAAGGGTTTGAGGTCGCCTTGCCTCGAATCATCGATACCTTAATTGGTTGCTTCATTGCACTGCTTGCCGTTAGTTTCATTTGGCCTGACTGGAAGTTTCGACAATTACCCCAAGTGATTCAAAAGACGATGGATAGTAACTGCCGTTACTTAGACGCTATTTTACAACAGTATTATCAAGGCAAAGATAATAGTTTGGAGTACCGTATTGCGAGGCGAGATGCTCACAACTCTGATGCAGAGTTTGCCTCCGTTGTCTCAAATATGGCTTCTGATCCTAAGTCATACCAAATTACACAAGAACAGGCATTCCGTTTATTGTGTCTGAACCATACATTACTGGGTTATATTTCAGCGCTCGGTGCCCACCGAGAAAAAATGCAAAACGATGCAAACTTAACATTATTAAACGATGCGATTTGCTACATCGAATCATCCATTCAAGTCACATCGTTAGATCCAGCAATTATTGATGAAAAATCAGAGCGATTAAGAGTCAGTTTACTCCAACGCATTGACCACGCCTCCAGTGATGACGATGAAAAAACAGTTTTAATCATGGAGCAAACTAAGTTACTGATCGAATTAATTCCTGAGATAAAATCAATGATTAAACAAATCAGTTTGTCATAAAATAAACTGATGAGCGGGCATTAAAACTAACCAGTAGTCAATGCCCGCAATTATCTTCATAGGTAAACTGAAAATCAGTTCACGCTGTTAAACCAGTTAATCAACTCTTGCCGGGTTTGAGAAGGTAATACTTCACTGTGACAACCTTCGATTGCCGCAGCCAATCCAATCAATTGCTTGACACTCGGTCTTTGCTTACCGTGCTGTTTTAACTTCAAAAAACACGCTTTAGCGCCAATCAATGCCAGCTCCTCGGCATGGAAAATGCCAATTTTACCTAATGCTCTTTCCATTGCCATATTCATATTAGGCAAATCTTTAATACGAACAGCCGCCGATTCTTTTTGTTGGTTTTCCTCTATCGCCGAACGGTAAGCAAGCTCGATAATATGACTCAATATTGATGAATCACACCAAACATCTTCAGGGAGTCGATAATATCTCATCTCTAAAGGTATACCCCTTTTACTGTAGACCAACCGTTCGAATCCCACAGATTCAAAGTAACTGCGAGAAAACAGACACCCTCGTACATAAAACTGGTCATCCAATACCAATCCAACAAGTGCACTATCAATACACAAACAATATCCACCAAAATGGTTCTTCTTTTTTAGTACCCCAAATTTGCTCAAAATTTGTTGCAAAAGGGAACTTCTTTCGTTTTGTAATGACACTTTTTCATCTCCTTATGAATAAAAAAAGTACTATCGTCCTTGAAGCCTAAACAATTAAAAACAATTGTTTTTACATATAATTATGTTTAATCGATTTTAAAGTTTCAGTTAAAAATGCCAAGTAGAACTCACATAAAAACCGAAAAGTTGCGAAGCGCTTTGTAAAAATAGCCTTGATATTGTATAAATATACAGTTACTGTATGTCCATACAGCATTGTAGCGAGGTGAATTATGAGCATCTATTCTTGGAACAACACAGCAGAACATTCTCTTAATCGTTTTACTAATGATAACTTCACACGTGATCACCTTACAGATAGTAACGTGACTAGTGCTAGTTCAACGATGAATAGTGTAAATGGCGCTATGCAACAAGGTATGGTGAGTGAGCTAGTTTATAATGAACAGCACCCAGTCATGGATTACATATTGCTACCAATGCTACGCCAGTTTGGTATTCAATCACGCTGGTTATTATGGTTGAGTCCTGAGAAAAAACTGAGTAAACATTGGGTGGAACAAGCGGGACTTCCTGCAAATAAAATTATGCAACTCAACCAAGTTGACTCAATTACAACTATTGATGCAATGGAAAAAGCATTGAGAAGCGGTAATTACAGTGTCGTATTAGGATGGTTACCAGAAATAAGTGAGCAAGATTTTATTCTTTTACAAAATGCCGCTGAAGTAGGTCATTCTATGGGATTCATTATGAGACCAGAAAAAACATATAATACAATTCAGATGACCACTAGACATCAAAACCTTTTAAAGATTCACTCCAATAAGATTCATTGATCAATAATAAGATTTTTCTTACTAAATTTTAAGTTGAGTAATATCGTTGTTAAATAAAACACTAAAATACATTAAAAACAATAGGATAGATTAATTAGCGATAAAATGTACAATATATTTATCTCTCTGATTTCAGGGATAAAAAAAGACTTTTTTTAACCTTTATTGCTTACCATACTTGTATCTTTTGGAGTTCGTTGTAGACTTTAGCCTGTTAAGCGTATGACATTATTTTTTTACTTTTCGTAAATTTTTGTGGATAATGTCAGCTGAACCTAGCAAGTAAATTGAACCAATGGCAAATAATAAGGCTCACGAAGCCAAGCCAATATTGGATGATAACGAGGCGTAAAAATGAAAAAGACAGCTATCGCGGTAGCAGTGGCAGTAGCAGCATTCGCAACTGTTGCACAAGCAGCTCCAAAAGATAACACTTGGTATACTGGTGGTAAATTAGGTTGGTCTCACTACGAGCACGCTAAATTTACTTTTGAAGATGCTGCAGGAGATGAAACTTCTGTTGGTACCGGTAAAAAAACTCGTGACCAATTAGGTGCGGGTCTGTACGCAGGTTACCAATACAACCAGTACATGGGCTTCGAAATGGGCTATGACTGGTTTGGTAAAATGAAGTACAAAGGTGACAACGCAGGTAGCGTTTCTTCTATGGGCGTTTCTCTGACTACCAAACTGAGCTATCCAGTAATGGAAGACTTAGACGTTTATACTCGTCTGGGTGGTATGGTTTACCGTACAGAAGCTAAAGTTAACGGCGTTGGTAAAGAAACTGACACTGGCGTTTCTCCAGTTTACGCACTGGGTCTTGAGTATGCTATCACTCCAGAATTAGCTACTCGTTTAGACTACCAGTGGGTTAGCCGCATGGGTGACAAAGACAACATCGGTGTTAGCCCAGACAACGGCATGCTGAGCGTTGGTCTTGCATACCGTTTCGGTCAAGAAGCAGCTCCAGTTGTTGCTCCAGCAGTAGTTGCTGAGCCAGCAGCTCCAGTTGTTGAAAACAAACGCTTCACTCTGCGTTCAGACGTTCTGTTTAACTTCAACAAAGCGACTCTGAAACCAGAAGGTCAGCAAGCTCTGAACGAACTGTACAACGAACTGAGCAACATCGACCCAACTCAAGGTCGCGTGCTGGTAGTTGGTTTCACAGACCGTATCGGTTCACAAAACTACAACCTGCCACTGTCACAAAAACGTGCTCAGTCAGTAGTAGATTACTTAGTTGCTAAAGGCGTTCCTGCAAGCGCAATCGCTGCAGAAGGTCGTGGTAAAGAAGATCCAGTAACTGGTAACAAATGTGACGCAGTTAAAGGCCGTGCAGCTCTGATCGAGTGTTTAGCGCCAGACCGTCGTGTTGAAATCGAAATCCAAGGTACAACTGAAGTTGTAACTCAACCAGGCGCTTAATTTATAGCCCTAGTTTAAATTTCGAAATGAATAAAAAAAACCCCAATTTATTGGGGTTTTTTTTATCGTCTAAATGAGGAAGTCATGAAAAATTCAATTTGTAGATAGATATCCTATTCTAAGCTAGCCTATTCTATATTCGATCAACGACACACATCGATAAGATCACTATTCTTTCTCTGACTTACCTAAGATCGCTTGAAGATCATGCTTCAATAAGCTCATCTGATTTTCATACTTATCTTTATGCTCTGCATCTTCAATTAACTGGATAATCGTTTCTGACAACGTTTTATTTCGATTAACGGCTAAATTTGATAACCGTTGCCAAACCGAATAATTTAAATCAATGGATTTCTTTCGAGTATGTGGATGCTCAGCATTAAAATGACGTTTACGGCGAGCACGAATACTCTGCTTCATTCGGTTATCTAATTGCGGAGACATATGGTCAGCAATCCATTTCAATACATCAACAGGTGTATTTTCTAGCTTTAGCAGCAACTCAATGGCTTCTTGTTCCGCACTTCTCTCTATATAGCGGGTAATCGGCTCCCCACTTCTCGCTTTATTGACCAGATATTCCCATTTCCAGCCACATTCAAGATTTTCAAGCTGCTGATATTTCATATTTTTTCCCGAAGAAAATCGTACCTATCATTATATTAGCAATATTATAAGAAAAATGCTCAAGCTGGATTCCATTTAATCGATTATCCCTTGATTAACACAAAGAAAATAACAGTAAATAAAAAAATAGTGTACAATTCGCATCCACACGTTAACAAACCACTAAAATCGCATGTCCACTTTTGAACACATACTTCTTATCTATGGGATTGGAGGAGTATGTTCAGCGTTATTCGCCCTGCTAGTAACCAAAGATCCTAGTTTTTGTATGAGACTCTTGAGCGCACTCTTAATTGGCTTAACATGGCCGCTGAGTTTACCTGTTGCTCTCATGTTTTCTTTATTCTAAATCGATATTTCGACAAATATTGCTGCAAGATTAGCGCTCAGAGGCTAATATAACAATCTTGAGTCAAAAATAGCTTAAGGTAATGAATTAGCCTGAAATTGTATATAAAACAGACAGTACAGAAATAAACTCAGGCACATGCGTCCTGCTTATTGGCAGGCATTTATTGATAACCATACTAATAGCAGATAATTATAGTGATCAGTCAAGAATTAACATGGCAAGGCCTAACTCCTAACTTATCGTCTTTTCAGACAAAATTTGTCTCTTCAGCGACGTTGACACCATCAACACTGTCTGATATTCAACCAAGATTATTCGATGGGATGCAGCATTTCATTCGCGAATATGCTCAAACACGGTTTATGTTCATTAAATCTGACGAAAGTGAAGAGTATCTAAAACTATTTACTGATTCGATCACGCCATTATTGAATGAAACTCATTTTATTAATGGGGATTATCAGCTATCTGAAGATAAACAACGATATCAATGGAAAACTGACTCAACGGGACGTTTTTCAACACAAGAGAAAATTGCCTACCGTCACTGGATTGAGCCAGAACAACTGTTCGGTTATGTCACTCCAAACCAAAATTTGGTACCGGGTTTGCTGCACCAAATTAATGGTGGCGTATTAATCATTTCAGCAACCGCACTGGTGACTCAGCCATTAATGTGGACTCGCTTAAAAAATATGGTTACCCGTCGCCAATTAGAATGGCTACCACACAGTGAAAATCAAACTCTACCCATAGAAATTGAGCCTCATCCTCTTGAGCTCAAAGTCATCGTCGTTGGTGATAGACTGATACTAGAAGAGTTTGAATTTGCCGCACCTGAGCTATTTGATTGCGCAATATACGCAGAGTATGAGCCGCTGATGTTCTTTGAGGATGAAGAACAATTAAGCTTATGGATGAATTTCATTAAGTTTATTATCAATAGCAATCAACTTCCTGAAATTGCTGTGGACGGCTGGTCCGAATTTATTTTACAAGCCACTCGTTGTTGCGAAGATAAGTATAACTTACCTCTCGATATTAATTGGTTAACACGTCAATTAACCAATGCAGCTAATTACGCCAACGAAGGTCATTTAACCGCAGAGTCATTTTCCCAAGCAGAAGAAAACCGTGTATGGCGTCATGCCTTCCTTGTAGAACGTAACCAAGATGACATTTTGCAAGAACAAGTTTTAATCAAAACGGAAGGTGAAGTTGTAGGTCAAATTAATGGACTCTCTGTTTTACAATACCCTGGTTATCCAGATGCTATTGGTGAGCCGTCCAGAATTACTTGTGTAGCACATCTTGGCGATGGCGAATTTACGGATGTCGAGCGTAAAGCAGAGCTAGGTGGCAATATCCATGCAAAAGGCATGATGATCATGCAAGCCTACCTAAACTATGAATTAAAATTAGAGCAACCTCAGCCATTTTCTGCTTCTATTGTATTTGAGCAGTCATATGGCGAAGTTGATGGCGATAGTGCATCCTTGGCAGAGCTTTGCGCCTTGATTAGCGCATTGTCATTACAGCCTATCGATCAGCAAATTGCCGTCACGGGCGCCGTTGACCAATTTGGCTATGTGCAACCTATTGGCGGTGTTAACCAAAAGATTGAAGGATTTTTTGATATCTGTGATAAGCGAGAGTTAACAGGTAATCAAGGTGTCATTATCCCAATGTCTAATGTGCGTCATCTGTGCTTAAAAGATGAAGTCGTCCAAGCGGTTAAAGAAGAAAAATTCCACATTTGGCCTGTCGAACACGTTGCTCAAGCCATTAGTCTTTTGACCAAGCAACCCTACTTTGAACAGCAAGTGGAAGGTGAAAATGTACACCTGTTAGCTTTAATTCAAGAACGCATAAACCAAGCCAATTCACCAGATAAGTCAAGATTACCTTGGTTTTTGAAGTGGATGAGCTAAGTAAAGATTGCGTAAATATTAGCTGATCGGAGTTGTTCAGCGTACAAGTGTAAGCTATTCTGTGAACCTATACATAATAAAGGCTATCTGAAGATCATGGTTGATAAACGCGAATCCTATACGAAAGAAGATTTAGAGGCTTCTGGAAGAGGCGAATTATTTGGGGAAAATGGTCCTCCACTACCATCAGGTAATATGTTGATGATGGATCGAATCATCAAAATGACCGAAGATGGCGGTACATTCAATAAAGGCTACGTTGAAGCTGAGCTGGATATCAATCCAGACTTATGGTTCTTTGGTTGTCACTTTACGAATGACCCAGTTATGCCGGGTTGTTTAGGTCTTGATGCTATGTGGCAACTGGTTGGTTTTTACCTTGGCTGGTTAGGCGGTGAAGGCAAAGGTCGTGCTTTAGGTGTTGGTGAAGTGAAATTCACTGGACAAGTACTACCGACAGCAAAAAAAGTCACTTACCGTATCAATTTTAAACGAGTGATCAACCGTAAATTGATTATGGGATTAGCTGATGGTGAAGTGTTGGTGGATGGCAAACTCATTTATGCCGCTACAGACCTAAAAGTCGGCTTATTTAAGGATACAAGCGCGTTCTAATCGAACCTTGCCCTTAAACGCAAACCTCCGCAAATGCGGAGGTTTATAATTTTTAAGGGATTGTATTAAATTATGCGTGAAATAAATTTTCGCAAAATTAATCTAATTATCCTCGTGAATGACCCATTAAACGGCAACTGCCGCTCTGTCCTCCATCGCTTGACGCCAACCACCTAGCCAATGCGAACGGGCATCTACTGCCTGATAAGGACATAACTCTTTGGAACGCCCGGTTAAACCTGCTTGATAACCTCTTGATAACGCTCTTTCTAAACGGTCTCTCTTCTGTCTTTTCATGCCTTACTTCCCTCATCATTTAAATGGAAAAGAAAACAGCATCTATTTTTGTTAATAGATACACTATACAAATAGCGCCCACCCATAAGAAATGCAAGTAAAGAATTTCATATTATTGTCATAATTATGATAAATGTGACCTACATTTAGAGATAATCACAAGCTACTGATATTCAAACAATTAAAAATAAAATTGTTATTTATCAATGGAATACGAGATTCAATGTCGGTTATTTTTATTTGTAAAGTAACAAAAAAATGCACTACGTTTTACTGTAGTGCATTCATTTCACGGTAAAATAGTATTCAAATTATGGCTTATTGATCTCTTGAGCTATATCCACTGCCACTTTCTGCCAACCACTCGCAAGTGTTCTGACTAATTCAGGATAACCATCTTCTTGCTGCTCTAATTGAATGTCAAAGTTACGGCGAATGACTTTGTCACCTCGCATCAGCGTCCAAAAACCCTGAACTAAGACTTTTCCATCATAACGACCATTGAACGCTGTCAACGTAATATCTAGCGTCTCAGGTGAGCTTTGCAATGGCTGTAATGAGATAAACCTATCAGGCAACGTTGAAGAGAGCTCACGCACCATCGATTGCCCTAATTGCTGTTCTAGCGGACTTGCCCATAAATGCGCGCTGGCATTTGAGTAAGCCACATCTGATGTTTGATAAGTGATCCCATTCGATGTCAGTACATCTGCCAACGTGATGCGTTGGAGCCAGACCTGACCTTTACCCATCACTGTTGCTGATTGCACTTCTGGCGCTTTCATCGGTAATTGATAGTACACTTTATCTGGGCTACTGCTACAAGCCGCCAGTAGAAAAACACCTATTGCTAATAGATATTTCATTATTTTTTCACTCCTTTAGGCACTACGTCCTTAGTCGGCTCAGCTTCAAACACTAATGCATTGCTCTTATTATTCAGCGTACGCAATAGCGGTTGGACTTCACGAAGTACCTGATCTAAACGCTGCATATCATCAACCATCTTGTTATAGGCTGGGGAGCCCGGCTGGAAACCCTGCATTGTTTTGTTAATCTCTTTCAGTGATTTTTGCATATCTGTCGGCAGGCTTTGGAATTCTTTACTCGACATCAGCTTATTCAGTTGCGTGAACATCACATTCGCTTCTTGAACCAATTTTTGACCTTCAGCTAAGGTCTGAGTGGTTTGTTTCAACATAGGCTCAATTGGCATATTGTTGATTTTATCAAGTACCGCAATCACTTTTTGTTGGATCTGCGCTAAGCCACCACTGTGCGTTGGAATAATTTTATAACCTGCAATCACATAAGGACCTTTATATTCAGGCACATCCGGAATAAAGTCGAGGTCAATATATAAAGCACCCGTTAATAAATTACCGGATTTTAATGAAGCTCTTAGCCCATTTTTCATCGCCAGATTCAATTCATTTTTCAGGTTAAAGTCTTTACCGACATCTTTAGAAAAACGCTCTGGTTCTATATGGATCAGCACTGGAATACGGAAATTATTATCCAAAGACTGGTCTAGTCCCGCTGTATAAAATGGCACTTGCGCCACAGTTCCTAAACGAATCCCACGGAATTCTACTGGGGCTCCAGGCTGTAATCCACGGACAGAGTCTGAGAAAAACAGTACAAAGTCTTGGTATGTGGTATATAACGAGTCTTGGATACTTGATTGAGTATCAAATAGTTTGAACTGTGCATTCTCTTTCACAGCTTCCCCAGGAACCCACCCTTCTGGCACATCAAAACTCACACCACCAGTCAACAATGTCGCGACTGAGCCCATTGATACATGTACCCCTTGGGAAGACATATCAAACGCAATACCACTGTCTTTCCAGAAACGCACATTACTGCTGATTAGCTTGTCATAAGGTGCATTGATAAACAGTTGATAACGCATATCACGTTGGTCCATATCGAAATTACTCGTTTCGACAGATCCGACGCGATACCCGCGGAATAAAACGGGATCCCCTGCATTAAGCTGTCCCGCTTTATCACTGGTTAAAATAATTCGCTTACCTTTAGCATCAGGGGACGCCAAAGGTGGCGTATCTAATAGTGTAAATTCGAAATGCTCTTTTGCCGCTAGACCAGGTTGCAGTTCGATATAAGCCCCTGACAGCAGAGTGCCTAACCCAGTCACACCATCACGACCAATGGTTGGCTTAACAATCCAAAAGGCAGAATCTGAGCGTAGTAAATCTTCCATATCTGGGTTTAAACGCGCTTTGATGATCACTCGACTAAAATTAGAATCCAAAGTGACGCTTTCAACGACCCCAATATCTACACTACGACTTTTAATTTTAGTTTTACCCGCTTCAACCCCTTCAGCGCTGTAAGTGATTAACGTCACTTCTGGGCCTTGATGACTAAAATGGTAAAACATGATCCAAGCACCGATGAGTAAAGTTACAATCGGGATCACCCAAACCGGTGACCAGCTTTTTAACTTACTCACTTTAGCGTTGGCCTGTGGTGTTTCTTGCTCTGTCACCCTGCGGCTCCTTCTTGTTCAACAGCCTTAACTGCATCTCTCTTGTTACAACGATCCCATGTTAAACGAGGATCAAATGTCATTGCGGCAAACATCGTTAAAATCACTACCACGCCAAAGAAAATAACTCCCTGTGCGGGGACGATGTTCATTAATTGCCCCATTTGAACCAATGCAGTCAAAATGGTAATCACAAACACGTCAATCATTGACCAGCGGCCAACGTACTCCACCAGCTCATAAATAAAATGCATTCTATGTGGATCACGGTTTCCAAAACCTTGAGAGTCAAGACATAGCCATGCTATGCCAATCATTTTCAGAGTAGGAACCATAATACTGGCAATAAAAATAATCATAGCAACGGGGAACGAACCATCTTCCCAAAGAAGAATGACACCATCCATGATCGTAGACGGTAGCCCACTACCTAACGCATTAGTGGTCATCACTGGCAAAACGTTTGCAGGAATATAAAGCATAATTGATGTTAACAGTAACGCTAATGTCCACTGTAAACTCTGCTTTTTACGTACACTGCCATAAGAGTGGCAACGTGGGCATTCATGTTGTTCCGCAGGTAAAATCGCCGTACAAACTAAACACAAGCGTACATTTTGGCTAATTCCTGTTTGCCCAACAATCAAAGGCTTATTTATCTTAGGAGCGTCTTCAATTTTGTTCCATAACCAATGACGATCCAAACATTGGAATGCACGCACTTGCATCATACAGAACGCACAATAAGGGAGAAAACTCATCCCAATGCCAATTTCACCATACGCAATCAATTTCACGAAACTCACTAGCACTCCAGCGAGAAAAATTTCCGCCATGCACCACGATTTCATCTGAAAAAGAATTCGAGTAATCAGTATTTTAATTGATTTATGAAGGTGAACCCGCAGCCCAAGTAGGATGATTGTTACCATACAAAATGCAGGAATGATCAGAGAAAAGAGGAGAAAAAACAGCGCTAAGCCGCTGTAACGCGTCCCCATAATAATCTCGATGATTTGAAACATGGAGATTTCATTTTCAATGCCTGCCGCACTCATTTTTACAAATGGGAAAAGACAGGCAATAGTCAGCATAATCAATGCACTAAATGCATATGCTGCGGGTTGCCTGTAAGGATAACGCCATTTGGATATGAGTGTTGTTTCACAACGCGGACATGTGGCTTTACTACCTTGTTCCAATTCAGGAACAGCAACCATCATGTCGCACTGTGGACAGAGCACATGTTCATGGGGCTCATGAGAACACAAAGTGTTTTCTCTCCTTTTGATTTAAACCGTCATATCAACCGTTTTTCAACAGCTCTAGCTCCTGCCAACGATCAAACGCTTGTTCTAACTCTTGTTCTTTAGCGGCAAGTGCAGTTAGTGTGCTTTCAGTCACATCATGTGGCTGATTAAAGAAATCTGCATCGCCAATTTTTGCTTGAAGAACTTCAATTTCCCCTTCAAGTTGCTCTAATTTTGCTGGTAATTGCTCTAACTCACGTAATAAATTATAGCTAAGTTTATTCACACGTTTAGGGGCTTCTTTTGGCTTAGCCTCTTTTTCTGGCGCAGCTACTTTACTGGTTTGCTCCGATTTCAGACGTACCGTTTGTGCTCTTTGCTGCTGAGCATCTTTATAGCCACCTACAAAGCGGTTAATTTCACCATTACCTTCGAAAATCCAGCACTCTGTTACGCTGTTATCCACGAATTCTCTATCATGGCTAACTAATAAAACGGTACCTTGATACCCATCCACCAGCTCTTCCAGTAACTCCAATGTTTCAACATCAAGGTCGTTGGTTGGTTCATCAAGGATCAGCAAGTTACTTGGCTTTAAGAATAAACGTGCTAATAATAAGCGGTTACGCTCACCACCGGATAACGCTCTTACAGGCGTCATCGCACGTTTTGGCGGGAACATAAAGTCTTGCAGGTAACCTAATACATGACGAGGTTTACCATTAACCATGACCTCTTGCTTACCTTCCGCAAGGTTATCCATCACGGTTTTATCTGGGTCGAGTGCTGCACGGTGCTGGTCAAAATAGGCAACTTCAAGTTTAGTCCCACAGTGAACGCGTCCACTATCTGCTTGCAAATCACCCAGCATTAAACGTAACAGTGTGGTTTTACCACAACCGTTAGGTCCCACCAATGCAATTTTATCGCCACGCATCACTTGCGCAGAAAAATCCTTCACTAAAACTTTATTATCAACTTGATAATTAACGTTTTCTAACTCAAATACAATTTTACCGGAACGCGCGGCTTCGCCCACTTGCATACGAGCAGTGCCCATCACTTCACGACGCTCTGAACGTTCCACGCGCAATGCTTTCAGCGCGCGAACACGCCCTTCGTTACGAGTACGGCGCGCTTTGATCCCTTGGCGGATCCACGCTTCTTCCTGCGCTAATTTGCGATCGAATTCCGCGTTTTGCATCTCTTCAACACGTAGCGCTTCTTCTTTATTGATCAGATAATCATCATAATTACCTGGCCAAGAAGCGAGCTGACCACGGTCTAAATCGATAATACGGGTTGCCATATTACGAATGAAAGAACGGTCATGGGAAATAAAGACAATGCTGCCTTGGAAATCTTTCAAAAATGTTTCTAACCACAAAATGGTTTCAATATCCAAGTGGTTTGTCGGCTCATCTAAAAACAGTACGCGCGGGTTACTTACTAGTGCGCGCCCTAATGCTGCTTTACGTAACCAACCACCGGATAGTGAAGATAATTCTGCATCAGCTGGTAATCCCAATTTTTTGAGAACATCATTAATGCGCGAGTCTAGTAACCAGAGGTTTAAGTTATCCAGAACTTCTTGTAAATCCGCGAGTTTATTTAAATTTTTCTCGCTTGGGTCAGACTCCACCAGCTTAGCAACATGGTGATAATCTTTTAAATATTGCGCTTGTTCGGCAACGCCTTCAGCCACAAAGTCAAAAATTGTGCCCTCTACGTTACGCGGAGGATCTTGCTGTAAACGTGCAACAATTAAATCTTGTTCATAAGTGAGTGAGCCATCATCAAGCGGTTGCTCTTTCGTCAATACACGCATCAGGGTCGATTTTCCAGCCCCGTTTCGTCCAACAAGGCAGACGCGTTCATTGTCTTCGATATGAATTTCAGTGTTGTCTAACAGCGGCGCATCACTAAACGCGAGATATGCGCCCGATAAATTAATTAAAGCCATTAATTCTGTTCCTTACTCTGCGTGGCTAATCAACCAGCAGTTGTGAATTTGACGGTTACGTGCGAAATCTTCTGACAGTGTCTTAGCAGTAATTTCTTGTGCTTTTAAGCCAAGCTCAGTCAGTGCTTCAAGATCCATTTTGAATCCACGCTTATTGTTCGAGAACATCACTGTTCCACCACGACGCAGCATGCGTTTCAGATGTGTAATCAGCTGCACATGGTCACGTTGAACATCAAATGTCCCATCCATACGTTTTGAGTTTGAGAACGTCGGTGGGTCGATGAAAATTAAGTCAAATTGCTCATCGGCATTGGCTAACCAGTTTAAGCAATCTGCTTGCATTAAGCGGTGTTGACGACCGGTAAGTTGGTTCACTTGTAAGTTTTTCTCTGCCCATTCTAAATAGGTACGAGACATGTCGACAGACGTGGTGCTCTTAGCGCCCCCCAGACCCGCATGAACAGTCGCAGTGCCGGTATAACAAAATAGATTTAAGAAATCCTTACCACGGCTCATTTCACCTAACATGCGGCGGGCAATACGGTGGTCGAGGAATAACCCTGTATCTAGGTAGTCAGTTAAATTCACTAACAATTTAGCGTTATATTCCTGCACTAAGAAGAAATCATCTTTTTGCGCCAATTTTTCGTACTGCTGTTTACCTTTTTGACGCTGACGGGTTTTCAATACTAATTGATTTGAGGTCAACCCAAGAACGTTCATCGTCGCAGTGATCACATCAAATAAGCGCTGACGCGCTTTGCGCTCATCAACAGTTTTTGGTGGTGCATATTCTTGGACGACAACTTTCTCACCGTAGATATCCACAGCCACATTGTATTCCGGTAAATCTGCATCATACAAACGGTAGCAATCCACGCCCTGCTGTTTCGCCCATTTTGCCAGTTTTTTCTGATTCTTACGCAAGCGGTTAGCAAAATCAGGAGAAATCTCAGCCACCGTTTCTGACGGAGTTTCTGCTAATTGATAGTTTTTCTGTACACAGTCCAATGGGCCATTTTTGGCTTTAAATTCACGTTCAGAACGTAATTGTAAGCAGCTTAATAATTCAGGAGATGCGCTGAAAATAGATAAACGCCAACCAGGGAAACGTGCTTTAACCACCCGCCCGAATTGGCTATGTAATGCGATTAATGCTGGCTCACTTTCCAAACGTTCGCCGTATGGCGGGTTGCTAATAATAGTGCCCTTGATATCGGTTTTGACTGGGTTTTCCAATGCAGCGGCATCACCATGATTAAAGGTGATCAAATCTTGTAACCCTGCTCGACGGGCATTCGCTCGCGCCATATCCAGCACACGTTTATCGATATCAAAACCATAAAAACGTGAAGTCGTGTCTTTTAAACCTTGACGAAAACGAACTTGTGCTTCAGTGACCACTTCACGCCATAATTCAGGATTGTGCTTCAACCATGCATTAAATCCCCAATGCTGACGGTATAAACCTGGCGCTCTATCTGCAGCAATCATTGCCGCTTCAATTAATAATGTACCCGAACCACACATTGGGTCGACCATTGGGGTATTTTTCTGCCAACCGGAACGACTAATAATAGCGGCGGCTAACGTCTCTTTTAATGGGGCTTGTCCGGCTAAATCACGATAGCCACGAATATGCAGTGAATCGCCACTCAAGTCGAGTGCAACACTCGCGCGTTCTTTGTTCAGATAAACGTTAATGCGAATATCGGCTTCTTGGCGAGCCACATCAGGGCGTTGGTCCAACTTACGCACAAAGCTGTCAACGATGGCATCTTTTACTTTTAATGCACCATATTGGCTATTGCGGATCTCCTCGTTGGTTCCGGTGAAATGCACCACAAACGTATCATCAACGGAAAAAATTTCAGACCAATCAATAGCTTGTACACCCAGATACAAATCAAGGTCGCTATAGACATCAAAATCATTCAGCGGTAATAAAATACGGGATGCCAGTCTACTCCATAGCAGACTTTGATACATCACACGGTCATCAGCCTGAAAATAGACGCCCCCTTGTGCCACTTTGCACTGGCTAGCGCCAAGCGCTTCCAATTCAGTTTTCAGTAGTTCTTCCAGGCCTCGGGCTGTGCTGGCAAACAGAGAATTCATAGTATTTATTACCGATTTCGATGAAAAATTGTTGCGCATTATAGCTAATCTCATGCACTTGTCATAAAGTTGCTGCACAACAATTATAGGATTAAAAAATGATTACGCTTTCGCGCCTGTATACACACCCAGTCAAGTCAATGAGGGGCATTCGTCTCTCTCATGGTTACGCTGATATCAGCGGATTGACGTTTGATCGTAACTTTATGGTCACCACATTAGAAGGTAAGTTTATCACTGCACGTAAATATCCGCAGATGTTATTATTTACCCCCGCTATGCTCAATAATGGGCTTTATCTCAAAGCACCTAATGGTGAAAGCGCTACCGTATTGTATCAGGACTTTAATGAGAAACAGAGTCCCACTGAAGTTTGGGGCAATCATTTTCATGCTCTTATTGCACCTGATGAGATAAATAATTGGTTAAGCACTTTTTTTGACGAACCCGTCCAACTGAGATGGCTAAGTCCTGAGTTATCTCGCCGCGTCAAAAAACACCATGATGTTCCTTTATCTTTCGCGGATGGCTACCCATTTTTATTAATTAATGAAGCTTCTGTACAAGAGCTACAACGTCGCTGCCCCGCTAGCGTGAAACTTGAACAATTTCGCGGTAATTTGATCATCACTGGCGCCAAACCATTCGAAGAAGACAGTTGGAAGCGCATTCAAATTGGCGATGTCATTTTTACATTAGATAAACCCTGTAGCCGTTGCATTTTGACCACCGTCAGTCCAGAAAAAGGGATTAAACATCCTCATGCAGAGCCACTTTCTACGCTGCAAACCTTTCGAATGGATGACTCTGGCGATGTCGATTTTGGGCAAAATGCCTTGATTGAAAATACAGGAATTATCCGTGTTGGTGACACGCTCACTGTTTTAGACACTAAGTCACCAAAACAGTATCCATTACGTGATAGAGAAACGCCGGTAGCTCCTACTACTAAGCCAGCCCTAAAAGCAGTAAGTTTAGTGTTTGAAGAGACTGAATATGCAGGAAATACTGAGCATGTGATTCTTGAACAACTTGAATCTCATGGGCTTTCTATCCCTTATTCATGCCGTGCGGGCATTTGTGGTCGTTGCCAAATATCGCTCATTGAAGGAGAGGTAATACCGTTGAAGCAAAGCGCTATTAAAGAAAACGGGGATATTTTAGCGTGTAGCTGTATTCCAAAAACAGCACTTAAACTTGCCTTCAAGCAAGCCAACTAAATAAAAGCAAAACCTCAACTAAGAAAATAATTTTTTAGTTGAGGCTCTTAATTAAAGATAAATTCTTCTCATATTATTCAGCCATATTTATCGTATGAATTTTATCATGCGTACTTTTCTCATTTTATTTATTCAGTATGAAAAGGTTTATTTCGCATAAAAAACAATCAAAATACGAATATGATCATAACCGATCAATTAGATGACATTTCCATATAATAAACGCTTAGTCCGAGATTGATAATGCATCATGCGATCATTCATGATCTTAATTGGATCGCAAAATCTCAAAGTACGATCCGGTAATTCTAATGATGGCTCCGCTAATAAACATAAGCTTGCCGATTCACCTGCTTCCGCAATAATAAAGGTTGAATAAATATGACTATTCTCTAAGCACACTTGAATTAGCTGACCACGAACTGGCGTACTCATAAAATGGAAACTCGAGAAATACCAGCTTTTCGGCATTTGTGGTTTTAAAAAGCGGTAAGCAACTAAGCTGTTTAAGACTAACTCAGCCCTTTCTTCATAGCTAATATTTAATCTCTTCGCTTGTTCATCAAATAAATAAAATTCTGCGGCATCCTCAATACTAAAAGGCATTTCGTTATATGCAGAAACAGTCAACATTTTAGCTGGAAAACAAGACCGAAATATCATGCCGTTGGCGAGATCTAACATCACTCTGTCATGGTCACGATCAAAAAACCAACGCCAATGATCATCAGGTTTAATATTCATAAACGATCCTTTAGCGATGTCATAAGCAAATAAGCTTTGTTTGGATCCTTAATAAGGATCCCTTTAAACATATCTCAATTATACCCTAAAGCTTAAAAGATAAAGATACACGACAGACTGATCAATATGAGTAAACTTCAATGTCGACTTTTTAATAGCGAATTAATCAGATAAATGAAAACTATATGACGCACAACTACACGTATAACTTGTCATTTAATGGGTATAATTTATGTTCAAACTTAATATAGGATAAAAGGGGGAATAAATAAACCCCCTTGTATAATTAATCACCATTTTTTAGATGTGATTAACAATATCCTTTATTAATTTTGGTCCGTGGTAAATAAAACCAGAATAAATTTGTACTAATGATGCCCCTGCTTCCATTTTTTCTCTAGCCGCAGTTAATGAATCAATTCCACCCACACCAATAATTGGTAATTTCCCATTTAATTCACGAGAAATAAGTTTAATCACTTGGGTACTTTTTAATTGTACTGGACGACCACTTAATCCACCCGCTTCATTACAATGATTCAAACCTTGGACTAAAGAACGATCTAATGTGGTGTTTGTCGCAATAACACCATCAATATTATGTCTTACTAAACTATCGGCGACTTGCACAATCTCTTCTTCTGTTAAATCCGGTGCAATTTTAACGGCAACTGGAACATATTTTTGATGGATTGCCTGCAATGCCAATTGTTTTTCTTTAATACCACTTAATAAATCATCCAGCGCTTCCCCATATTGTAATGTTCGTAAACCTGGGGTGTTAGGAGATGAAATATTGATAGCGATATAACCCGCATGGGCGTACACCTTGTCCATGCAAATTAAATAATCGTCTTTACCTTGTTCAACCGGGGTATCTTTATTCTTACCGATATTGATGCCGATAACCCCACCGTATGTTGATTTTTTGACATTCTCAACGAGGTTATCAACGCCTTTGTTGTTGAAACCCATGCGGTTAATGATCCCTTCCGCTTCAACAACTCTGAATAATCTTGGCTTGTCATTACCCTCTTGAGGGCGCGGCGTAACGGTACCAATTTCAACAAACCCAAATCCCATTGCACCAAACGCATCAATGCACTCGCCATTCTTATCGAGTCCGGCGGCTAAGCCTAATGGATTTTTAAAGGAGAGTCCCATACAGGTCACGGGTTTGGTTGCAATAGACTGACGGAGAAGGAATTGAAGCGGAGAGTGGTTTAAACGCTGAAGCTGACGAAACGTTAATTCATGGGCCTTTTCAGGGTCGAGCTGAAACAGTGCCTTTCGGGCAAGGTGATATAACATAGCTATTAACCTACTTTCTGTCTAAGTACGATTGAATACGCATTCTCTACACGACACACTCAAACTCAGCGCGTGCAAAAATACCCCCAAACCTGTTTTACCAATAGGGTTTGTGAGTATAGAAGTGAGATCGGCTTGATAAAACGGCACATATGCTACCCTAACAAGGGGGTAATAATCCATGAAAATATCACTAAAAGTGCTAATTGTTTTGATCTTCTACCATAAAAAAGCCCTTAGACTCGAAAATCTAAGGGCTTACATCACAGTCGGTTCAATATATTAGCTTTCGAGAGCTTTCGTTATCTTCTCGAAAAGATCGCCAGAAAGATTTTCTAACCCTTTCAGTTTTTCCAGAACCTCACGCATTAATCCTTGGCGCTTCGCATCATAGCGCTTAAAGCGGATTAATGGTTCGATCAGCCGAGATGCGACTTGCGGGTTACGGGTATTCAGATCCACCAGAATTTCATACAAGAATTGATAACCGCTGCTATCTTCTGCATGGAAATTCACTGGGTTACCCGCTGTAAATGAACCAACTAAGGCACGGACTCGGTTAGGGTTAGTCATACTAAATGAACGATGTTTTAATAATTCTCGCACCTTCGTCAAGGTATTTTCAGCCGGATTGGTCCCTTGCAATGTAAACCATTTGTCCATCACCAGACCATCATGGTGCCAGCGATCATCAAAATCCGCCATCAGCTCAGCGAGGCACGGTAAACCAGCTTCATTTGCGGCTGTCAACGCAGCTAATGAATCTGTCATATTATCCGCAGTACGGTATTGAGCTTCTACCAACTTATTAGCCAGCTCAATATCATCCCCTGCCGCTAAATATTGCAAACAAGTATTACGCAGAGAACGCAGCGCGATATCGCCATGGTCCACACGATATTCATCAATATGAATAGAACGATACACCGTTAAGAATTCATCATGCATTTCATTCGCCAGTGTAGAGTGAATGAAATTAATGACGGTATGAATTGCCACAGGATCAATAACGGTAAATAACTCTGCAATTTCATTTTCTGAAGGCAGCGTTAAAATTAATGCCGCTAATGCTGGATCAATATTCTCGCTGAGTAACACGGCACGGAAAGCATCCACGACATGCTCTGGCAGGACTAATGGCTCACCTTTATGCAGTTTTTCAACATTGATTTTAGCGTAGTTATTAATCAGTTGCTGCGCAGCATCCCAGCGGGAAAACTCATTGCTTGCATGCTGCATTAGAAACGCCAATTGGTCATCAGTATAAGGATAATCCAATTTTACAGGTGCCGAAAACTCACGTAATAAAGAAGGTACTGGGCGAGAAGCCACATTATCAAACACAAAGCTTTGTGATTCTTGCGTAATATTCAAGACTGAATTTACTAAGCTACCATCGCGCTTAAGCGGGATCACCGCACCATCTTCCCCATAAAGCTCAATATCCAGTGGAATATGCAATGGATGTTTTTCTGCTTGATCCGCCGTTGGAGGCGTCATTTGGCTAACGTGCAGCGTATATTGTTGCTTTTCTTGAGAGTATTCGTCTCGGACGGTCAGTACTGGTGTCCCCGACTGACTATACCAGCGACGGAACAACGAGAGATCCACATTGGATGCATCTTCCATTGCCTGCACAAAATCATCACAGGTTGCCGCGCTGCCATCATGACGATGAACATACAGCTGAATACCCGCTTGGAACATCTCTTCACCCAGTAATGTGTGGATCATGCGGATCACTTCAGACCCCTTTTCATACACTGTCAGTGTATAAAAGTTGTTCATTTCGATCACTTTCTCAGGGCGGATCGGGTGAGCCATTGGGCTCGCATCTTCCGCAAACTGTGCCGCACGCATGACTTTAACATTATTAATTCGGTTAACTGAACGTGAACCTAAATCCGAGCTAAATTCCTGATCACGGAAAACCGTCAGCCCTTCTTTCAAACTTAATTGGAACCAATCACGGCAAGTAATACGGTTACCCGTCCAGTTATGGAAATATTCGTGACCAATCACTGATTCAATATTTAGATAATCTTTATCTGTGGCGGTTTCACTTTTCGCTAAAACGTACTTGGAGTTAAATACGTTCAGACCTTTATTTTCCATTGCGCCCATATTGAAGAAATCAACGGCAACAATCATGTAAATATCAAGGTCATACTCTAAACCAAAACGTTCTTCATCCCATTTCATCGCATTTTGCAGGGATTTCATTGCCCAAGGCGCGCGGTCCAAGTTGCCTTTGTCCACAAACAATTCTAATGCCACTTTACGACCAGTGCGTGTCACAAACTCATCACGCAGGACATCAAAGTCCCCAGCAACTAGGGCAAATAAATAACTTGGTTTTGGGAATGGGTCTTCCCATTTTACCCAATGACGACCATCTTCCAGCTCACCTTCTGCGATGCGGTTACCATTAGAAAGTAAATAAGGATAGCGGGATTTATCAGCAGTAATTTTTGTAGTGTAACGTGCTAATACGTCAGGGCGGTCTTGATAATAGGTAATGTGGCGAAAGCCTTCAGCTTCACATTGTGTACATAGCGCTTCACCAGAAACATATAAGCCTTCTAATGCACTATTTTTTTCAGGGCTAATTTCATTAACAATGCTTAGCGTAAACGTTTCTGGTAACGATTCAATCACCAGTTTACCGGACTCTTCTTTATAATTTGTCCACGCTTTTCCATCCACTTCAAGGCTAATGAGTTTAAGATCTTCACCAAATAATTCTAAGGTGGAAGATTGTGGATTAAGGCGTTTTACCTTACTAATGGCGGTCACTGTGGTTTTGGCGGGATCAAGGTCAAAATCAAGAGATATTTCTGTAATCGTATAATCAGGTGCTTGATAATCTTGACGATATTTCGCTTGTCTTAACTGAGTCATAGGTAACCTTTTTCTTCGTTATATCCGTGTCATAGTCTCTTGTTACTACATACAATACTATAAGATGAACTAATGTGAATCGACTTAAGAAACATTTTCATCACAAATTACGATGTTTCTCTGTTATTACCTATCAAATCTATGTATCTAGTATCCAACTTTGTTGGCGAACGATTTGCCTGTTGGTGCTATAGATCTATCAAATCTAAATTTACATGTTAGTATCATTCGGTGATTATTGTTTTGGGTATGTTACCGAACAGTAAATGAAGATCTGTTGATAAAAAAATCACGTTGAGCACATTTAACTCAACCGTTAATTAGGTGAATTAAAGTTGAATTATCGCCCAACAACATACAGATAGAATAAAACTTCTATCTTTTGTTAAAGCGGGTATACTTTTTCAACTTTAACGATTTAGCTATTAGTCAGCTCCGCGAGGAACTCTGCGCGCATGAATTTAGACGTAACACCGATTATTACATCACTGCTGGATACCGATGCTTATAAGCTCCACATGCAGCAAGCCGTTTTTCACCGCTACAACCAAGTTCCCGTTGTCGCTGAATTTCGTTGCCGTAGCAGTGATATTTTAGGTGCCTATGCCAATGAGATTGAACAACAGATCCAACTGATGGCACAGCTTTCTCTTTCTGATGATGAGCATCAGTACTTGCGTACTCTGCCTTTTTTCACCGAAGATTACCTCTCGTGGCTAAAAACATTTCGCTTTAATCCACAGCAAGTCGCCGTAAGTACCGCTGAAGATGGTCAACTAGCGATACGTATTAGCGGTCCATGGCGTGAAGTGATTATGTGGGAAGTACCGCTACTTGCCCTTGTTAGCGAAATTGTCCAGCGCGATAGACACCCGAACATCACACCTCATGATGCGGTAACCCAACTGCGTAAATTGCTGGAATTGTTTTATCGGGAAGCTAACGAACGCCAATTGAATCTATCTGGATTTAAATTGATGGATTTCGGAACTCGCCGCCGCTTTTCCTATGATGTGCAAGCCGCTATCGTGGGCATGCTCAAGCAAGAGTTTCCTTACTTAGTGGGCACTAGTAACTATAAACTTGCGCGTGAATTAGGCTTAATGCCTGTCGGCACACAAGCCCATGAATGGTTCCAAGCCCATCAACAAATTAGTCCTGAGCTAGCGAATAGCCAGCGTGAAGCCTTGCAAAGTTGGCTAGATGAATACCCTAATCATTTAGGGATCGCTTTGACGGATTGCATCACCATGGATGCGTTTTTACGTGACTTTGACCGCGAGTTTGCGAACCGCTATCAAGGTCTGCGTCATGATTCCGGTGACCCTATTGAATGGGGAGAGAAAGCCATTGCCCATTATCAGAAATTGGGCATTGACCCGCTCAGTAAAACGCTGGTGTTCTCTGATAATTTAGACTTACAAAAAGCCTTAGAGCTGTATCATTATTTCCATAAACGCGTGAATTTAGTGTTCGGTATTGGTACAAGACTGACGTGCAATATTCCTAATGTTGTGCCGATGAATATCGTGATTAAGCTGGTGGAATGTAATGGTAAACCTGTCGCTAAATTATCTGATAGCCCAGGAAAAACGATTTGTGAAGATGATGAATTTGTTAATCAGCTGCGCAAAGCCTTTGACCTTCCTAAAATGGAAAAAGCCTGCTAAAACCAAATTAATAACCCGATAGCGATTTTTTACTTGTTTCCTGCCAAATGGCAAGTAACATAGCAGATTACCCCTGAAATATGGGATTTCGGAAAAGATGTCGGGTTAATGGTTTTTCATATGACGGTTTTTCTTCTTATATCGCGTTTCTTTGTAAACCCATAAGCAGCAAATCCCAAACAACACAAACTCGTCATCTCATATCGTTAATATTATTTAAAAGAGAGTAATTTTTATGATCGTTGCGCCTGTAGTCGATGTACTGCAAGGCCGTGTGGCGGTGGGCTCAGAAGTCACCGTTCAAGGCTGGGTACGTACAAGGAGAGATTCAAAAGCTGGTTTTTCTTTCCTCGCCGTTTATGACGGTTCATGCTTTAACCCATTACAGGCTATCATCAATAATAATTTATCTAATTATAATGACGAAGTCCTGCATTTAACCACTGGCTGCTCTGTTGAAGTCACTGGTATTGTTGCTGAATCTCAAGGTCAAGGTCAGTCTTTTGAATTACAAGCAACGGCAATCAAAGTCGTTGGTTGGGTTGAAGATCCTGATACTTACCCAATGGCAGCAAAACGTCACAGTGTTGAGTTTTTACGTGAAGCTGCGCATTTGCGCCCACGCACTAACTTAATCGGTGCTGTTGCACGTGTTCGCCATACTTTAGCCCAAGCCCTGCATCGCTTCTTCGATGAACAAGGTTTCTTCTGGGTATCTACCCCGCTGATCACCGCATCCGATACCGAAGGTGCGGGTGAAATGTTCCGTGTTTCCACACTGGACTACAACAACCTGCCGCGCAATGACAAAGGTGAGGTTGACTTCAGCGAAGATTTCTTTGGTCGCGAAGCGTTCTTAACAGTTTCTGGTCAGCTAAACGGTGAAGCTTATGCGACAGCATTAAGCAAAATCTACACCTTTGGTCCAACTTTCCGTGCAGAAAACTCTAACACTAGCCGCCACTTGGCTGAATTCTGGATGTTAGAGCCTGAAGTGGCATTTGCTAACTTAGATGACATCGCGGGTCTTGCAGAAAAAATGCTGAAATACGCATTCAAAGCGGCATTAACTGAGCGTCGTGATGACCTTGAATTCTTTGCAGAGCGCGTAGACAAAGACGTGATTAACCGTCTGGAACGTTTTGTGAATTCTGATTTTGCGCAAGTCGACTATACCGATGCAATCAAAATTCTCGAAACCTGTGGTCAGAAATTCGAAAACCCAGTTTACTGGGGTGTCGATATGTCTTCTGAACATGAACGTTACTTAGCTGAGCAACACTTTAAAGCGCCAGTTGTGGTTAAAAACTACCCGAAAGATATTAAAGCTTTCTATATGCGCCTTAACGAAGACGGTAAAACCGTTGCCGCAATGGATGTATTAGCGCCGGGTATTGGTGAAATCATCGGTGGTTCTCAGCGTGAAGAACGTCTAGATAGACTGGATACACGTTTAGAAGAAATGGGTATGAATAAA
Organism: Providencia sp. PROV208; assembly: GCF_028479465.1. NCBI lineage: Bacteria > Pseudomonadati > Pseudomonadota > Gammaproteobacteria > Enterobacterales > Morganellaceae > Providencia > Providencia sp. PROV208. The sequence continues at coordinate 204,837 of NZ_JAMPNS010000010.1, read as the reverse complement.
GAAGATTACTGGTGGTACCGTGATCTGCGCCGTTATGGCACTGTACCGCATTCAGGTTTCGGTCTTGGTTTTGAACGCCTGATTGCTTATGTAACCGGTGTCAGTAACGTACGTGAAGTCATTCCGTTCCCACGTACGCCAAGAAACGCAGCATTCTAATATCAAACGCCCGTTATCAGGCTTTATATGATTATCAATATCGGGTCACTCTGCTGACCCGATATTTTATCTCAGTACAAATGATTTTCACCTCAATGATAGCCGTCTGCAATTGATCGGCTGATTTGAGACCAGTGTCACAATTTTTCTTTTATTGCCCTATTTTTTGCTTTTTTATTAACGATTCTTATTCCGACTAAGAATAATCTGCTTTAGGTACTCTACCATTCTTATTTGTTTGTGCATTTTTCCCTCATCAATGAATGACATCGTTCGAAAAAAGTTCAATTTGTCTTTCAAAAAAGTTCCCTCTTTTTTGTAAAATTTTTTCAACTGGTAGGATGAGTGGTTATTTTTTGCTCTATTTTTTACATTTTGAAACACCTTGTTACCATTTGTTTCAGAATCTTCGTTTTTGTAGCATTTTGGGGGTAGATAAATTTATCTACCAATGGAACACTGGACGCCGACTAAAGACGACACTAATCTCTCATAAATAGTTCCAATTAATTTTGCGAATTGTTTTTGGCAGTGGCAGGTGTCCGAATAACACCAATGAGGGTAATAATAATGATGAAACGCAATATTCTTGCAATGGTTATCCCAGCTCTGTTAGCTGCTGGTGCAGCAAACGCAGCTGAAGTCTACAACAAAGACGGCAACAAATTAGACGTTTACGGTAAAGTAGACGTACGTCATTACTTCGCTAACTCAGAAAGCGGCGAAGATGGCGACGATTCACGCGTTCGTTTAGGTGTTAAAGGTGATACTCAAATCACTGATCAACTGACTGGTTTTGGTCGTTTCGAGTGGGAAACTAAGACTAACAAAACCGAAAACAACAACGATAACAAAAACCGTTTAGCTTACGCGGGTCTGAAATTCAAAGACTTCGGTTCTTTCGACTACGGCCGTAACTACGGTGTTATCTATGACACGAACGCATGGACCGACGTTTTCCCATTATGGGGCGGCGACACTATGGCTCAAACTGACACGTTCATGACTTCACGTAACCGTAACTTAGCGACTTACCGTAACAACAACATGTTCGGTTATGTTGATGGCCTGAGCTTCGCGCTGCAATACCAAGGCAAAAACACTGATTCTAACAAATCAGGTACTGGCGTTGGTTACAAAGACAACGGTGACGGTTACGGTTTCTCTACCGCTTATGACTTAGGTTGGGGCGTGACTCTGGGTGGTGGTTACTCTAACTCTGCTCGTACTGAAGCTCAAAAATCTTCAGACGCTGAAGGTAAACGTGCTCAAGCATGGAACGTTGGTGCAAAATTTGATGCTAACAACGTATACTTAGCAGCTATGTACGGTGAAGCACTGAACACCACTCACTTCGGTTCAGTTCACGAAATCGCTAACAAAACTCAAAACGTTGAATTAGTAGCTCAATACCTGTTCGACTTCGGTCTGAAACCATCTATCGGTTATAACCAATCTAAAGGTAAAGACATCGAAGGTTACGGTAACGAAGATCTGGTTAAATACATCTCTGTAGGTTCTTACTACTACTTCAACAAAAACATGTCTGCAGTTGTTGATTACAAAATCAACCTGCTGAAAGACAACGACTTTACTGAAACTAAAGGTCTGATGACTGACAACGTTGTTGGTTTAGGTCTGGTTTACCAATTCTAATTATCCGTTAACGGATAATCTGAAAACAGTAAACAATGTTTTTGCAAGGCAGCGCTTCGGCGCTGCTTTTTTTATTCTCAGAACTTCGTTCCCTATTCCTATCCCCATCGCTAAGTTCCTTCTCGGGTTTTCCTTTCAAGTTAGCCGACCTCTTGGGCAATATCTTAACTATCGAATACGCTCAAAATTCAATTAATTAGATAAAGTCACTGGTTTATACTCAATTTTTGGTCAAATTTGATGTAATGGCTATCTAGCTCACAAGATCACACCAATTTTTGGTAAAACAATTGGCAAAAACTTGTTACCAAGTTACTCTGGTGACTCGACATTTTCCGTTATACCTCTTTTTCAGCTAAACCACAGAGTTTTGGAATCGACAATATGTTTGAGAAAATCATTTCTGCCCCAGCAGACCCTATCCTTGGTCTTGCTGATAGTTTCCGTGCTGATCCTCGCGATAATAAAATCAACCTCGGTATCGGTGTCTACAAAGACGAATCGGGTAAAACCCCTGTTCTGGACACAGTCAAAAAAGCAGAGAAATTTCTGCTAGAAAACGAAAATACAAAAAACTATCTCGCGATTAGTGGAATGCCGGAGTTTGGTCGTGTCACTCAAACACTGCTGTTTGGTGACAACCATGAAATCATTACGTCACAACGTGCGCGTACAGCACAAGCGCCAGGAGGCACGGGCGCCCTGCGTATTGCAGCCGATTTCATTGCCAAACAAACCAACGCAAAACGTGTTTGGATCAGCAACCCAACGTGGCCTAACCATAAAAATATTTTCGAAGCTGCGGGCTTAGAAGTGCTGACCTATAACTACTATGATGCGGCAAACCACGGTATGGATTTTGACGGTATGCTTAACAGCCTGTCATCCGCGGTTGCAGGTGATGTGATTGTTCTCCACGGCTGCTGTCATAACCCAACGGGTATCGACCCAACGGCAGAACAATGGACTCAGCTAGCATCTCTGTGCGCAGAAAAAGGCTTATTACCTGTATTTGACTTCGCTTACCAAGGCTTTGCAAAAGGCTTAGATGAAGATGCGGAAGGTTTACGTATTTTCACCAAAAACAACCCTGAAATGATTGTTGCGAGCTCATTCTCGAAAAACTTTGGTCTGTACAATGAGCGTGTCGGGGCTTGCACCATCATCGCAAAAGATAGCGATAACGCAGAACGTGCATTTAGCCAAGCAAAAGCCGTGATCCGCGCTAACTACTCAAACCCTCCAGCCCATGGCGCGGCAGTCGTGACCACTATCCTATCTGATGAAACATTAAAAGCAGAATGGATCCAAGAACTGACAGCGATGCGTGAACGTATTAAACGTATGCGTCAACTGTTAGTGAAAACATTGGACGAGAAAGGCGCTAAACAGGACTTCAGCTTCATTATCAACCAAAATGGTATGTTTTCCTTCAGTGGGCTGACTAAAGAGCAGGTAGAGCGTTTACGGAGCGAATTTGGCATCTATGCTGTTAGCTCTGGTCGTATTAACGTCGCAGGCTTAACGCTGGAAAACATGGTGCCACTGTGTGATGCCATCGTGAAAGTTCTATAAGTATTTATTCAAACAACTAAATACTTCACAAAAACAGCCAGCAACTTAACTGGCTGTTTTGTTTATACCAAAGGAGTTACTTCAAATGACTCAGGAAACGCTCTGTCATTTGGACGCCTCCCCAGTTATTTCTGACATTATCATTACCAATATTAGGGTCAGTACTTCCCTCATAAGCAATACGTTGCTCCGCCAACAACTGTATCAAGCGATCAAGAGTTGATTCCTCATTATGTTTTGATAATTGCTTGTAATCATTCAAAAAGCTCACCTGCATCACACTGGTCATTGAGGCAGTATGATTATTGTGTTGAATAAACACTTTTCTTCCACTCTTTGATTGATATACCGTTTCTGCAAGCGTTGCTGAAAGTTCTTTGTAGCTTATTTCAGTAGAGGAAAAATCAACTAATACCACTTGATTACGCCCTTCGAGATCATGGATAGTGACATCCCCTTGCCCATGACCGCTCACAATATAAATATCATCCCCTTTATCACCGGCTAAATGGTCCTTTCCATCTAAAGATATTAATACATCCTGTCCCATACCTTGTGCCAATAAAATATCATCGCCTTGACCACCATAAAGGATATTTTCGCCACCTGTTGTTATCAACTTATCATTCCCACTCCCACCTTTAATCACACGACCATGTTGTGACATATCCATCACCTCATCATTACCGGCGAGCATATCAATAAGCCAATGCTCTCTCGCATCATTCTCGGATAATACAATTCCATCATTTCCCACGGTTTGTTTTAATGGTTTAGGAACGCTATTTAACATATCAGCAAGCTCATTAACTGGCTTCCAGATGGCTAGCTGCCCTGAATGTTTTGCTTTATCGAGTTTTTCAGATAAGTAGTAAGACAACGAAGTCATACTGACCGTCGTCGATGAAATAGAGTTACTATCGAGTTGGTTATAATGATGAATATTAAATCGAGCCCCGCTATCCTGCGTTGGCTGCTTAATCTTAAGAATTTTACCTGATGATGAAACATAGACCTGATAGTCGGGCTCGACTTCTTCAATAGCTTGCTGTTTAAAATTAACTAAATGGATATGGTTATTACCAAGATTATCTTCAATATAAGCGGCACCGGAGTGATTGCCATCAATAATATAATGGTCATCTTCCCCTTCGCCCATCAAAGTATCGTTTCCTTCACCGGATAACAGTAAATCATCCCCCTCGCCACCACTAATAAAGTTATTTCCTGTTCCGCCATATAAGACATTATTTCCCTCCGTGGCTTTAATATTATCATCACCTTCTCCACCTAATAGTACATAGCTAGTTAAGCTCTTATTGATAATGGTATCGTCACCATTTTGACCATCAATAACATGTTTTTCTGATATATAACCCGTAGGTAAAAGAATTTGATCGTCACGATCGCTACTGCTGATAACTGGATTGACTGGGGAAATATGATTTTTCTGTAGATCCACGTTAAATACATTACTATATTTATCTTGGATTAAAATCACCTCAGAAAGATTATCTCCCACATTTGTAAAATGAATAGTGCATTTTTTCTGTCCAAACTTATCAAAATTACTTAGTTTTCCAGAATCCATCGATAGGGCAAAACCATTCTCGGTAGGTAATAATAAAATCACCTTATCATGAGCAGTGAAACTGTCTTTTACCTTAGCAAAATCAAATGTTATTTCGCCATATTCCTCTTTTTCTGTAAGAATTTGATAGGTGTCAACTCCGTGAGTGACTTCAATATAATTCCCTAATTTAACTAGAGGCAAAAAGTTATTTTTATCATTACCGCGATAGGTTAATTGGTCAGCACGACCTATTGGCGTAAACCATCCCCATTCCGGTGCTACATGTTTTCGGTGCTTATTTATTATGATGGTATTAGCGGTTTCATCTATTTCGACTGATTTACTGTCTGCAGCCACGATTTGGTCAGCTTCTTGAATATAACTGAGGCTGAAATATTGCTCTGGCTCTTTTTGGCCAATCTGCGTCGTCATCATCCAGCCATCTCGAGTTTGTACTCGATACACATGGTGAGGTTTTTTTAGATCGCTACTTGGGTCAATAACATTCTCTAACTGAATTAAAACTGAACTTTTTACATTGGTAAAATCATGTCCATCCTCAGTGCAACTTGGTAATTTGATGGTCAGAATTAAATTATTACCGCTTAATTCAACCTGCTCTATTTCATCTAAAGAATATTCGATGCTCACATGACTTTGTGAACGACTCGATTCTTTGATAATTACATTAGCCTGATATTCTTTACTATTTTTCTTATAGATAGGATTTAGATAACGTTTAGTTTTGACGGTTTTTTCTTTCCCTTCCCAATACGGCTCTGAGATGTAGAGATCATTAACATGCTGCATCCATTCAAAACGGCGAATATGATAACTATCATTGCCATCGCCTCCCACAGCATCACCTTGGGTTAAAATAAGCTTATCATCACCACCATATCCGACTAATAAATCTTTACCTAATCCACCATCAAGGACATTATCGTTATCATCTCCACGTAAACTATCATTGGTATTTCCTCTGATGATAATATTTTCTATATTGCGTAAATGAGCAATAGAGATAAATGGATGGTTTCCTTCTTGCTTATAATGCAGTGTATTTTTTTCTAAATTAACATAAGCATGATGAGCATCAGGTAATAGATCAACAATCAACGTATCCTTCCCGCCTTGACCATCAAGATACTTAGTTGGCATTGTGTTATTACGTGACATTAATCCGCTTAAATTATTATCTCGTAGATAAAATAGATCCTCTTTATCCCCCCCTGCAAAATATTTTTCGCCAGATAAAACCTGAAATGCATTTTTTCGCGCTTTTGCACCAATAATCACATCATTACCGTTAGCTGTATTCCAGCTCGTTCCTCTACTATGAGGATTATCCAAATATAATGCGATCTTTTGGATATCACTCTCCAAATTTTCACTAACCTTCCGCTCATTTTCGCTAAACACCCGCTGCCCTAACACACCAAATTCAGTTTTCTTTGAATAAAAATTAATTTGAGAGGCACTAGAATTTGATAACTGATAATGTATTGGTAAGGTCAAGAGGTCTTCTGAAATTTTATGGCGAGATTTAAATTCTTCAAATAATGGATTTTTATATTCTGAATTTAAAGAATAACTATCGTGCGTAGCTTTTGTTCCTGTTTGTTTAATATCAACTATCTCTTTAGCTTCTTTTTTAGGCTTGAAATCTTTACGAGTCGAAAACCCCATTCTGTTATACACATAATTTAAATTTTTAAACCATGCACTTTTTCTAATGATTTTGTTGTCTAAAATAAAATCAATTTCGTTAGCAGTAAAAGAAGGTGAACCTTTTTTAGAAAATCGGGGTCCATAATTTCCTGGTCCTAGACGTCGATTTTCTAATGTTCCCAGAAAATAGTTTCCGTGCCCATCGACTAAATAGTATTTTTGCTCCTCGTCATATACAGGACTTTCAATAATACCGAAATGATGATCAAAGCCTGCTGCTAAAATATTACTCTCAAATAATGCAAGATCCATTTCCCAATTTTGTTTTTTAAATGCATTGATATACAACTGGGTATTCATCTCTTGTTGCGTGCGTAAAGTAGGCTCTAAACCTAAAGCCCCTCGAATCCCTTCTTCTAATTCCCGATCCCAATCAATATCAATGACCTCTTTAATATTCTCAACTGCGCGAATACCATTGTAAATCCATCCTCCTACAAGCAAAATTCCACCAACAAATAATCCAACAACAGGAATAGTTGAAGCTCCTACTAATACAGCAACCACGGTCACACCATTAATGACAGCACTCGCAATTGATAAAGCCGCATTGACAATAAGATCTTGACGTTGCTTAGGATCGGATACTTCACTGAGTTTAGATAAACAATCGTAGGCTTGATAGATATCAATTCCCATCCCGACTAAGTTAAAGATAACAACGGTTCCTGCGGCAAGCCTTGTGCGAATAAGGGACGTCACGCCTTTTGCAGAAGAGATATTTAACAACATCGGTTGTATAATCATATCTCCGTAATTAAAAAAAGCGGATGCACAAAGTAAATAAAATTGTTTTTCTAGCTCCTTAACCTCTTCTTCTGTAATATCTGGTTTATCGAGCTTATTCAAAATAGCATATGCGCTAATCATACTTTGAATAACACCAGCAGCCCCCATTCCTTGACCAAACTTATTTGCAATACGTTGGAATAATGGAAGTTTAGTTCCAGCTTGGCGAACTTTTAATAAAGTCGAAGATGGAATAGTTTCTTGCTGTACATCACTATTATTCGCTAGGTACTTAAACTGCTTTTTCAGCACTGCCGATCCGCTAAAACTAGCTTGGTGATCAACTAATTGATATATATCTACTGAATTTAGCTGCTCATGAAATATTTTAGTAAAAATAACATCGTCTTTTCCACCTTCCATCAAAGAAAAATACATTGCTAACTTTTCAGGAGAAAAACGAATTTTTTTATGCAGATTATCTGAGGCAATGTCCGATAAAGTGATAGGCTTCCCTTCAATCGTTGCCCCTAATTGCTGTAATTTAGCGAAAGCGATTTTTTCACCATTCATAGTTACCCAGCTATTTTTGGGTAACTTAAACTCAGTTTGTTCAATAATAGATTTACGTTGATTCTGTAAAGAAGATAATCCAACTTTTAAGCTCTGTGATTCCAAATCAATTGATTGAATGCTTCCTCTAAAGTCGCCATTTTCCATTTTTTGGAAACCAGCAGACTTTCCTCTATTGATAGACCGTCCATCGGAAAGTTGGATGTCCTCATTAAAATACTGTTTAAGTTGCTGTTGAAATTGCTGCTGTGCCAACTGAAGAGAATTCTTTCTAATGCTAAATTGCATCCCTTGAGGGTCAAATAGGCAAATTTCGTATGCGCCATTACGACTAACGTGAGTTACTGTATAAGTTGTTAATTCTCCTTGTAAAAAAATGAGTCTATTCGGCGTATCAGCCACCACCGAAAATAAATCTACGACTGATTGGTCAGAAATAGAGATACTGTTATTCTTGATTAGCTCATCAATATCCTGAGCATATTTTTGCATTTTTTCCAGCAAAGTATTCTCTGCTGAAGTAAGTGTTTTTTGGTCTGCTATTAACTCGATTTGAACCTTTCGCTCAAGAAAATCACGTGCTAAATCACTATCGGTGAGATAATATTCAATGCCATATATACAACCTAACTCTTGGTCTATCTTAGTAGCCCCGTCATTCTTCGATATAACACCATGATTAATCAAACCAATATTTTTTCCTTGGTTTAATTGTTGATGGTATTGCTGCAATCGTTGGGTTTGATAATTTTCATATGTTTTAAATGCTTCAGTAAAAGAGACGTTTTTAAATATTCCACTATCACCTTCAAAGTTTTTAGCACTGAGTTCACTAAATCCTTTTAAATTCTCACTTAATAAAATGAAACTATTATTATCATTCACTAAATTTAAAATTTTGCCTTTATCTATCCCATCACCGGCAGGAAATAGCTGTTTAAGTAATTGTTGAGAATTTTCACTTAAATTATTTAGTATTGAGAAATCGCTTTTTATTTCCACTAATAAAGTATGGATGCTATCTGCTTGTTGCCGATAACCCATCTCTACCGTTGTCTCTATCAATTGATTTATTGATGCCGTATTAAGTTCATACCCACGATTTAATACTTCATTTAACTTTGAATTTACGAGAGGATCTTTTAATACAATAATTAGTTTTTTAACATCAACAAACCCTTCGCTATCCGAAAAATAATTCAGTAAATAAGGATGTTGTACCAAATCGATATCTTGAATAGCAATTTCTTTTAAGGCTATTTTTTCTAATAATAAAATAAGCTGCTGATTAGGCTGGCTGGCGAGTACAGCTGTAGAAATACCACGGTTTACCGTTGTGGATTTATTGGGAGCTTCATAGGTAAATTTAGATTTAACTTCACGGTTGATACCTTGTACTTTAAGCTCCTCAGATAAACCGCTAATAAATATCTTATGCTCACCCGCTTCCGTTATCATTGCTGGTCCTACAGAATGAAACAGGATATTTTCAGGATTTATCAGTGGATATTGTTTTTTGAGTGCCGATAGCTCAATCGATAATGCATTTGTGGACTTTCGTACTGTTTCTGCATCGCCAATCATTATCCAATGTGTTATTTTTTGTTTTTCCACTAAAGACATTAAATGTTCTTTACCATATTCCAAAATATGTTTTTTACTATCAACATCCATTTGAAAAATTAATGTATTTTGAGGATTTCTCGCGGCTAAGCTTTCTGCTTGTAATAAACCTTTTTTATCCCCTGTCAGCCGAATAATAACGGTTAACTCTCCTGAATTATTAATTGTATTTGCTAACGCTTTTTTTTGAATATTCTGGCTATTAACCATCTTCCAAATGGGTATATCCATGATACCGAGTTCATTTAGTCGCGTAGAGAAAGTAGTATAAAAATCATTGGATAAAAGACTGTTATTATTTTTAAGTTCCTGAACAAATAGTCTATAGGCATCCTGATTGTAAGCGACTTTTTTGAGTAAATTATTATCAAGAATACGAGTATCAGGATCCCTAAACATATGCATAGGGTCGGGTTCAATATAATCATTTAGTTGAGCGAGTGATAGCTCACCACGACGAAGCTCATTAATAAAATATAATGTACTAGAACTATTATTGATCCTAACTTGATTACTAGCCGAGTGGTATTGATAAATAAATTTGTAACCTTGAGTGTTTACTGTATCTTTTTCAAAGTCAACAGGATAAATAACCTTAGACCCTAAATACATATTTCCGACTTGTCGATTATAAGCAACGACAGGAGCGTGCACATTATTCTCAGCAAGTAAGCTAGTCGCTTTTAGTGCAAAGTTTTCATTAACACCTCCTCGACCTAAATCACACCCAAGCATGACAAGCTTATCCGGCATTGTATTTTTTAAGATTTTTTTGCGTAAATACATTAATGCTTCAACATATTGCTGTGCATTTTTTTCCATATAAAGAGTTGGCTGATTCTGCCCGTAATATTTTCCATGACCAATTGTTATCCAACGTACTTTTCCTACATTAATTCTATTGAGATCTCCATGTAAGATTTTATATTGCTTCGAACCCATATCATACTGAATAACCATAGAGTCTTCAGGGTGTTTAGAAAAAGCATAAGCTGTTGCTTTAGCTGAATCTTGATCACCACCATTTTGGATAATAACATTGTAGGTATATTCAGTAGGTTTTACCTGTCTATGAGTTTCCGCATCATTGGCTTTGTTTTGACGGTATATCAACATCGGATCTAGCCAAGTGTCTAGGTTGCCCGTATTTGGTAAATTGGTCTCTGGTAATCGGCTACTATTATGATTTTTTTGCATATTTAAATAAACATCACCAAAATCTGTATCTAACTGCGCAACAGTTTTTTCTGTGATCGGTTCATTATTAATAATACTTTTTTTCCGTATTATTTCTGCTCGTCCTTCAATAAAGCTGACTGATATTTTACGTTTAGGCTCGAAGTATTGACCATTATCTCCTTCACTCCATTTTTTATTTAATGGGGCTCTATAACCCTGATTTATTAATAACTGCTGAAAATTAGAAAGCTGTTCAACGTTATCAACAATGATTGCACCTTGAGAGTTCATATGAAAATAAGTATCGATGGACTCAGTCGCACCTATTAAGTTATTTTTTCCTTTTAATCGTTCCGGTAATAAAAAGGTAATAGGGAAATTTTCGCTCATTATACTCGCAGGGTTTGCGTCATCAGCTCCATGATGAATCAGTTCCATCCCCTCAGCTAGACCAAGTTTTTTATTTAATTTATTTTTTATTTCTTTTATTTTTTTATTGGTAATGCCATTATCTTTTCCTTCTTTTTTATTATATTCTATTTCATCATTATACAATTTTTTTTTGGCTGAAGTTAGTTCATCATAATTTACGCTAGCCTTCCACTCATACCATGTCAACATCGGTGTTACTTTGACATAATGCTCTAAGTCTGACATAGGAAAAATAATACTAAAAAGATCATAATCTGCGGTTACTGCTTTTCCTGTTTTAGGGTCACCAATAACATAAAATGGTTCTATTTTATTATTTTCTAGATGATATACACTCCATATATCGATATTATCTTTAATACTTTTTTTTAGAAAAAATACTTTTTCAATACCATCAAAAGAAGCTCTTATCTCTTTATATCCGTCTTGTTCTGCTGTATCTGAAAAATAAATTGTTTTATATCGTATAAGCTCTTCAACTCTTTCTTGGGTAATTTCTAATATAACCGCAATAGCTTTGCCTTCATTAATAGCTTCCTGAGAGTAGACATTATATTTTTTGCTATTTTCTCTCCCTGATTTTTTTGCAAATTGCTGATACATAGGAATAAATCCAGTGTGTGGTCCCCAGTCTGAGCTTTTCGATTTAATAGCTAACCCTTTACTGCTATATTCTCCCGTTCCTATAATACTTGTTGATTTAGGATCAATAGGACGAATGCCGATAATAATATTCTCTTCATTGGCAACTTGAGCGATTAGATTCTGATGTATTTCTGAAATACCTGAAACAGGCAAATCGGTTTCTTTATTTAAAGGCGTGAGATGTAAGTTAATACTAGTATAATCTTTACTAATACCACCAGACGTATTATCTTGTTTCGCTGATGTGGGCGGCTCATTCAGGCTAATTGTTTTTTTAGTCTCTTCTTTATTTCTATTTTGAATAGAATCATCTTTAGATAAATTTGAATCTATATTTAGCTTTCCCATATATTCCTCTTTATAAATAAAAATTTAATATTTAAATTAGATTTAAAATCAATTTAAAGTATCAAATTTTTAAAATATAGCTAGATTCAAGAAATATAATTAGGACATAGTTTTAAATTATATCAATTGCATATAAAAAACCCCTAATAAAGGGGTTTTTTAATGACATTCTGAGTCATCAATTCAGTATATTATCCACCCTATAAGAATGGATTACTGATTCGCTCATGTCCTAATGTCGACATCGGACCATGTCCCGGAATAAAGTGATAATCATCACCAAGCGGCAGTAGTTTGTTCTTGATCGATGCAATCAGGTCTTGATGATTACCGCGAGGGAAATCACTCCGCCCCACACCGCCTTTAAACAATACATCCCCCATGGAGATAAGTTTATCTGCGTGGTTCACAAATACAATGTGACCTGGCGTATGACCGGGGCAATGCAGTACATCAAACTTGATGTCTCCACACGTGATGCTATCCCCTTCCTCTAACCAATGGTCTGGCGTAAAGTCAGGACAATCACCGATATAAAACATGGCATTTTGTTCGGCAAGGCTTTCAATCCAGAAAACATCTTCCTTTTGTGGACCATAAATCGGTACACCAAAGTGTTTAGCAAGAGGGGCTGAAGCGCCAATATGGTCAGAATGACCATGGGTAAGTAAAATTTTCGTTAATGTTAATCCACGACTCTCAATAGCAGAAATCAGCTTTTCAGCCTCACCGCCCGGATCAACAATCACTGCATTCATTGAATTTTCATCCCAGATCACCTGACAATTCTGCATGAACGGGGTTACTGGGATAATCGTATATTTCATCGAACAATCACTCCATAATCTGTGTCACCTATGCACAGATTACCATGTTCTGACGGGTCCTGTATCAATATGAATGAAATTGCTTTTCGGATAATAGCCAACACCGCCCGCACCCATTTTTAATGCGGCTTTACGGACATTACTTAGCTGTAAACCTTCAATATGAAAATCCATTGCCTGACCACGGGTATGGTAGCTTTGTTTTGCTACACCAGAGCTCTTACGACGCAATTCATTATTGGTTTGTAATGAACGATAGCCAGAGATCAATTGAACCGGCTTATTAGTGCCCATCATCATTTGCAGCAAATAAATTTGGTCAAATAATTTAGGATCAATCGTTTTGACTTTATCACAGCGGTAATCACGGAAAAGGTGATTCAAACGAGCCAATTCAGACTTATTATAACGGCGACCATCGAAAAACTCGGTCTTTAAAAACTCCCCCGTATTTAAGTTTTGAAAACGTAAAATTCTAGGGCGAGGTGTACTCATTGCAGCAAGTACATGATTTGGTAATAGTCCCAGACCGATTGCGGCGGCACCAATTCCCAACCACTTTCTGCGGTTTTGATCAATCATATCCATAGGTGATAACTCAGGTATTAATTATTCAGTAAATATACATTTTGACTTCATCAGTCTAGCAAAGGATATTTCGCTTTAATGTATAATTATGTAAAGAATTGCGTAAATTAAGGAAAATCCATCACTTTTATGCAAAAAGGTGAGTGAAATCACTTAGCCTCATCCGATTAGGACAATTCTAATGCCCCACCAGAAGTTATATGTGAACACAATTCATTCAATATATAAATATATTAAAACGGAATTGTTAGGAAGATTTAGGAATTAATGCAATGAATAGCATCGAAGAGCCTAAGCTCTCCGATGAATAATGGCTATTTTAAAATTGTTTTAATTGCAGGTAGATATTTTTCCGCATTATCAATGCTACCATCATATTGATAAATATCTGCTCGATATTGCGGCTGCTGATCTTTATCAACCCATGCAGTTTGATAGTAAAGATACACAGGAATACGGTCTGGAATATTCACATAACGCGTTGAGCCTTCTTTTAATGCCCCATCAATACGTGTCTGAGCCCAGCCTGCATCACCTAATAAAATAGTGGCTAGTTCACTCGCTTTATTGACACGAACGCAACCAGAGCTAATTGCCCGCGCATTTTTGTTAAACAAACTATGGTTTGGCGTATCATGCAAATAAATCGCATCTGAACTTGGCATATTAAATTTATAGCGCCCCAAGGAGTTGCTTGAACCCGGCGCTTGTCGAATACGATAAGGGAAATTCGCTGGCGTAATATTTTCCCAGTCTATTGTATAAGGGTCGATTTCATAAGCATCTTGCCCCCAGCCTGAATAAACCGTATAGCCTTTACGACTAAAATAGCTTGGGTCCATTTTTCCTTTCGGTGCAATATCTTTACGCGCCAAGCTTGTTGGTACACTCCATGGTGGGTTAATCACCACATTATTCAATGCACTGCTCATGATTGGCGTTTTACGATCGGCTCGACCGACAATGACCTTTGAATCCAAAATGATGTCATTATTCAGATAAAAATCCAGTGTATACGCGGGTATATTGACTAAAATCCCTGTACCACTGCTTTCAGGCACAATGCGTAAACGCTGAATATTCAATGCCATCAGCCCTGCTTTCTGTTTTGGCTGCATATTAAGCCAAACGCGCGTACCTTTACCAATCACACCATCGGCTTCTAACCCATATTGAAGCTGAAATTTTTTCACTGCTTCAACTAAATCATCACTATACACTCGTGCATTGGCAGTGACTTTATTGATCTCTTCGGGTAGAGCGGATGCATCGACGGTTTCGCTCACAGCTGAAGCCTCTAATAGCCCATCGCGCACTAAAATCTCACGGAGCGTAATGACATCATCGCTGGCTTGACCCGGTTTTAATGCTTTCGTACCCGTAATTTCTAACGTATCTTCTGGCAACGCGAGCTGTTTTAGCATCTCTTTACGCATCGGTTGATACATAGCATGTTTCGGTGCTTGAGCTTTCACCCATTCACCTAAACGATGTTCAGAGGCAGCATCTAACCACGGTTTTATTTGCGGCGTGGTTGGTGCAATAATTTTGTATGGACGGCTGGTATATAACCAATACTGACCACTGGATTCAACAGACGATAAATATTGCAAATAACCTAACATAGCGTCGGATAAAATGGCGTCACGCCCCATTTCGCTCAGCTGGCTATTTTCCAATGACACTAACCATTCGCTAAATTGAGGTTGGAAACCTGCTAAGGCAAGCTCGGCTAATTGTTGTTGAAACTGGCTAATTGCCGTTTCATCTTGCCATAACAATTGCATTTGCCTGTCGGCATAAATTTTCGCCAACTGGTCCGCAAACACCAGTTTAGTTTCTGATGGTAAAGATGCGTTTAGCGTTGCCAAGCTTTCTTTTGGCGTAATCTTATTGACCTCTTCAGTGATCACTGATTGAGGTTGTTGGGTTTCTATATTATTTTGCTGCGTATTTTCTGCTGCGGAAAATGCAGGGAACTGCATCGCCATCAGCCCACATAATACTGAGATTTGCAGAGCTTTCACTCTTCTCTTTGCCATACATCCACCTTAAGTTACTACATGGATAACATTATTTTTTTATTATAGTGACACTATTTGATTATATTTAACTCTGAGAAGAATGTTATAGGAATTGACTAATTTTGTCTTTATTGATGAAAAAAGTTATTGCAGAAGGCTAGTAAGATAAACAGTTTAAAAAAACCACATGAGAAATAGAATTGTTTTCGTTTATAACAACTTACTAAATGATATAACATATCAAATATTGATACCCATTTATTCTCTAAACAGAATTAAATTTAATATAAGTTATATTAAATGGCGGTTAAGCGTCGTCAATAAATAGGCTTTAATTTTGTTAGTTAAAGGCGCATAAACACCTTTAACTAACTTTCTAAAGAATATTAATATTCTGAATTAATCACAACTTCTTCACCAAAACGACCTGCTTTTGGTAAAGGTTGATAAGAAGAGTTAGCTGCACGCAAAATACGAATACCACGAATGTCTAATTCATGTGCCGCAGCAATATCCGCATCTGCATCACCATAGTAGATGGTTAATTTATGGTCACGCATCCAGCTTACTTTATTATTTTTACCTGGCTCATCGCCGGCAAAAATGACTGGATTCATTTTATCCGCAGGAATTCTTAAACCTTCCTGCACATATTGAGTTACAGTTTCAGTTTTAGTCTGTGTACGACCTGTAATAAAGTAAACTTTATCACCACGCTCTAAGTGCATTTTAACTAAATCAATGCCCACTTGTTTTGGCATACTGAATTTGTCCCACTCATTATTCATTTTTTCCCAAAATTGAGGGTTTTTCAGATAGCTAAAATCATTTGGGGAGAATTCAAGTTTTCCACGGTAGAAACCAGGGCTTGAGAATAAAACGGTATCATCAATATCAAAGCCTACCGCCATTGGCGCTTTGCCTTCTAAACTCTGTTTAATTTGTTCAACAGAGACCCAATGAACCGGTTGTTGTGCTGCTAACTCCGCAACAGTAACCCCTGGACTGACGGTTTCTGGCATTGGAATCTTAGCTTGAGAAGTCGCTGTAAAGCTCAGTGCCAATGCAATTGCACTTAACGTTAGGGTAATTTTCTTCATGTTCGATCCTTATAATAATTCATTTTCGTGACTAACCACTCACGCCCTGTAATGATAAAAGTTTTTATTACATAAAAATGAGATTCAAATCTCATTGCAACCATCTATTAATGAGTTAAAGGGAAATGAAGATAATAAAAATAAATAATCGAATAGGAAGTGATAGTGTCCACTTCCCCCTTACCTAGTTGTAGAGTAGTTCATCACCAAGTGTTTATTAACCATCATAGTTAACAGGAAGTACCAATCAAATCGCTACACACCATGTTCAGTAATCATAATAAAAAAGAGCCTATTGGGATTTAGGCTCTCGCTAATATATGGACTAAATTAGTTAGGTTCTTTTTCTGCTAAATAACGAAGGATAGCGGCGATATTTTTTAAGTTGTAACGCACTAAAATTTCGTTTCCCTTGGCTTTAAGTAAAGCGTCATAATCATCTTCCAACTGTCCTACATCTAACTTAGGTTCATTATAAACATCATAAAGAGCATCTGAAGGAACATTCCAATAAAAATCCGAATCCAGTTTGACACTCTCTATGCCATTCTTTTTCATCTCTTCAAAAATTGAGCTTATTGCATTTTCAAGTACATTGAGATTTATATTCATAAAAAACATCTATTAGAAATATCGTTCGATATAATAAAGTTTGGATGTGCCACTTGCACTCTAATATCTAAAATATTCTATCCTTGGTAGTCCTCATATTCCCAAAAACTAAGTCGGCTTAATTTTAGTGATGGTTTTGACCAATCAGGATCATCACATAGCCTAATTGTTGTTCTAGCTGAGTTAATATTTCGTCATAGTCGTATTCTGCAACAATTATCATTCCCTTTCCAAATGCGACCTTCCTGCCTATGTCTGTCGGCTCTACGTCACAGCATTCTGTATAAGTATTGGGCGTTGACGATAATAGCCACCTTATCCCGCCGCACCGCCTAAATCGCTTCCTGTTCGTCAGACCTGCATTTTGTTTTCATCTTTCTTCAGATTTTACCTTGCGATGAATACCCTTGCCGTACAGCTAACACTTCCCCTTATCGGGTGTGTAGAGGACTTTCGCCTACAAGTCGTCTATTTTCCACCACAGCGAACAAACAGCGCCATGCTCGGTGCACTATAAAAAAGAGCCTATAAGGACTAAGCTCTTCAATTGAAACTTAAATTACTTCACATAAAAAATTGATAAATAAAAACGTTCAAAATGAGAATAATTCAGTACTATTTTTTACTCTTAAGCGTATCACGCGCTTCAACTAAAATAGATATCAAGTCATCTAATGGCATCTTTGCAATAAAATTATTTGATGAATCAGAACCAAACAATTCAATTTCTAAATTTTCCGTTCCTTTATCTTGATTTATTTCAGCGATCCTTTGCCATCCTAATTGCACTTCTAATGTCAAATTTTCATATTCCATAGGACTTGAAAAAAATAATTCTAACTTTTTTTCTTTCATTTTTTTACCTTTGGGTCTAATACTGTATTAAATGAACCATCTGCATTATAACGAATACCTTTTCCATTAGGTAAACGATATTCAAATGCACCACCAGATAAATTATTTTTCACTCGCTGTGGATCTCTCAGTACACTTTTTATGAATTGCTCTGCCACAGCATTTTTCTGTGTTGGATTACCGGCTAATGGATCAAATATACCATTAGGTCTTCCTGCATGCTTTTCCCACGCTCGTGCTGCCGCTGATAGACCTTGATTATTAATAGGCTTATTAGCCGATGAAATCAAATAATCTTCTGTAAATATAGTCTGCTCGGGATTATTTCTAAACTTTTCTTCATCTTGAGGTCCCCAGCCATTAGGCGCCCCCCGAACTAGTACCACCTAATTCAACTTTATCTGAATTCGAAAGATCTTTTCCAAGATTAGGATTTTTAGCTGCTTTATCTAAATCAGATGCACAAGCAAATCCAAAGGTACATTCAAATGTTTCTGCTAATTTATCGCCAGCAGCCTTAAATTTATTTTCAAGTGCCTGACCAAGATTGCTATTATTTTGTGATTCAAAATCAGAGTTATCTCCATTTGGTAATACAGGAGCTACTCTAACTGGGAGAGAAAAAACACTGCTATGTACAATTTCTATTCTACTCAGGTTATTTTCATTTACCTTAATTGCATGAGTCAGATTACTATGTGCTTGCTGAATTTGAAGTAAATTCTCTCTTGCTGAGGTATCAAAGAAATCTCCCTTATGATCCCTAGAATCATCAAATTTATCACTTATAAGATAGTCTTTATATTCTGTCGTATTATACTTTTTTTCTTCAATTCCATTACGATCACTAGTGTATTGTGTATAAGGGCTTTTTTCAGGATCCTCAAGAAATTTCCATTCCTCTGTATCTTCGAGACGCTCTAGCATTAATTTTTGTTTTTCAATATGTTCTTTTAGCTTTGTTTACATCCTTATTCTTTTTTCTTCTGAAGCTTTTGAATTAGCAAAAATCGATTCATCAACCTCCAAAATATCGTATTCTGGACCATATTCAAAAAAAGACTTTCATCTATTAGTGCACGAAAATAAGCCTCTAAGTCACCACGATTATCCATATTGTTCCAACCAAAACTACTGTTCCATTTATCCCAACCATAATTCTCTATAGGAGGTAAAGGCGAAGTTGTAACAATCATAGTATCTGTATAAAGCATAATTAACGTCCTTGTTGTTATTTAAAAACAGCAAAGAAATTAAATTTAAAAATTTTTATAGTCAACTAAGTATGAATATTGAAATTATAATGACTAACTTTTTTATAGGATTAAGAAAAAATTACAGTCATTATCGTAGTAAATAAAAAACCGACACAGTTTCCCATGTCGGTTTTTTATCTAAAAACAAAAATAAATTATTGAGGTAATGCTTGAGGGGCTGGATTATCCTGACCAAAACCTTTTAACCCAACGACGTGAACGTGTTCCGTATTACCGGTCACTTTACGTACCAATTTATATGTTGTTCCTTTCTCTGGGCTGATGTTTTCCGGCGCAGCAATAATTAGCTGCATTTCCAGTCGGTCACATAACTCAAACAAGGTCGCGATAGATTTTGCATCCAAACGCGCCGCTTCATCCAAGAACAGTAGGCGGCATGGAATGATATCTTTCGCACGCAGCCTGCGAGCCTCTTCTTCCCAGCTCTGGACAACCATCACTAGGATAGACATCCCCGTACCGATCGCTTCACCGGTTGATAACGCCCCACTTTCTGCCTTTAACCAACCATCGGAGCCACGGTTAACTTCAACCTCTAACTCTAAGTAGTTACGGTAATCTAACAGTTCTTCACCAATGGTTTGCGGCAAACGCTGCCCCATATCCATCTGTGGGTTCAGGCGTTGATACAGTTTCGCCATCGCTTCAGAGAAGGTTAAACGTTGGCTAGTAAACAAGTCTTGGTGCAGTTCGCTCTCTTCTGACAACACGCTCAACAATAAGGCGTGGCTTTCGCGAATATTCACATTCAGTCTAACCCCTTTAACCTGACCAAATGCCACCGCTTGTAAACCTTGGTTTAACATGCGAATACGGTTTTGCTCACGCTGGATAGTTTTACGAATGATGTTCGCCACACTCTTCGAGCTAATTGCCAGTTTTTGCTCACGGGCAGTTAACTCTTCCGTCAGACGCGCTAACTCAATTTCCATCTGCTCAATCGCATCGATTGGATCATCGGTACGAATAATATCTTGGCGAATACGCTCACGCAGATGTTGGTAAACCGCAATAAAGAACTGAATTTTACGTTCAGGATGCTTAGGATCTTCGGACATACGCAGTACATCACGCAGATGCTCGTTATCCGCCACCGCTAAACGCAGCGCTCCTAACGCCTTATCCGACATCGAACGTAGACTATCACCATCAGTATAAGCCAATTCGCGACGATGTAGACGGCGTTCAACGCCATTATCTTTCACCAAGCGCATGACTGCACACCAGCCCGCTTTCGCCATCACGACTTGCTCACGGATTTGGTAATAGTCTTTTTCCAGCTTACGCAGGCGTTTTTGCAGGTTATCCATTTCCGCTTCACATAACGTCAGTTGTTTTTCTAACTGGTTAATGCGGCTACGGTTTGCCATAACGGATTGATGTAATTCATCACGGCGAATACTCGCTCGCTCTTGCGCATCGGGATCCGCTTTCACGCCCATTTCTTGCATTTCTGCTTCAAGTTCTTTCAACATCTCTTGCTTGGTGTCGAATGAACTGCGCAGTGAGGCTAAAACTTGATGATATTGGGTGCTTTGTGCTTGTTGCTGACGCAATTGCTCACGAGCACGGGTTCTGTCTGCCTCAGCATGTTCTAAACGTTGACGCAATTTTTCATTCAAATCTGCATTTTCGTTGACCATCCCCGTCGAATCACTGTAACTAAAGTGAGCGCGGCGCTGCGCCACTTCGACTAACGCAAAGGCTTGTTGCTTCGCATTTTGCTGAGTATGTTTCGCCAATTCATAATCTTTACGCAGCTGATCATGTTGTTCAGGATCGCTGAGTAACACCGTCACAATCGGCTCCAATTTAGCCAGATTATTACCGTGTTTATTGATGAAATGCGCGGCTTCTTCTGCCTCTGAAAGCTCTTCACGGATTTCTTCGACACGATCGACCAGCGTTTCATCCATTAACAGATTTACTTGTGGCAATAAGCGGTTTAATGCCAGTAAGTTTTCTTTGCCTTGAGCAAACTGTTGACGTTGCTGCTGAGTTTGCTCTTCAAACTGGTTTAAGCGACGTTCTAATTCGGTACGTTTCTGATTTAATGTCCGAATTTCCGCTTCAGGATCGGCTTCAAACGCCACTGAAATATGTTGCCCAATGAAGCGGCTAAACGCCTGATGGGCTCGCTGAATTTTTTGCACGTCAAACGATAAAGTGGCATAACGCTCAGCCAACTCATCACGCTCCGCACTCAACGACTCTAAATGGCTTTCACGGGCAGCACGACCAAACAGGGGTAATTCTGGGTAACGAGAATAACGCCACTGACGTTCCGATGAACGCACCAGTACCGCATTTTCAAATTCTTGAGCGTCAAAAACACTGTCATCGAAAGAAGAAGGGTCCCCTTCGATGAAATACACATCGTCAGGACAATCTTGTAAGTTTTCTAACTGCTCACGCACAATGGCAAGGTCTTGTACCACAATACCGTGACGAGCCGGACCATACAGTGCTGAGAAATACGCAGCGTCTTCGATGGTAATATCATCATAAATTTCCGATAACAGTACCCCGTTGAAACGCTCCGCCAGTGCCAACATACGTCCATCTTCGGCACCACTTGGTTGGCTCAATCGCTCAATTTGTTTGTCCAGATCACGACGTTGAGCTGCTACTTCATCACGCTCAACGGTAATTTCGCGTTCTTGCTCAAGAAGCTGTTGCATGAACTCAGTGACTTCAGTGCTATTTTCGAAGCTTTCACCGGATTGTTCATTCAGCTGAGTTAACGCCTCTTGCGCCATAATCCATGCAGGGGCTTTCGCGGAAAGCAGGCTAATACGCTGGCGAATTTGTTCCAGCTCTTGACGCATTTGCATGCGTCTTTCACCGCTTTCATTAACGCCGGTGCTAAGTTCTTCTTGGAGAATTTCAAGCTCTGCCATCAATGCATCAAGTTCATCTGGTTCGACGCTTTGACCATAGCGCTTACAGAATTCACTCAGTAATTTTTCCGCATTACGCTGACTGTCTAAACGTTGTTGTAGCTCAGATAATTGCATACGTAGCGGCTGCACACGCTCCGCTAAATGCTGTTGCGATGACCAGTCACGTAATAATGTGCGAGCGTGCTGATAAGCATCGCCACGGCTCACATCACCAAGCATCGCTTTCACTAACTGATAGGCTTGTTCAAACTGACTATGAGCGGCATCTGCTACACTCATTTTTTGCTCTAATGCTAATAGCGCTTCTGTCGCTTGCTGCTCTTTAGCTTCAAAGGTTTCTAACCATTCATCGACGTTTTCAATCGAAAGATCAGGTAACTGACACAACTCACGAGCACGGTTCAACGCATGCAGTGCTTGTTGATATTGGATAGCGCGAGTTTGCTGTACATCCAATGCTTGTTGGTAATCCGCCAGCTGGTTTTTCAGTTCATCGACTTCTATCTCTGCGGCTTGAGCACGAGCATCGAGCTCTTCATGCTTTTCAGTTGCTTCAGCAACGACTTCACTTTGCTCTTCAAGACGATAAGTTAACTCTTCAATATCTGCTTGATAACGATCGATTTTTTCTTGATGACGCAAAGCCGCTTGTACCAGATTTAAATGGTCACTGGCGGCTTGGAAGTCTGCTTCAATTTCTGTAGAGGCTTCATTCTGCTCATTCAATTCACGCGCCATTTCCACACTACGAACCTGTTCAATTCGTAGCTGCTTACGGCTGCTATACAGCTCGTTACGCGCAGCTAATGCTGCATCTAAGTGAATTCGGCGTTCGTTTGAATGACGCATATAGTCCGCAGACACATAGTCTGTGGCTTCACTAATCAAATGTTTAAATAAATCACGGTCAGATTGGGTAACGCGGATCGCTTCCAACGTTAAGCGGTTTTCACGTAATGCGGCTTCCATATCTTGGAAAGCTTTACGTACTCCGCTGTTTTCCGGTAATAAATAATCACGAAGTGAGCGAGTAATGGCGCTGGAAATACCACCGTAAAGAGAGGCCTCAATTAAACGATAATATTTACTACGATCGCCCGCTGAACGTAGGCGTTTTGGCAGCACACCCAATTCAAATAAAACAGAGTGATAATCCGTGATGGAGTTAAATTGCTTAAACTGGATGCCTTCTTGTTTTTCTACGCGTTCTTTCACGTCATTCAACGGAATAACTTTTGCTTGGCGCCCTTCAAACACTTCCGTTAACACTTCGGTTGGTACGGTCGCTAGCGGCACACCTTGAATCATAAACGGTTTGATATCGACTTTCTTATCACGTCCCGCGACTTGCTGTAAGCGAACACCGACCATAACACGTTGGTGTTTAGAGTTTAAAACATCGAGTACCGCATAGCAGACGCCTGGACGCAATTTTCCGTGTAATCCTTTATCACGAGAGCCTGAGGTCGCCCCTGCTTCGGTAGTATTACGAAAATGCAGTAAGGTTAAATCAGGGATCATCGCGGTAATAAAAGCCGCCATGGTCGTGGATTTACCAGCACCATTTCCTCCAGATAGGGTGGTAACGAGTTCATCAAGGTCAAATGTACGAGCAAAAAAGCCGTTCCAGTTCACCAGCGTCAGTGAGCGAAATTTTCCGCGTTCAATCATTCTTGTTCATCCTCTTCACTGTCAGCCAGATCATGACTCTCATCCGTGTCTTCTTCATCACTGTCTCTTAGTGATAATTCCCCTTCAAGGGAAACCGCTTCACCATCACGGATCATGCGTAATTGTGCTTCCTGTGGGTTATCACCACTGCGCACGTCTGCACCAAAGCGGAATACCGACTCATTAATAATAAATTTACTGGAGTCATTTTGCAGGAAGTAGACCATACCTAAACGACGTAAACGGTTTAAGGACGTTCTCAGTTTTTCCTGCAATTTTTGTTTATCAAGGTCTGACCCCGTAGAACGTTGATTAACAAATTTCAATAATTTGCTTTCGTCGGCCAACGACAATAACTCTTCAAACAGCTCTTGAGAGGTAAAGATACCTTGATTAGTCAAACGTTCAGGGCTCAAATAGAGATAACACAGAATTTTACCTACCATCATGTCTAATTCAGACAAAACAGAACGAGGTATTAAGGTGCTTGAACGTGGGCGTAAATAGAAAAAACCTTCTGGCGCTCGGATCAGCTCAACATTATAGCGAGCATAAAATTGTTCTAACGATTCCTGAAAATCCATTAAAAATGCGTGGTTATCTAGGTCATCAATACTGATGTGGCGACCCGCACGCAACTGGCTGTCAAGCTCAGGAAAAATAGGATTAGCTAGTGCTTGAGCCAGTTTTACTGGCATAAATTGTTCAATATTTGTCGATGACATGTGCCTGTACCTTGGCTCCGTGATCATTAATAGCACGCCATTCTGCCGGTAATCCCGCCAGATCAGCCTCTGCGATACCTAGTTTTACAGCTTGATCAATAATAATACGCGCAACGTCAAAATGGCGTTTTTGCGGGTATTGCTTCAAGTAATTCTGTAATACGTGACCGACATCCAGCGGTTTGTTATCCGTTTTATAAAACGCAAGTTGCGCTTCAATTAACGCCGCAAGTTGGTCATTCAGTTCACTAAACTCTTCAAATTCCAGTTCAGGAGGCAGTTCTCCCATCACCTCTTGATCATGAAGAGCCAACTCCTCGTCACGCATATCAAAAAGCCTGTCCGCATTGGCATAGGTGAGTGCCCAAGGTCTATCGAGGTACTGCTGTACAGATTGACGTAAACGTTGAGAAAATATGCGGTTTTTATCCATATCAATCGCAGTACGGATAAATTTGTGAACATGCCGGTCATATCCAATCCATAAATCGATGGATTGCTGTCCCCAGCTGACAATACGGTCTAATTTGTTTTGTAAATCAAAGATAAGCCTATCAACCATTTCTGAAAACTGTGGCGCACTCATATTCGCTTCTTGAATACGCAATAAATTCGCCTGTAATTTGTCACCCGCAGCTTCTAAGGTATCTTGTAATTCTCTGAGTGTGCCAGACGTTTCAGATAATAACTGTTCACAGTTCGCAATCGCGGCTTGCCAATCTTGGTTTAATAACGCAGCAATATCGTCTTTAACACTGTTTTGTTGCTCATCCATAATTCGCTGTGACAAATCAATACTGTCAAAAATTTCAGCGACTGAATACTTTAATGGCGCGAAAACATGACGGTGCCAGTAAAATTCATCACCACCTTCCTCCGCTGATTCCGCTGCACGCTGTAGCTCTCCCGCTACAATCGATAACTGCATCGACAATCTTAACGTTGAGAACTCACGTTGACGAATATAGTAATCACTGATGCCAATGCCGAGTGGCGTTAGGCGATAAATTGCGTTGCCTTCGACAACATCGCTGGCAAAGCGGTTAAATATTTTTTGGCGAACCATGTCGTTGATGGCGTTATTCGCTCTCACTGCCAGTGATTCCGTGGTCTGCTCGAAGCCTTTACACACTTCGCGAAACGCATCTACCAGCTCCCCTTCACTCATTTCACCATTAACCCGCTCGCTGTTAAGCACAGCCACTGCTAGCAAAAATGCTAAGCGTTCTGGCGGAAGGGAAATCGCAAAGTCATTTTTTCGTGCCCAAGACACGAGTTCAGGGACGGTCTGGGAAAAATCACTCATAAATCGTCCTTTTGGGTTTGTTTGCGTGCCATGACATGTATATATCGTCCCATGCTGATATAGGGTTCTTCACGACAATATTGTTGTTCAAGCGCCAATAACGCTGGAAAATCTTTTTGTTGTAATTGTCTACTTTGCAAATAATCATGGAACACTCTGACGCCACTTTTACCTAGAATGTCCATCCCGCAACCAATGAGCCACTCATCAACCTGTTGAGGGAAAAGCGGATTTTGTGGCGATAACGAGCGTTTACGGCGACGTTGAATGTGAGGAGTTGCGAGATGAAAATTACCTAAAATTGCATTACGCATCACCAAGCCATTTGCATTATAGAACATGACAGAAAATATGCCTTCTGGTCTGATTATATCCGCCAGTTGCTCTAATGCATATTTTTGATCGCTAATCCATTCAAGTACTGCGTGGAATAAAACAAAATCAACAGGTTCATCAAGGTGTTGAGCAATGTCTTGTACGGCGCAATGAATGAAGCTGATATTCTCGCTAATTCCTTGCTCATCAGCAAGCACCGATGCCCGTTCTAACATTTCTTCGGATAAATCGCAAAGAATAACCTGATGCCCCATCGCCGCTAATTTTCTGGAAAAGTGACCTTCGCCCCCACCCGCATCTAATATACGTAATGAACGACCTTGAAAATGCGTTTCCAGTAACTGGTTAAGATCTTGCCAAACCACCGCTTCACGAATTTTTCCTTTTGTCGTGCCATAAATATTTTTTGCAAATTTATCGACAATATCATCAAAGTTGCGGTCTGCCATCTGCTTTCCAATTACCTATCATGAGTTATTTACAGCGTATCAAAACCAAGAATTATAACAGATAATCAAGCTGTTTTTGCATAGTACTTTATTTTGTATCCGATTTATTTTACATGGCATTTTATTGCTGATGCGGCTACATTTGACCCTATTCCCTTACAATATTTTCATGACAGGCTTTCTATGCTATTTCTGCTAAAAAAATATGTTGGCTCACTGTTGATGCCCTTACCTTTGCTGCTGATATTAGGCGCAATCGGGCTAATTTTATTGTGGTTTACTCGCTGGCAAAAAAGTGGAAAATCCTTGGTCACCATCAGCTTATTCGTTATTGCATTACTCGGATTGCAGCCTATTTCGGACAAGCTACTGGCACCCGTTGAAGGTCCTTATAATAAACGCTATGAACTCATCACGACCAATCCACCGCAGGATATAAAATACATTGTTGTTTTAGGCGGTGGATTTACCTACAACCCAGACTGGAGTCCAAGCTCGAATTTACTGAGTAATAGTTTGCCTCGTGTCACTGAAGGAGTACGGCTTTATTTACAGCATCCTGGTAGTAAATTAATTTTTACTGGTGGAAAAGCGAGTAGTCCTATTAGCAGCGCTGAAGTCGCCTCCATGGTCGCTCAATCTTTAGGCGTTCCCGCGGCAGATACCATTCCATTGATGGAACCGAAAGATACACAAGAAGAAGCCTATGAAGTGGAAAAAATCATTGGAAAGCAGCCATTTCTACTAGTAACGTCTGCTAATCATTTGCCTAGAGCCTTAAAAATGTTTACAGGACGTGGTATGCAGCCTTATCCCGCGCCTGCTAACCAATTAGTTATCACCAGCGATCTGAATCCATGGGAACGTTATATTCCTTCGGCGTATTATTTTAGTCATAGTGAACGCGCATGGTATGAGCTACTGGGCTCCATTTGGTGGCATTTGAAGCCCGACAACACTCAGCCACTCGATGAAAATCAAACTGATTAAAATACAAAGGGGGAACTCATTGAGCTCCCCCTTCTACTAAATAAGCCATGATCTCCTATTGAAATTATGGCTGAAATTCTTGTCTAACTAATTCGAGGTCTTCTGGGGTATCCACGCCAGCTCCCGGTGCTTTTTCTGCAACCGCAACATGAATTTTTTCGCCATACCACAGTACTCGAAGTTGTTCTAACATTTCGATTTTTTCGAGTGGGCTTGCATCCCAAGCAATATAGCGACGAATAAACCCAGCACGATAGGCGTAGATACCAATATGGCGTAAGAAAGTATCGCCAATGGTCTCTTTACTTTTCGCGAATTGGTCTCTATCCCAAGGGATGGTGGCACGAGAAAAATAAAGTGCATAGCCATCTTTATCCATCACCACTTTCACCGCATTCGGATTAAACGCTTCTTGTGCACTGTGGATAGGCACTGCCAGCGTTCCCATATTAGCTTGGCTACCTCGCAAATTTTGAGCTACTTGGCGAATAATTTCAGGTGGGATCAGTGGCTCATCACCTTGTACATTGACAATAATTTCATCATCAGAGAAACCATAAGTGTCAATCACTTCAGCTAGCCGCTCAGTACCCGACTGGTGATCAGGATTAGTCATGCAAGCTTCACCACCCGCCGCAATCACTGCGGCAGCAACATCAGGATGGTCCGTAGCAATAATCACTCGGCTCGCGCCTGACTTAATCGCTTGCTCCATGACACGAACAACCATCGGTTTACCGTGAATATCTGCTAAAGGCTTACCCGGTAATCGTGTTGAAGCATAACGTGCAGGAATAATGACGGTAAACATCGGATTACTGTCCTTCGTCTAAAGCCACTTTACGCGCTTCATTTTCAAGTAGTACAGGAATACCATCACGAACTGGAAAGGCGAGATGATCAAATTTGCAGATTAATTCGAGGTTTTCTTTGTTGTAACTGAGTTTGCCGTGACAGGATGGGCAAGCAACAATTTCAAGTAAACGGTGATCCATGTTTTCTCCCAAATGGATTTAAACTCACTTGGCGTCAGGATATCACATGCAGGTATCACCGTTAACTCTATTCTTGCTTATTAAGATCTCCTGCAAGGGAATGAGAGGATAGCGCAGGAGAAATATTTCTGTTAAAAATTCAATTAGTAAGCGATAACGTCTCTTGCCGTTATGCCATCTGAATTGCGAGTAACAGAGAACTCGACGTTTTGGCCTTCAAATAATGATTTGATTTTTTTATTCGCAAGTGATTTGGTTGTCACGAAAATATCATCACCACCATTACGAGGTGAAATAAAACCGTAACCTTCTTTTGCATCAAACCATTTAACTCGACCCATATGTAATTGAAAATTCATATTGAAACTCCTTCTTGTTCTGAGAACAATTTTTTATATTTGTATCATTACTCTCTACTCGTTATTCCATTTATCTTGCTGAATGATTCAAAGCGATCGGTTCATTCCGATCTATTCATGCCGATCTATTAACATAATTAAGAGTAATTAACTTAACCAATTTATGCATCAAATGTTTATGCATATCTTATAACGACCCAAGTGTAGGTATCAGGCACCATACATTTACCGTGAACTTAACAGTCTATTTTGACATTATGATGACAACACGAAATAGCGGTGTAAGCAGTGTATTACGGGGATAAGTGACTAACTCAAGAACGGGTCGTAAAATTAAAGCTAGCAAATAATCCATTTATTAATGTATTGCAACTTGGTACATAATAAGTAGATCTGCATCACATTGCGGGTATTATTATCTGAAATTAATCCTAAAAGCAAGTGGTTTTATTTCAGATAAGTGATTTTATTTCACTTAAGATTCGTTTTTCGCCTGTTTTATCAATATTCGCTTCTACTGGAAGATACCACCAATTGGATTGTGCAAAGGTTTGGCATTTTACAGCGTCCTTTTCTGTCATCAGTAAATTTTGGTTTTCATCCACTAAATCTGCCAATTGTTGTTGACTATAAGCTTGATGATCAGAAAAAGCTTGAGTATTCGCTAATATTAACCCTTTACTTTCTAGAGAGGAGAAAAATCGAGGTGGATGACCTATTCCTGCCATTGCGACCACATTTTTAAGTTCTGTCACTTGGCGCTTTTCTCCCGTGACCAAATTAACGGCAATATCACCTTCAAGAGACATAAGCGTTTCATTTAAATCAGGGTGTCCACCATTAACGATCAAGGCATTAACTGTCTTTAATCGTCCAGCACGCTCACGCATAGGTCCTGCGGGCAGCCACCAACCATTACCAAAACGACGTTGCCCATCGATGACGACAATTTCATAGTCGCGCTGTAGTGCATAATGCTGTAAACCATCGTCAGTAATAATGATATCTAACTGAAAATTATCGAGTAATGCTTTAATTGCATCACTGCGTTTCGGTGCCACTGCCACAGGAACATGAGTGCGGTGATAAATAAGAACAGGCTCATCCCCAGCAACGGCGGTCGTCGTGTTTTGATTAAGAACTAAGGGATAATGATCAGACTTTCCGCCATATCCACGCGAAACAACCCCAACACGCACGCCTTGTTTGCTCAGTGACTCAACCAACCAAATTACAACAGGGGTTTTTCCATTTCCCCCTGCGGTTAAATTCCCCACAACCACAACAGGTACAGGGGATTTCCATGAACGAAATAGTCCGGTTTTATAACCAAGATGGCGAACTAACGTTATCAATCCATACAGAAAAGATAATGGAAGTAGTAAAATATAAAGCCATGATTTACCGGACCAAATGCGTTCAATCATTCTTAAATTGGATCCTATGCAATTGCGCGTATGCGCCATTTTTCGCTAATAACGTTGCATGGTCACCACGCTCAATGATATGCCCATCTTGTACAACCAAGATTTGATCCGCATTTTCAATCGTGGATAAGCGGTGAGCAATAACCAATGATGTTCTATTTTTTTGTAATTCATCCAGTGCTGCTTGAATTGCTCGCTCAGATTCAGTGTCCAAAGCGGATGTTGCTTCATCAAGAATCAAGATTGGTGCATCACGCAATAACGCACGAGCAATCGCAATACGCTGGCGTTGACCACCGGAAAGCATCACTCCATTCTCACCAATCATGGTATCTAGGCCATTATCCAGCTTTTTGATAAAGTCCATGGCATATGCCATTTCAGCTGCTTTTTCAATTTCTGCTCGGCTGTATCGTCCATCGGTGGCATAGGCAATATTATTTGCCACAGTATCATTGAATAAATAAACGTGCTGAGATACTAAAGCGACCTGGCTACGCAAAGACTGCAAAGTGTAATCTCGAATATCATGACCATCGATACGAATACTGCCCTTATCAATGTCATAAAAGCGAGTAATTAAGTTAGCAATAGTCGATTTACCCGATCCTGAACGCCCTACCAAAGCCACTGATTTACCCGCAGGTAATGTGAAAGACACATCCTCTAAAGCAGGATGCTCTTTGGTTTGATATGTAAAAGTAACAGAATCGAATTCAATATCGCCCTTCACATCGCTCAGAACTTTTGTTCCTTCATCTTTTTCTTTTTCAGTATCTAAAATCGCAAATAACGTTTGGCATGCAGCCATTCCACGTTGGAATTGTGCATTCACGTTAGTCAGTGATTTTAGTGGGCGCATTAACGCAAACATAGATGAGAAAACCACACCGATTGTACCTGGTGATAATTGATCTTTAATCTCAGGAAAGCTCGCCGCATATAAAACAAAAGCCAATGCAAAAGAAGCAATCATCTGAACAATAGGGTCAGAGATAGCTGAGGCGCTAACCATCTTCATGTTTTGGCGGCGCATATTATTGCTAACCTTATTAAAACGTTCTGTTTCAACTTTTTGACCACCAAAAATGAGTACTTCTTTGTGCCCTTTTAACATCTGCTCAGCACTAGTAGTCACATGCCCCATACCGGTTTGCATGTTTTTACTGATTTTGCGAAAACGTTTAGAAACAACACGAATGGTTATAGAGACAATTGGCGCAATAGCAATCAAAATCAGCGATAACTGCCAGCTGTTATAAAACATGATCCCAAATAACGCGATGATATAAGTGCCTTCGCGAATAATGGTAATGAGCGCACCAGATGCAGAGGAGGCAACTTGCTCTGAATCATATGTAATCCGCGATAACAGAGTTCCCGTTGATTGCTGGTCAAAATAGCTTACTGGCATTCCCATCATGTGACCAAATAATTTTTGGCGCATGCTCATGACGACTTTTCCTGAAACCCAAGAAACGCAGTAGGTGGAGACATAACTTGAAGACCCACGCACGACCATCAATCCTAGAATCGCGAGAGGTAGCCACTTTAACGTGTCATTATCCGCTTTACCAAAACCATCATCCAATAATGGCTTAAGTAAAGAAATCATAAACGCATCACCTGCCGCGTTAATGATAAGCGCAATTGCGGCAACAACTAACCCAATTTTAAAAGGCGCAATGGTTGGCCATAGGCGCTTAAATGTTTGTTTTGTCGATAGGTCTTGATCATTCATTCTTTTATTACCAGACTTAATGTAAGCGCACTATTCTACTAGGGAAATTGGCGATCACCAAACCACAGATGATACCAACGGGGATTAATGTCCTTTCTGTAACGTGATATTTTCATTTTTTCTTTTTTAAAACATATTGTTATCTGACCTTCCTCAGCTGTATTTAGCCATTGAATATTATGTTTAGCATAGCGCAAATACACTTTGTCTGATGGAATTTTCCACGGGCTATAGCGTGCTGAAGAGACTAATGCGAGAGTTGGCTGTACTTTTCGAATAAATAAAGGCGTTGAAGATGTGCTACTTCCGTGATGAGGAACAAATAAAATATCCGCTTTGAGAGAATACTTATCTTGCATCACTAAACTTTTCTCACCTTCTTTCTCTAAATCTCCGGTCAGTAATAATTGCCGATAGCCATCACTGACTTGTATTACGCAAGAGTCATTATTATGTGATGTCTCCGCGAGTTTCTTTGGCCACAAAATATCAAATCGGAGCTTACCCCACTGCCAATTTTGCCCTTGGTAGCATGGAAGGTGACGCGGCTGCCCGAAACTGCTACGTAAACTTAGCCATGGATATTGCTTAATTAAATCGGATACACCACCAGTGTGATCAAGATGATTGTGGCTTAATATTGCATGAATAGGAATGACTTGGTGATGTTTCAAAAATGGAATGATCTGCTGTTTCGCATTACTTCCCTTATTCCAACGATTACCAGTATCATATAAAACCCCTTGTTGATTTTGCACCATAATAGCAGCGAGTCCATGCCCAATATCCAACAGAATGAGACACCAATCATGCTCTTGATGCTGATTTTTACTTTGTGTGAAAAAGAGCATCACTATGAAGCAAATTAATAGCCCAAGGTAATTTCGATACCAACCGAATAAAAGAATGAAAGCAAAAGACCCGCAAAAAAGTACGATATAAATTGAAATTGCATTAATTTCCACCCAAAAACTATTTAAGTAAACAAGGGGCTCTAATCCAATTTCAATAACTTTATCGATAAATCTAAATGCAATATTATGCCAAGCATTGATAGGAAACAGTAATATACCAAAGACAATTGGAACAACACCCCATGTGATTAACGGAACAAACCATAAGTTAGCAAATAGGCTCATCACGTTAATCCCTTTAAATAACAATACTTGGATCGGAATTAATAAAATCAATAGCCCAATTTGCAAATGAATGAGAGGAACCACTCTCCTGAATAGTGGGTGACGATTAAATACTAATGGTATAGGAAAAATACGGAACCAATATAGAATAGCTAATACAGCAAAACTGGATAACCAAAAGCTATCAGAAAGAATAGCAAGCGGGTCAAACCATAGAATACTTGCAATACTCCAAATGGCCCATTGCCATGAAAAGCAATAAAATGACTGCTTACGAACATAGAGCCATAACAATAATGCAAATATTGCTCGAGTTGCCGGAATCGCAAAATTAGAAAGCCAAGCATATAGCAAGGCAAAGAGCATCCCTGATAATAATGGTAAATTTTCACCTATCCATCTTATAGGTAAAAAAAATTGTAATAATCGAGCACATAGATAGCCAATTAAATAAGCCATACCAATATGTAACCCTGAAATCGCAATTAGATGGGTTAGCCCCGTAGATTGAAGTAATTGAATGTGCTCAATAGAAATTAATCCTCTTTCCCCAAACATTAATGCGTAAATAATCCCTTGATTTTTTTGAGCTAAAATTTTTTCTTTGAATTGGTCAATAATGTTTTGCCGTAAAGAACACTGCACACTCACTTGTTCCACATTCTTAGCTTTTAATGTTCCAATCATTCTTTGCGCTATAAAATAGCGCTGCCTGTCAAACCCTCCCTCATT
This sequence comes from Providencia sp. PROV208, assembly GCF_028479465.1. Taxonomy (NCBI): domain Bacteria; kingdom Pseudomonadati; phylum Pseudomonadota; class Gammaproteobacteria; order Enterobacterales; family Morganellaceae; genus Providencia; species Providencia sp. PROV208. Next base: position 170,558 of record NZ_JAMPNS010000010.1, on the reverse strand, counting down.
CAATGAGGCGTGAACAGGGTTTAATTTCCCTGTTACTCGCCATTGTTGCCCTGCACACCTATTTTCATGTCCATTCTGTTTGAAATTCCATGATGCATATAAGGATGGAAAAATCCGTCTTCCGTCAACTCTATCTATTTTTACGCGTTTTATTGGGTCATCCTGAGTAAGTGGGATACTGACTATTGTGATATCCCACTGTCGATAGTCACTACTTAAAAAATCGATTTTCTGTGTTATCTCAAGTCCGTGCCAACAAGCCCAAAGAAAGCTCATTCCTATCAAAAACAAAAATCGAGAAAATTTATTTTTCCAACTAAAAATAATAGTAACCAATAAGATAGTGCCAATTACTAAATAGTAATTTGAGTTAGGTAATTTAGATAGAAAAAGTAACGGTAGCGTACCGATAATCAACGCAGTCGCCGCTTCGGTATAAGAGAGTGTACTTGGGAGGTTACGACTGAATAGTCCCATCTGCATTTAATCTACCAAACTGTTATTTTCATGTAGGTAAGTTAAAGACATAAATAAGAATAAAAAAGCCCAGACGATAGAGAGCTTCAAGCACGCATCCAGAATTAAATGTAATACGGTATATAGAAAAAGATTAATTGCGAAGCGCTTTGCAAAAAGTATTAGCTAAATGATTTATTAAAATCGAAATCAGTGGAGAAATATGAAAAGTACGGGCATAAAAAAACAGCGCTATATAAATATAGGCGCTGTTTTATAGTAATAATTAAGATTTATAGTCGATTATTGACCATAAATATTTACACGGTCACGCAACTCTTTACCCGGTTTGAAGTGGGGAACGTATTTACCTTCCAGTTCCACTTTGTCACCAGTTTTTGGATTACGGCCAACACGTGGAGCACGGTAGTGAAGAGAAAAACTGCCGAATCCACGGACTTCAATACGCTCGCCTTCAGCTAACGTATCAGCCATATGCTCAAGTATTTCCTTTACAGCTTCCTCAACGGTTTTCGCTGAAAGATGAGACTGCTGGCTAGCCAGTCTTTCAATTAATTCAGACTTGGTCATAGTACCTCCCTAAACTACCGATACAAAGGGGTAACCGAAGTTACCCCCACTTAATTATTCGCCTTTAGCTGCTTTGAAAGCTTCAGCCATTGCATTGTTGCCGAATGCAGTATCTTCTTGCTTGTTCACAGCTGCGACAGCATCTTTCTCATCAGCTTCGTCTTTAGCGCGAACAGACAGGTTGATTACACGGTTTTTACGGTCAACACCAGTGTATTTAGCTTCAACATCATCACCAACGTTCAGAACCAGAGTTGCATCTTCAACACGGTCACGTGAAGCTTCTGATGCACGCAGGTAACCTTCAACGCCCAGAGTCAGCTCTACAGTTGCACCTTTAGCATCAACTGCGATTACTTTACCAGTAACGATTGCGCCTTTCTTGGTTGCTGCCAGGTAGTTGTTGAATGGATCTTCAGCTAACTGTTTAACGCCCAGAGAGATACGCTCACGCTCTGCGTCGACTTGCAGAACAACAGCTGCGATTTCGTCGCCTTTTTTGTAGTCACGAACTGCTTCTTCGCCTGCAACATTCCAGGAGATGTCAGACAGGTGAACCAGGCCATCGATGCCGCCGTCCAGACCGATGAAGATACCGAAGTCAGTGATTGACTTGATTTTACCTTCAACACGGTCACCTTTGTTGTGAGTCTCTGCAAATTGCTGCCATGGGTTAGATTTGCATTGTTTCAGGCCTAAAGAGATACGACGACGTTCTTCATCGATATCCAGAACCATAACTTCAACAACATCACCAACGTTAACAACTTTAGATGGGTGGATGTTTTTGTTAGTCCAATCCATTTCTGAAACGTGAACCAGACCTTCAACGCCTTCTTCGATTTCTACGAAGCAACCATAGTCAGTCAGGTTAGTAACGCGACCAGTCAGTTTAGTACCTTCTGGGTAACGTTTAGCGATTGCGACCCAAGGATCTTCGCCCAGTTGTTTCAGACCCAGAGAAACACGAGTGCGCTCACGGTCAAATTTCAGAACTTTAACATTGATTTCATCACCAACGTTGACGATTTCGCTTGGGTGTTTAACACGTTTCCAAGCCATGTCAGTGATGTGCAGCAGGCCGTCAACACCGCCCAGATCAACGAATGCACCGTAGTCAGTAAGGTTCTTAACGATACCTTTAACTTCCATGCCTTCTTGCAGGTTTTCCAGCAGTTGATCGCGCTCAGCGCTGCTTTCAGATTCAATTACAGCACGACGAGAAACAACAACGTTGTTGCGTTTCTGATCCAGCTTGATTACTTTGAACTCAAGCTCTTTGCCTTCCAAGTGAGTAGTATCACGAACTGGACGTACATCTACCAGTGAACCTGGTAAGAACGCACGAATACCGTTCAGTTCTACAGTGAAACCACCTTTAACTTTACCGTTGATAACACCAGTTACAGTTTCAGCTTCTTCGTAAGCTTTTTCCAGCATCAGCCATGCTTCATGACGTTTCGCTTTCTCACGAGACAGGATAGTTTCACCGAAACCATCTTCTACTGCATCCAGAGCTACATCGATTTCGTCGCCAACTTGGATTTCCAGCTCACCCTGAGCATTTTTGAACTGTTCTACTGGGATAGCAGATTCTGATTTAAGACCTGCGTCTACCAGTACTACGTCTTTATCGATAGCAACTACTGTACCGCGTACAATAGAACCTGGACGAGTTTCAATATTCTGCAGGGATTCTTCAAAGAGTTGAGCAAAAGATTCAGTCATATTAATGATCTTCAAGTGTCTTATATTAACGTCCACATAGCATCCCGCCAAATGGGGTTGTTTCACATACTCCACAACATTCCTTGTCGCAAAGTTTTAACCATGCTAGAAAATGACCAGCATGGAGGTAATTGAGTATATTATCTAATTATAAGCTAAAATAAAGCCTATTATCACGATAATTGTAGAATTTTTTTCGCGTAGGTTCGTGCTTTTTCAATAACTTCCTCAATAGACATACTTGTGGAATCCAGCACTAATGCATCTTTCGCGGCAATGAGCGGCGCTACCGGACGGTTACGATCTCGATAATCGCGCTCTTGAATTTCGGTTAAAAGTCGCTCGAAATTAACATCAAACCCCTTCTCCTGCAACTGCTTCATCCGGCGGTGAGCTCGTTCTTCTGCTGAAGCATCCAGAAAAATTTTCACTGGCGCATCAGGAAAAACAACGGTTCCCATATCTCTGCCATCCGCAATTAAGCCAGGCATCATTCTAAAGGCTCGCTGACGTCTTAATAGAGCCTCACGAACACGCGGAAAAGTCGCTGCTTGTGATGCTGTGTTCCCAACGGTTTCTTGTCTAATTTCATTAGACACATCTTCACCTTCGAGAATGACTTTCAATCGATTTTCTTCAGGCACAAAACGGACATCTAAATTTGCAGCTAAAGGTACTAACGCATCTTCGGATTGAATATCAACATGGTGATGCAGAGCCGCTAATGCTAACACGCGGTAAATTGCACCAGAGTCTAAGAGTTGCCATCCAAATTCATTTGCTAATGCTTGGCAAAGGGTTCCTTTACCCGCTCCGCTTGGTCCATCAACGGTGATTACAGGGGCAATAGCCACCATAAAAAATCTCCTTTTCTGCAAATAGCCTAAGCTACCCGCAATTAAAATCTGTGGGGGATATTATACCTACTCAACGATTTTGTGAAATATACAGGTGGACTTGTCAGGAATAAAAATAGGTAAAGATAAGAAAAAAGCAAAATAAAAATTGGTTGATAACTCATTGATGCTTATCAACCAATCTCATTACGCTAGTGGCTTAATCGCGCAAGTTGCTGGAAATAATCTGGGAATGTTTTTGCGGTACATCCCGGATCTAAAATCGTCACAGGGGTATTTGAAAGTGCAACCAGTGAGAAGCACATTGCAATGCGATGATCGTTGTAGGTTTCAATTTCAGCGTGTTTCAGCTGCTTCGGTGGCGTCACACGAATAAAATCGTGCCCTTCCTCCACTTCCGCCCCCACTTTACGTAGCTCAGTTGCCATTGCATATAAGCGATCAGTTTCCTTTACTCGCCAATTATAGATATTACGAATCACCGTCTCACCGTTTGCAAATAAAGCGACCGTTCCGATAGTCATCGCTGCATCGGGAATAGCGTTCATATCCATATCGATTCCGTTTAGCGTTCCACGCTCACATTCAACGTAATCATCCCCCCAGCGGATAATTGCTCCCATTTTTTCCAAAACGTTAGCAAACTTTGTATCGCCCTGTAAGCTGTTACGACCAATGCCAGTAACTCGGACTACACCGCCTTTGATAGCTGCCGCTGCAAGGAAATAGGAAGCAGAAGATGCATCACCTTCAACGAGGTACTCCCCTGGAGACAAATATTGTTGCTGGCCTTTAATCACAAATTTTTGGTATTGGTGATTTTCCACATCCACACCGAATGTTTTCATTAATGCCAGTGTGATGTCGATATACGGTTTCGATACTAAGTCACCCGCAATAGAGATCACCGTATCTTGAGCCGCTAAAGGTGCAGCCATCAGTAATGCCGTTAAAAATTGACTAGAAACTGAACCATCTACCGAAATATGTCCACCAACAAAGCCCCCTTTTAAGCGCATTGGCGGATAATTCTCTTGTTCAAGATAATCGATTTCAGCACCGCCTTCTCTTAAGGCATCCACTAAGTGACCAATTGGTCGCTCTTTCATACGCGGCTCACCAGTCAAAATAATATCATTTGGACATAATGAAAGTGCCGCCGTTAAAGGACGCATGGCCGTTCCTGCATTGCCTAAAAAGATTTCTAACTCACCCTTATGCGATAAACAGCCATCAATACCTTCAACTTCGCAGCGTGTTTTATCCGCTGATAATTGATATTTAACGCCAAGTAAGCTTAATGCATTCAGCATATGGCGAATATCATCACTGTCTAATAAGTTAGTCAGTACCGTAGTGCCTTTCGCCATAGCGGCTAAAAGAAGCGCGCGGTTGGAGACACTTTTTGACCCCGGCAGATTAATGGTGCCACTAATTGAAGAGATAGGTTGTAATGTCAGGGATTGCATAAAAAGTGATTTCTCCGATGTCGTTTGCTACTTTTTTATCATTATTTAAATTAATAAGCCGGAATGTTCTTCCTAAACAAACCGGCTCAAATAGAACTGAATAAATTATGCGTGGTGACGTTCAAAGTCCGCCATAAAATCAACGAGTGCTTGAACACCGGCTAGAGGCATCGCATTGTAAATTGAAGCCCGCATTCCGCCTGAAACCTTATGACCTTTCAGTGATAACAATCCTTGATCTTTCGCACCTTCAATAAAAGTTGCATCTAATGCAGGGTTTTGCATTTGAAATGGTACGTTCATCCAAGAGCGATTTTCAACTGCTACACGGTTAATATAAAATTCACTGTCATCGATTGCGTTATACAACAACTGTGATTTTTCATAGTTGCGTTTTGCCATCTCTTGCAATCCACCTTGCTCTTTTAGCCATTTGAAAACCATACCAGCTAAATACCATGCAAAGGTTGGAGGTGTATTAAACATAGACTCATGTTTTGCCAATACGGTGTAATCGAATACGGATGGCGTTTGAGGTGAGGCTTTGCCTAATAAATCTTCGCGAATGATAACTAAGGTTAAACCGGCGGGTCCAATATTCTTCTGAGCACCAGCATAAATAACGCCATATCGACTGACATCAATTGGCTTGGATAAAATGGCAGAAGAGTAGTCTGCAACAATAATTTTATCCGCAGGGAAATCCGGCTCTTCATGGATAGCCAAACCACCAATAGTTTCATTTGGGCAATAGTGAACATACGCAGCATCTTTGCTTAACGGCCATTCACTCATTGGTTTAATACTCACAACCCCATTGTTTTCTTGAACAACGTCAATCACATTCGGTGTGCAATATTTTGTTGCTTCTTTAGCCGCGGATTCGGACCAATAGCCACTAACAATATAGTCAGCCGTCGTTTTATCGCCTAATAAGTTCATTGGTAGTGTCGCAAAATGGGCACGGGCACCGCCATGACAGAATAAAACTTTATAATTGTCAGGGATATTTAATAAGTCGCGTAAATCTTGTTCAGCTTCTTTTGCCACTTCAATAAAATCTTTTCCGCGATGGCTAACTTCCATCACAGAAACCCCTAGACCTTTCCAGTTACAAAACTCTTGCTCCGCGCGGCGCATGACTTCAACAGGTAACATTGCTGGACCTGCGCTGAAATTATAAACCTGACTCATTGATCTTACCTACCTTCAATATTGTTAGTTAACATCACCCAGATTCTTAAAGTTGTATCATTCCATGCCACTAGCTGCAACGGTTATTACGTCTCAATGGCAAAAACAAAAAGTGAGATTTAGTGGGTCAGAAAAGAAAACAATTTTGTTAATAGCGTCACAGAATCAGCTACCACAATTTTATGAAGTGATGCGCGCTAAAAAAGGGATAAAATCCTGAATATGCTATTTTTCACTATCGAGTGATTTAGTCATGATAAGCGGGCGAAAAGCGCCCGCTTGTAAGGTAGGAATTAGCTAATCACTTTACTCACGATTTCGATCGCTTCTTTCTCGATTAAATGAAGGTGCTCTTCACCACGGAAACTTTCACAATAAATTTTGTAGGCTTCTTCAGTGCCAGATGGACGTGCTGCAAACCAGCCGTAGTCGGTCATAATTTTTAGTCCACCGATTGAAGCACCATTTCCGGGTGCCGCAGTCAAACGCTGCGTAATCTGATCCCCTGCTAACGTATCTGCTGACACCATTTCTGGGGACAATTTACTCAGCTTAGCTTTCTGCTCGTGGGTTGCTTTTGCTTGAATGCGGCTGTAGATTGGCGCACCAAATTTTTCAGCAAGTTTATTGTAACGCTGCTGGGGATTTTCTCCGGTTACTGCTGTGATTTCTGCGGCAAGTAAGCATAAGATAATCCCGTCTTTATCTGTCGACCACGGAGTACCGTCAAACTTCAAGAATGAAGCGCCTGCACTTTCTTCACCACCAAACCCAAGGCTGCCATTAAATAACCCATCGACAAACCATTTAAAACCAACGGGCACTTCAATCAATTCGCGCCCCATATCATTGACAACACGATCAATCATGGCACTGGAGACTAAGGTTTTGCCAACAGCAACATCTTTCCCCCATTGAGGGCGATTTTGAAATAGGTAATCAATCGCAACTGCAAGATAATGGTTAGGATTCATTAACCCGCTCGGGGTAACGATACCATGACGGTCATAATCAGGATCGTTTGCAAAGGCTAAATCAAATTTTTCTTTCATGCCAAGCAAACCCGCCATCGCCCAACGGGATGAACAGTCCATGCGGATCACACCATCGTGATCTAACGGCATAAAACGGAAGGTTTGATCAAGCTGGTCATTCACTATTTCAATATCCAGTTGATAATATTCCGCAATTTTTTTCCAGTATTCAATACCCGAGCCACCTAGCGGATCGACACCAATTTTTAATCCTGACTTTTGGATAGCTTTCATATCAATAACATCGCCTAATGCGTGAACATACGGCATCACTAAATCTTGCTCAGACACAAAACCGCTTTCCATTGCATCAGCAAAATCTAACCGCTTCACGCCATCAAGATCGGTCGCCAGCAACTGATTCGCGCGTTTTTCAATAACGGAAGTTAAATCTGTATCCGCAGGACCACCGTTGGCAGGATTATATTTAATTCCGCCATCTTCCGGTGGGTTATGGGAAGGAGTGATAACAATGCCATCAGCGACATCTTTATGTGTTTGGTTATAGCTTAAAATAGCGTGGGAGATAGCTGGCGTTGGAGTAAAACCATTATTTTCTTGAACAATAACATGAACTTGGTTCGCTGCTAACACTTCAATCACAGTAATAAATGCAGCTTCTGACAGCGCATGGGTATCTTTCCCCACGTAACAAGGTCCTGTTACACCTTGCTGCTTGCGCAAATCGGCAATGCCTTGAGCAATCGCCAGAATGTGATTTTCATTAAAGTTATTACGTAGCGAACTACCGCGATGACCGGATGTCCCAAATTTGACTGCCTGAGAAGACACCTCAGGATCCGGTTGCTGGGTATAATATTGAGCCGTTAACTGAGCAACGTTAATCAAATCACTTTGAAATGGAAGCTGCCCTGCTCGTTCATGAATTGCCACTTGTTATCTCCCAAAGCACTGATGCTTAGCGTGAAACACCAGTGACTTCACAATGTTTAGATAGTATTACCAACTTTTTCGATGACATTCGCAGGGAAGTTCATCTCTTGCATAATCGCATCAATCATACTGCGCTTGCGATTGGTGTTGGTATTGGTGATCACCCAATACGGTGTGCCCGGTATATGACGAGGTTTTGACTGCTTGCCCGCAGCCAATAAAGTTTGCTCATCACCAGCAAAGTAAACACGGGTACGACCATGCATTGACTCTGTTGCACGCTCAAAGCTCTTCGCATCTAAGCTATACAACGTTGAAAGAATTAGCATAAAGCGATCGATCGCTTTGTTTTTTTCCGCATAGGCATCAGAGAGTAATAATTCTCTGATCACTCTAACTGGATTCTGTGCAACCACCTTAGTATTCATCACCGGCGCATCTTGCGGCGCTAATGGTGTTAAATTCACTTCTTTTGCTGCGGGTACTGGCTGCTGCGCGGATTTGAAATTTAGCATACGGCGTAAAATATCCGATGCACTTTCACCGATATGCTGTGTGTGACTTGCAATATAGCGGTAAAGCTCTTCATCAACTTCTATCGTTTTCATTTTTTCCCAGTACTTTCTTAATCTAAAATTCGCGCCAGATTATAAGCCAGATTTAAAAAAAACAAAACAATTAAAATTTCAATAACTTAAAACAAACAATGAGTTAAGTTTTACGATATTTCAGTAAGTTATCTTGTTTGCTATTGCACAAATTTGGTTTTTCCTCATCACCATGCCATGATAAGCCCCTCATCCGGCAAACAACATTAATCCTAGTTCAAATATGACCGAATTACTTAATTATACAATCCATAAACCTGAAAACCCGATCACCACCCCCCCCGTTGTTTTGATCCATGGGCTCTTTGGTGATCTGAATAATTTAGGGGTTTTAGGTCGCGACTTACAAAACTATTTCGATACCATTCAAATTGATGTACGCAATCATGGTGATTCTTTTCGTTCCAATGAAATGGAATACCGAGATATGGCTGAAGATGTGATCACTCTGGTTAAATCCCTTGGTTATCACAGTACCATTTTGATAGGTCACTCCATGGGTGGTAAGATTGCCATGGCGGCCAGCGAGATAGCACCTGATTTTATTGAAAAAATCGTGGCAATTGACATTGCCCCAGTCGCTTATCAAGTCCGCCGTCATGATGAAATCATTGCCGCGTTAGAAGCGACAACGCAAGCGCAAGTCAAAACACGCCAAGATGCCAGTAACATTATGCGCCAATTTATCCCTGAAGACGGCGTGATTCAATTTTTACTGAAATCCTTTAAGCAAGGCGAATGGAAATTCAACCTTCCCGCCATCAAAGCCAACTATGAAAAAATTATTGGTTGGAAAACAGTGCCTGCGTGGAATAAACCGGTATTGCTCATTCCCGGTGGAAACTCCCCCTATGTTCAAGCTGAATATCGTGAAGACATTGCTGGGCAGTTTCCTCAAGCAAAGGCATGGGTAGTCGCAGATGCGGGCCATTGGGTGCATGCTGAAAAACCAGAACATGTACTACGTGCCATTCACCGCTTCTTAGGTATTCCTGATTAACTCCCTATCCTTTGCAGTATTGCCCCTGATATTTAATTTTTAAATATCAGGGGCAAAGGTATATCCTCAATATATTCATATTCAAATAATAAGACGAACTTCAATACACTTGTAATTATGATGACGGTATTATCCATCTCGATTAAATAACCAAATTCTCGAAATTGATACATGAGCATTATTAAAATTACAGGATGATAAAAATACACAATGGAAAGTGTTAAAACACAATCAACGTTATATTTTATTAGCATAATTGCAAAGCTTTCTGGTGAAATCGACTATGACGATTTCAAGCAAGCTACAAAAGATATTCATCATATTGAAAATTACATTAAAGTAATAAAAGATAAATATCAGATTAAATGTAAAAATAAATATCAGCGTGATAAAAAAATAAAGAAACTCCCTTCACCCGCTATTTTATATGATAATAATGGGCATGCATTCCTTCTGGCTAATCATAATCAAGAACAGGTGCTGATTCAGCGTATTGGTCAATCCTCGCCTGAAATATGGAGCCATGAAGAACTCCAAAATAACTGGAGTGGAGATTGGCTTCACGTCAAAGTCAAACAAGGAAAATTCGATATTTCATGGTTCCAAACAGAATTCATGAAGTACCGTAGTATTATTACATGGGTACTGGTTTTTTCCTTTATTCTACAAATTTTGGCTTTAGCTTCGCCTATTGTCATGCAAGTAATTATGGATAAAGTCCTTATTCATAATAGTTTATCCACCTTGGATGTTTTAATTTTCGGTTTAATTGTTGCTGCTATCATCGAAGTTATATTAAAAGGTCTAAGAGAGTATATTTATAACCATACCGTCAATCGTATTGATATGACGCTAGGATTAAAACTCGTTAATCATTTATTGCATCTGCCTATTTCGTTTTTTAAAAATAGACAAATCGGTGCGATTGTCACTCGAGTAAAAGAATTAGAAACCATTCGAGAATTTTTAACGAGTAGCTTTTTCACACTGTGCGTTGATGTACTATTTTTATTTGTCTTCGTCTATGTGATGAACCTGCTATCCACCACACTTACCTTACTTTTCTTATGTTCAATCCCCTGCTATTTGCTGGTCGCATGGTGGCTGACACCAAAGATTGAAGCGGCAGCTCAGCAGCAGTTTGCAAATATTGCTATCAATACCTCATTTTTAACGGAAAGTGTGAATGGGATAGAGACAGCCAAAAGCTTATCCATTGAACCGAGCTTTACCCGTCGTTGGGATACACAAACTGCCGATATGAGCCAAACCAACTTTGTCTCTGGGCAAATCAGTTCTCGCTCAGAGCACATCGTCATGGTGATTGAAAAAGTCACCAGTGCCCTTGTTCTATGGGTGGGTGCGTCCGAAGTTCTCGCGTTGCAATTGACTATTGGGCAATTTATTGCTTTTCACATGATGGTCAACCACGCAAACCAACCGCTGGTGAAACTGGTGAAATTATGGGGAGACTATATTCGAACCAAAGTCGCAATAGAAAAACTGTCGCAAATAATCAACCTTCCGATAGAGCAAAGTAAAAAAGGCAATGACGTTCAACTCATTGGCAATATTCAACTACACAACATTAGCTTCCGTTATCAGCCTAATATGCCTTCTATCCTCGATAACTTTAATCTTTCGATTAAAGCAGGCGAAACCATCGGTATCGTGGGTACCTCAGGTTCAGGGAAAAGCACATTAGCTCGGTTAATATTGCGTTTATATACTCCAGAACAAGGGGCAATTTACCTTGATGGCACGCCAATTTCAGCTATCGAGCTTTCATCGTTAAGGAAACAAATTGGTATTGTTTTACAAGAAAATTTTCTATTCAACCAATCTGTCTTCAATAATATTGCACAAACGAACCCCAATGCATCAATGGATCAAGTGGTGAATGCCGCAAAAATGGCGGGAGCGCATGATTTTATTCTCAAATTACCCATGGGATATGACACCATTTTAGCTGAAGGTGGATCATCACTTTCAGGGGGACAACGCCAACGTATCGCCATCGCAAGAACCCTTTTAGCTGACCCTAAAATCATCATTTTCGATGAGGCCACCAGCGCATTAGATGACGAATCCCAAGCTATTATTCAAGAAAATATGCAAGAAATAGCCAAAGGGCGCACTGTTATTACGATTGCCCATCGCCTTTCCACAATCCGTAATCACCAACGCATTATCGTGATGCAACAGGGACAAATTGTTGAGCAAGGCAGCCACCAACAATTAATCGAAAATAATAAATTTTATAGACATTTATGGACGCTTCAGCAGTCTCTTAAATAATGACATGGATGTTAATCATGAAACGAAAATCAAACACTACCCGCTATAACAGCTTTTTACCTGCTCATTTATCTATTTTAAAAACACCACCCTCTTATTTGGCTTTTACAATGGCCATCAGCATTAGCGTCGGTATTTTTATTGCAATTGCATGGTCATATTTTGGCAAATTGGACGTTCAAGCCACTACTCAGGGAAAACTGATTGTCTCGGGAAGAACACAAACTATCCAAGCTTTTGAATTAAGCCGCTTACAACAAATCCACGTTGAAGATGGACAGCAAGTTAAACAAGGCGATCCATTACTCAGCGTCAAAGTCCTGGGTGTTGACCAAGATATTGTTAGCCTTCACTACCAGAAAAACTTTCATGCTAGTGAGGAAATGATCCACCATGCCTTACTCAATCAACAGCAAATCGAGACATCACCACGATACCCTCAGCTTTCATTAACGGAACAAGTCCAAGCAAAACTTAGCTACCAAACCATTAAAAAAGAGTATGAAACATTACTGAACGAGATAGCTAACGAAGTTCAACTGAATCGCGTGAATTACCAAGCAAGAGAACGTGAATTAAAAGATATCAATATATTGATGCATAACATTAAAAAACGACTTGATGCGCACACAGCTCTGAATCAAAAACAATTGATCAGCCAAAAAGAGTTTCTAGAACAAGAACGTGAGTTATTACTCGCTAGAAAAGAGAAAACCGCCAAACAATCTGAACTCTCCATATTGAATAGCCAACACCATGCTTTACGCGAAAAGCAAGATAGGATTAATGCGCAAAAACACCAAGAATGGTATGAGAAATATCAGCAAGCTAAATTCAAATTTGTATCCCTTGAGCAAGAGCTCATTAAAAACCAAGAAAGAAACCAACTAGAAATTATTCGTGCCCCCGTTGACGGAACAGTACAACAAATTGCTATTTATACTCTCGGTGCGGTTTTACAACCAGCACAGCAGTTAATGGTTATCGTTCCTAATAATCATGTACAACTCGCGGAAGTCAAAATTCTGAATAAAGATATTGGCTTTATTCAAGAAGGCTTAAAAGCTGATGTAAAAATTGATGCATTCCCTTATACACGCTACGGCACCATTGAAGGTGAACTGCTATCTATTTCCCGTGATAGTACTCAAGATGAAAACTTAGGCTTAGTGTATTTGGCTCAAATTGGTTTAAGCAGTAAACAACTATTAGTTGAAGGAGAACACATTGAATTAACGCCGGGTTTATCTATTGTTGCCGAAATAAAAACCGATAAACGTCGACTCATTGATTACCTGCTTAGCCCAATTAATGAATATACCTCCACTGCGATGAGAGAGAAGTAATCCATGGAACAGCGCAATAATAATGGCTTGGAAGCCTTAGTCTGGATAGCGAATCACTTTCAAAAAAATATCACTCAAGGGCAATTAATGCATGCTATTGGTATGCAGGGTGATTCACCAACAGATTTAGAACTCAGAGAATGTGCACAAATTATTGGTTATGAAACACAGCATGTGTCCTTGACTCAACAACAAATGCAAAATATTCCATTACCAGCCTTAATATTAATCAACCAACGTTGGCATATTATTACTCAAAACTCACCACTCACCGTCATCACGCCACAAGGTGACAGCGTAGAACCGTGGGATAATTCTGTTGATGTTCATTACTCCGTGATTCTAATTAAAGAACAATTGGAGACAGAACAAAAAAGGGCATTTGGTATTAGCTGGTTTATTCCCTCTATTATTCGCCAGCGTTTTAAACTCAAAAATGTCTTTATCCTAGCGGCAATTGTGCAACTATTTGCATTAATCAGCCCGCTACTATTTCAAAATCTGATTGATAAAGTGCTGGTTGGACGAAGCCTACCTAATTTGCACATTCTTGCGCTTGGCATACTCGCCATTGCAATTGCAGAGCCTATTTATAGCTTTATTCGTAATAAAATCTTCAGCCATACCAGCACACAAATTAGTGCAGAGTTATCCGGTAAACTCTATCGCCATTTAATGGCGTTACCGCTTAATTATTTTAAGTTAAGACCAACAGGAAAAATTATTGCTCGTGTCCGTGAATTAGCGCATATCCGTCAATTTTTGACTGGTTCAACACTTATGCTGTTCATTGACTTTATTTTTGTGATCCTGTTTGTCGCCGTCTTATTTTCGTATAGTGACATAATGACTTGGACTCTCGTCGGTTCTATGGGCGTCTTTTTTATTTTATGGATGATTTTAGGTCCCATTATTCGTCAACAGACAGAAAAATCTTACCAAGCTGATGAAAATGGCCTTACGTTTTTAACTGAATCCATTACGGGGATTGAAACCCTAAAAACTACCGCAACAGAGAAATATTTTTTTAGGCGTTGGCAGAAATTACTCAGTCAACAATTGATGCAAGGCTTTAAAGTATCCATGCGCAGCGTGGTTGCAACGCAATTGATGACATTAGTGAGTAAAATTACTACTGCGATTTTACTGTGGATTGGCGTGAACGAGGTGCTAGCAGGCAACATTACTCCAGGGGAGCTTGTCGCCTTTAATATGCTTAGCGCCCATGTAACTCAACCCATTTTGCGCTTTGCTCAAATTTGGCAAGATTTTCAGCATACGATCATTTCCCTTCGTCGCGTCGGTGATATTCTTGATAAACCTATTGAAAATGAGCGCCAAGGCATTGCTAGCTCCGCCGCTATTCAAGGCGAGATTCAGTTTCAAAACATCCGGTTTCGTTACCAACCAGAAACCCCTGAAGTCCTTAATAATCTCTGTTTATCCATCAAGGCGGGAGAATTTATTGGTATCACGGGTCCTTCTGGCTCGGGGAAAAGCACGCTAACAAAACTATTACAGCGATTATATGTTCCTCAACATGGGCAAGTTATTGTGGATGGAATGGATTTAGCCGTTGCCGATACAGTGGCATTGCGTCGTCGAATGAGTGTCGTGCTACAAGAAAGCACATTGTTTGTCGGAACAATTGCAGAAAATATTCGTTTAAGTTACCCACAAGCAAATGAGCAACAATTAATTCATGCAGCAAAACTTGCAGGTGCGTATGAATTTATTATGTCATTGCCTAATAATTTTAATTATCATTTATCTGAAAAAGGGTTAAATCTTTCAGGCGGGCAGCGTCAGCGCATTGCGTTAGCTCGAGCATTAATTACTGAGCCCGATATTTTAATTCTTGATGAGGCTACATCCGCATTAGATTACGAATCGGAATCTGCCATCATGCAAAACATGCCATTAATTTCACAAGGTAGAACGGTGATTAGCATCGCCCACCGTCTCAATACCATCATGAACGCCGATAAAATTTACGTGATTTGCAATGGGGAAGTGACTGAAACGGAAGCCCATGAAAACCTTCTTAAATTGAATGGCATTTATGCAAATTTATGGCAGCAGCAGACTCGTTGACCTGAACAAAAAAGCATCTCCCCCTCGTTGGGTGATGCTTTTTTCTTAAAAGTGCTTTTTTTTTAATCTATTAGATGAATTAGCTGGGTATGCACCTATGGTACTAGGGATTCAGCTAGGGTATCATTGCGCGCTGAAATACTGGCACACCCCTTCCGTTAGCAATAGTAGATATGGCAAAAGAACAAACTGATCGCACGACACTGGATTTGTTCGCAGAAGAACGCAGGCCTGGGCGACCAAAAACTAGCCCGTTGTCGCGGGATGAACAATTAAGAATTAACAAACGAAATCAGCTCAAACGGGATAAAGTCAAAGGACTGCGTCGAGTTGAGCTGAAATTAAATGAAGACGCTGTCGCAGTCTTAAACCAATTAGCTGAAGAGAAAAATATAAGCCGAAGTGAGCTAATTGAAGAAATTTTGATGGCTCAACTTGAGCAGGTTAGTGAGACAATTGACCACTAGCTGTGTCTGAATGAATCACACAAATTTGACAGACTAACACCGTTTTTTTCGCCAAAATAAGGCGCAAATTTTACCTATTTTCGTTCTATTTTTAATTCTAGTAGAATCAATAAGTTAAACTCGCTGCTAGAAAAACAAGAGGTTAATCAATTTATGGCAGTTATAGGCATTTTCTTCGGAAGTGACACAGGTAACACAGAAAATATTGCCAAAATGATCCAAGAAAGATTAGGCAAAGATGTTGCAGAAGTTCACGATATTGCTAAGTGCAGCAAAGAAGATATCGAAGCATTTGATATCCTACTTCTCGGCATCCCGACGTGGTATTACGGTGAAGCTCAATGTGATTGGGATGATTTTTTCCCAACATTAGAAGAAATTGATTTTGACGGTAAACTTGTCGCGCTGTTTGGTTGTGGAGACCAAGAAGACTACGCAGAATATTTCTGTGATGCGATGGGTACCATCCGTGACATCATTGAGCCCCGCGGCGCAGTCATTGTGGGACACTGGCCAACAGAAGGCTACCACTTTGAAGCCTCTAAAGGTATGGCTGATGATACTCACTTTATCGGTCTTGCTATCGATGAAGATCGTCAACCAGAGCTTACCGAAGAGCGTGTTAATGCTTGGGTTAAACAGATCTCTGAAGAGATGTCGCTGGCTGAAATCCTTGGCTAATAATGACATTGATTGTCAATTAAAAGCGAGCACTGTTAGATATGATGGCTCATTCGTCCACCATATTAAGGGACTCGCTTTTAAGCTCGAATCAAAATAATGAGACAATGCATGGTTTCTATTTTTATTTTCCATGCCTATAATTGTAAATCAGTTTAGAAGACAACTGGATTTTTGTTAAAAACGTCTCATTATTGTTAAATTTATGATTTAAAATACAGGACAAGCCCGCATGACAGACAATAATAAAGCATTGAAAAATGCAGGACTCAAAGTCACTCTTCCAAGATTGAAGATTTTGGAAGTACTTCAGGAGCCTGAGTGCCATCACGTCAGTGCGGAAGATCTCTACAAGAAGCTGATTGATATTGGTGAAGAAATCGGATTAGCAACTGTCTATCGCGTATTAAACCAATTTGATGATGCTGGTATTGTGACACGTCACAATTTCGAAGGTGGAAAATCCGTATTTGAATTAACTCAGCAACATCACCATGACCACCTAATTTGTTTAGATTGTGGCAAGGTTATCGAATTTACAGACGAATCAATCGAAAAACGCCAGCATGATATCGCTGCACGTCACGGTATTAAACTGTCTAACCACAGTTTATATCTGTATGGTCACTGCGCTGAAGGTAATTGTCGCGAAAATACTGAAGCACACGAAGCAAAATAATCACATTATCAATCGCTTCTTTCTTTTAAAGGAAGCGATTTAATTAAGACGTGATTTAATGCTGAGAATACCCACTTAATGTTCATTGTGGGTATTTTTATTTAACCCATCTTAACATCTCCCTATTTCCATTCTATATCTGAAAAATAACGACTATTTTTTAAAAACTCATGCCTTTATTTCTTCAGATAAAACTAAAATCATCCTCTATTCTTTAATTTGTTATGTGTTATTTTAATTTATACTGATGCTTAAATTTATGTGTAAGAGATTAAAAGATGAAAAAAGCCTATCTGTTTTTGAACATAAGTTTTTTCTTCTGGTTTCTTACTTTGATAGCGTGGTTTTTTAGATATACCGTTGTGGCATCTCTTGCCTTTATATCTTCAATCATTTGTTTGGTTCTATACTTCAATTTCAAAAAGGTTAGTCACATGTTCAATAAAAAACAAAACAAACCAGAGCCCACTCCCACTATCAATAAAGAAGAAATCATTCAACAGATCGCTGAGGAAAAAATGCAAGTATCATCACCGACGGTCAGTGAAGAAAAAACCAATACTATCATTGCCAAAGATGTCGTATTTGAAGGCAATGTGACCTCCAATGAGCAAGTGCATATTTATGGTACTGTGATTGGTAATATTACTGGCAAAAATAACACCGTAAAAATTATGCAAAATGGGCATGTTACCGGCAATATTACGAGTAATGAATTGTGGGTAAACGGTAAAGTTGAAGGGGAATGTATTTCGGAAACCATCAGCATTGATACCAATGGCGAAATTTATGGGACTATCCGCTATTCGAATTTATCCATCAAAAAAGGCGGAATATTTTCTGGGCTTGCTGAAGTTAAATCTGCCACACAATCGACAGGAAACGTAACTGCATTTAAAGAAAAAAATAAGCAAGAAAAATCCGATCCTCAAACGCCCGAAGTCGGTGCTTTATAATTAATTTTGTTAAATATATGATACATAAATACTCGATAATAAACTTTATTACCTATCTTATAGGAATTTATTATCGAGTTATTTTGATTATTTAAATGTGATTATCAATCAAGAAACACATTCTAGATGTAGTTATAAAAACATAATCAAGGCGACATTTCTGCCGCCTATTCTTAGAGAATTAATATTGCTCAAACATTTCTTGAATCTTTTTCGGATCTTTTGTTTGAGTCAGTGCTAATTGTAATAATACGCGTGATTTTTGTGGATTTAGTCTTTCGGAAGCCACAAAGCCATATTCATTGTCATTCACTTCAGCATTACGTGTTGTATAGCCTGTTGGAACTCGGCTAGAACGCACAACAACCACATCTTCTTTTGCCGCATTCGCGAGTGCATCAAAAATGGTCTTATACATATTGCCGTTACCTACCCCCGCACTGACGATACCTTTAACTCCTTCTTCACGTAGCGCTTTTACTGGTGCAGCCGAAGCATTTGCATAGTTATAAACGATACCGACTTCCGGCAATTTATCTAATTTACTCACATCAAAAACAGGCTTGTCACCGCGAGGCTGAGCAGCTTGGTAGTAAGTCACTTTACCATCATGAATATAACCTTCAGCTCCCGCATTCACCGCGTCGAATGCTTGAACTTCCGTTGTACTCATTTTCATCACATTACGACCCTGAATCACTTTGTCATTCATTGCCATCAGCACGCCTCGCTCCCCTGCTGATTTGTCAGATGCCAGTACCACGGCATTGTACAAATTCAATGGACCGTCGGCCCCCAAGGCAGTAGAAGGACGCATCGCACCAACCATTACAATGGGTTTTTTACATGCTGTAGTCAAATCGAGGAAAAAGGCAGTCTCTTCCATGGTGTCAGTACCATGAGTGATGACAAAACCATCGGTTTTATTACAATCTTGGTTGATTTTTTTAGCGAGGGTTAGCCACACTTGATCATTCATATCTTGAGAACCGATGTTCACAAGCTGCTCACCACTAAGATTGGCAATTTTTTTAGTTTCTGGTACCGCATTAAGTAAAGAATCAATCCCCACCTTACCCGCTTGATAGCTCGAGCCAGTTGCTGATTCTCCCCCACCAGCGATCGTCCCGCCTGTTGCCAACACAGTAATATTCGGTTGTGCAAATGCAGATGCAGCAAACAATGAAACCAATGTGGCTAACAGTGCTTTATTACGGTTTTTCATCCTATTTTCCTTTAACTAAAATTGACGAACATGATATTAAAAATAAACTCACGTTATTATGTGGATTTAATCCGAGAGTTTTGTGATCCGCTTAGTCATTTTAGTAAATTCTAATTTTTTGCCTGTTTTCTGTCTTGAATAAAAAACAGGAACTCAGCATAAAAAGCGTGAGCAATCTGGGAAAAATCCGTATCATAGTCGCTATCTGAAACAAGCCATTTACAAGTGACTGACAATGAGCCAAACATTTATTCCCGGCAAAGATGCCGCACTCGAAGTCTCCATTGAAGCATTCCAAACTAAACTGAAAAATCTAGGATTCGATATCGAAGAGGCCTCTTGGCTAAATCCCGTACCGAACGTTTGGTCCGTTCATATCCGTGATAAGGAATGCCCACTGTGCTTTACCAATGGTAAAGGCGCCAGTAAAAAAGCGGCATTAGCTTCTGCACTTGGCGAGTATTTTGAACGTTTATCCACAAACTATTTCTTTGCGGATTTTTATCTGGGTAAATCTATCGCTGAAGGGGACTTCGTCCATTATCCTAATGAGAAATGGTTCCCGCTCACCGAAGACGATAGTCTACCAGAAGGTTTATTAGATGAGCGCTTAGTTGCATTTTACGATCCTGATAATGCACTCGCTGGCAGCCAACTTATCGACCTTCAATCTGGCAATGAAGAACGTGGTATCTGCGCCCTTCCATTTACACGCCAATCAGATAATCGTACCGTCTATATTCCGATGAATATCGTGGGTAACCTGTATGTATCCAATGGGATGTCCGCAGGAAACACCGCCAATGAAGCGCGAGTTCAAGGGTTATCCGAAGTGTTCGAACGCTTTGTGAAAAACAAAATTATTGCTGAAAGCATTAGCTTACCGACAATTCCTGCCGAAGTGATGGCTCGCTATCCAGGTGTCGTTGCAGCGATTGAAACGTTAGAAAATGAAGGTTTCCCAATCTTCAGCTACGATGCATCTTTAGGTGGGGAATTCCCTGTTATCTGTGTTGTGTTATTTAACCCACAAAACGGAACGTGTTTTGCCTCTTTCGGTGCACACCCTGATTTTGGTGTTGCATTAGAGCGTACCGTAACTGAATTGCTGCAAGGCCGTGGTCTGAAAGACTTAGATGTCTTTAACGCCCCAACCTTTGACGATGAAGAAGTGGGTGAACACACAAACTTAGAAACTCACTTTATCGATTCTAGCGGTTTAATTAGCTGGGATACGTTTAAAGATGATGCGGATTATCCATTCGTAGATTGGAGCTTTAAAGGGACCACGACCGAAGAGTTCGCCACATTAATGGCCATCTTCAATAAGCTTGATGCGGAAGTTTATATTGCGGACTATAGCCATTTAGGCGTATACGCATGCCGTATTTTGGTACCAGGCATGTCCGATATCTATCCTGTCGAAGATTTGCACATTGCTAACAATGCGATGGGGGCTTACCTGCGTGACACCATCATGGCGCTGCCAGATAGCCAATGGGAAAAAGAAGATTACCTCGCTTTAATTGAACAGTTAGATGATGACGGTTTAGATGACTTTACCCGCGTACGCGAGTTGTTAGGTTTAGCCGTTGGCAAAGATAATGGCTGGAGTAACCTGCGCATCGGTGAATTGAAATCAATGCTGGCGCTAGCTGGTGGTGATCTTGAACAAGCACTGGCTTGGGTCGAATGGACACAAGACTTCAACAGTTCAGTATTCACGCCTGAACGTGCCAACTACTATCGTTGCTTGCACACCTTACTGCTGCTTTCTCAAGAAGAAGAGAGAGAACCTACTCAATATTATCAAGCATTTGTTCGTATGTATGGGCAAGAAGCGGTGGATGCAGCATCCGCAGCAATCGCCGGTGAATCGTGTTTCTATGGATTATGGTCAGTAGATGCAGAATTAAAAGCATTACCGGCTCATCAAGGACTACTCGCTGCTTACGAAAAGCTGCAAAGAGCCAAGCGCGCTAACGCGTAATTGACGACAATAAGATAAAGGCCTTCGGGCTTTTATCTTTACTTAAGCAATATTTAATTTCAATCACATAATAATTATCGATATTCGTTAACAATCATCTGTAACATTTTACTTCTGAAGACCGTTTTTCGTGGTTTTATAAAAATTTTTTATAAAATTTAAAAAATATTTTTTATAATTAAATCATAATGTTACATTTAATTTTGACGATTTTAGACCTATTTTACCCCCGTTCTCTTAACACTTCATGATCCACATCAAATTTATCACCACACCCGTTTGTTACTATAATTGCGTGCTATAATTAATCAACTTTGTAAGAGAGTGTTGGTATGAAAGCTGACAACCCTTTTAATTTATTACCCCCTGCTGTAATGGCTCAAGTCGCTAATGATGTGGGCGTTTATAAAGTCAACAAACACCCCGCCATGACTTACTTGTCAGCATTCACCGCTGGTATCTTTATCTCTATCGCTTTTGTGTTCTATATCACAGCTACTACGGGTACCGCGAGTGCGCCTTATGGCTTCACCAAACTGATTGGGGGCATCTGCTTCTCTCTTGGATTAATGTTGGTAGTGGTCTGTGGAGCCGACTTATTTACATCCACTGTTTTAACCGTTGTTGCTAAAGCCACAGGAAAAATCTCTTGGGGTCAAATGCTCCTCAACTGGTTCCACGTTTATATTGGCAACTTAGTCGGCGCACTGTTTTTTGTCGCGGTTATTTGGTTTGCTGGGCAATATGTTGCCGCGAATGGTCAATGGGGCTTGAACGTACTACAAACCGCCAACTACAAACTACACCACACTTTTGTGGAAGCTGTCTTCCTTGGTATTTTAGCTAACTTAATGGTTTGCTTAGCTGTTTGGATGAGTTATGCCGGTCGTAGCCTAACCGATAAATTTGTCGCCTTGATTCTGCCTGTTGCGATGTTCGTCGCCAGCGGTTTTGAGCACAGTATCGCAAATATGTTTATGATCCCTATGGGTATCATGATTAAAGAATTCGCCCCTGTTGAATTTTGGACTCAAATCAACATGGCACCTGAGCAATTCGCTAACCTAACGGTTGGGAACTTTATCAGTGACAATTTAATACCAGTGACTATCGGAAATATTATTGGCGGCGCAGTGTTAGTCGGCCTAGTTTACTGGTTAATGCATCTGCGTAATAACGAAAAACATTAATCGAAATTTGTTAATATAATTGTTATTACACGTACACAAAGATTTATTAAGATCCCTCAAAGATCCATTGTTAAAAGGTAAAAGTATCATGTCCGAATTAAATGAAAAATTCGCTTTAGCATGGCAAGGTTTTAGCCAAGGTGACTGGCAGAATAACGTCAACGTCCGTGACTTTATTCAGAAAAACTATACTCCGTATGAAGGTGATGAATCTTTCTTAGCAGGCTCAACTCCAGCAACTGATAAGCTGTGGGAAAAAGTCATGGAAGGGATCAAAATCGAAAACCGCACTCACGCACCAGTTGATTTTGATACAGACCTTGCATCAACAATCACTTCCCATGATGCTGGTTACATTAACAAAGAATTAGAAACTATCGTTGGTCTACAAACTGACGCACCTCTGAAACGTGGTCTTATCCCGTTCGGTGGTATCAAAATGGTTGAAGGTTCATGTAAAGCTTATGATCGTACTTTAGATCCTAGCCTGAAAAAAATCTTCACTGAATACCGTAAAACTCACAACCAAGGTGTTTTCGATGTTTATACTCCAGACATCTTAAAATGCCGTAAATCCGGTATCTTAACCGGTTTACCAGATGCCTATGGTCGTGGTCGTATCATCGGTGACTACCGTCGTGTTGCTCTGTACGGTATTGATTTCCTGATGAAAGACAAATTCAACCAATTCACTTCTCTGCAAGAAAGATTAGAAAAAGGTGAAGACCTGCAAATGACTATCCAATTGCGCGAAGAAATTGCTGAGCAACATCGTGCACTGGGTCAAATCAAAGAGATGGCAGCTAAATATGGCTACGACATCTCTGGTCCTGCAACTAACGCACAAGAAGCAGTTCAATGGACTTACTTCGGTTACTTAGCGGCTGTTAAATCTCAAAACGGTGCGGCAATGTCATTTGGTCGTGTATCTACGTTCTTAGACGTGTACATCCAACGTGACTTAGATGCAGGTAAAATCACAGAAGAACAAGCGCAAGAACTGATTGACCACTTAGTCATGAAACTGCGTATGGTTCGTTTCTTACGTACACCTGAATACGATGAGCTGTTCTCTGGTGACCCAATTTGGGCAACAGAATCACTGGCAGGTATGGGTCTTGATGGCCGTACTATGGTGACTAAAAACACCTTCCGTTTCCTGAACACACTGTATACCATGGGCCCATCTCCAGAGCCTAACATGACTATCCTGTGGTCAGAAAAACTGCCAATGAACTTCAAAAAGTTCGCAGCAAAAGTCTCTATCGACACCTCTTCTGTACAGTATGAAAACGACGATTTAATGCGTCCTGACTTCAACAATGATGACTACGCAATCGCATGTTGCGTAAGCCCAATGATTGTTGGTAAACAAATGCAGTTCTTCGGCGCTCGTGCAAACTTAGCGAAAACAATGCTGTACACCATCAATGGTGGTGTGGACGAAAAACTGAAAATGCAAGTGGGTCCTAAACACGCACCTATCATGGATGAAGTTCTCGACTTCGATACCGTGATGGACAAAATGGACCACTTCATGGACTGGTTAGCAACTCAGTACGTTACTGCGCTGAACTGCATCCACTTCATGCATGATAAATACAGCTATGAAGCAGCACTGATGGCGCTTCATGACCGTGATGTTTACCGTACAATGGCATGTGGTATCGCAGGTCTGTCTGTTGCTGCTGACTCACTGTCTGCAATCAAGTACGCAAAAGTTAAACCAATTCGTGATGAAGACGGTATCGCTATCGACTTCGAAATCGAAGGTGAATATCCACAATTTGGTAACAATGACCCACGTGTTGATGATATCGCTTGTGACTTAGTAGAACGTTTCATGAAGAAAATTCAGAAACTGCCTACTTACCGTAACGCGGTTCCAACTCAGTCTGTTCTGACCATTACTTCTAACGTTGTTTATGGTAAGAAAACAGGTAACACCCCAGATGGTCGTCGCGCTGGTGCACCATTCGGACCAGGTGCTAACCCAATGCACGGTCGTGACCAAAAAGGTGCGGTAGCATCTCTGACTTCTGTTGCTAAACTGCCATTTGCTTACGCAAAAGATGGTATCTCTTATACCTTCTCTATCGTGCCAAATGCGTTAGGTAAAGATGACGAAGTTCGTAAAACTAACTTAGCGGGTCTGATGGATGGTTACTTCCATCATGAATCTTCTATCGAAGGCGGTCAGCACTTAAACGTGAACGTGATGAACCGTGAAATGCTGTTAGATGCGATGGAAAACCCAGAGAAATATCCACAACTGACTATCCGTGTATCGGGTTATGCGGTGCGTTTTAACTCTCTGACTAAAGAACAGCAGCAAGACGTTATTACTCGTACTTTCACCAGTACTCTGTAATACTGCGCTAAGATTCTATAACGTAAAATAAATAAAAGGCCCCTCCCATTGGGGCCTTTCTATCTTAGTCAAAGATAAGAGATTATAATTCTACATTCTGTGAGTTCCTGCTATGTCAACAACGCAAAAGACTATTCCAACGACTGAAATTTCGACCACCTCGCCACCCGCGACGTTTGGACGAATTCACTCTTTTGAATCCTGTGGTACCGTCGACGGTCCAGGGATCCGCTTTATCGTTTTCTTCCAAGGCTGCCTAATGCGCTGCCTGTATTGCCATAACCGTGATACTTGGGATACCCATACAGGTAACATGGTTACCGTTGATGAGTTAATGAAAGAAGCGGTCACTTACCGCCATTTTATGAACGCAACCGGCGGTGGTGTCACGGCATCAGGTGGTGAAGCTATTTTACAGGCTGATTTTGTCCGTGATTGGTTCCGTGCCTGCAAAAAAGAGAACATTCATACATGCTTAGACACTAACGGGTTTGTTCGTCGCTATGACCCTGTCATTGATGAGCTAATGGATGTCACTGATCTTGTCATGCTTGACTTAAAACAGCTTGATGATGAGATCCACCAAAAACTCGTTGGCGTTTCCAATCATCGCACTTTAGAATTTGCCCGCTACCTTGCAAAACGTAACCAAAAAACGTGGATCCGTTATGTTGTCGTGCCAGGTTGGAGTGACGATGATCATTCAGTTCATATGCTCGGTGAGTTTGTTAAAGATATGGATAATATCGAGAAAATTGAATTACTCCCTTATCATGAGCTGGGCAAACACAAATGGGAAACCATGGGTGAAGAGTACAAACTTGATGGCGTGAGACCACCGTCAAAAGAGGTAATGGAAAGAGTCAAAAGTATCCTCGAAAGCTACGGCAAAAAAGTCATGTACTAATTTCTTCATAGGCTCCCTTCTGGGAGCCTATTTCATATAATCTCTTCGCATCCGACCTCTCTTCTCGTTACCAGATTACTCTGCTTTGAACAGGCACGGTTTTTAGGCATAATCCGCACGTTAAATTTAATTTATTAATAGCAACATAACTCTATAATAAATATTGCTAATTCATCACTACTAAATAGGTCACTCACTATGAACAATGAACACGATAATGTTGATAACGACATTTCGCCTATGACACCACCCGAGCCCATCGATAGCTTTGTATTTACACCAGAACCTAATGCCGTTCAAGCAGGTGAAGGGGTTGAGTGGATCAGCCAAGCATGGGCACTGGTCAAGGAAAAATTAGGGATGTGGATCCTGATTAACATCGTCTTTTTCCTGATTATTTTTGCCATGGCTTTCTTGCCACTCGTTAGCATGTTCGTCAGCTTTGTTACGCCTGTTTTTGTGGGTGGGATTATTGCCATTTGCGAAAATCAGCGCAAAACCGGTGAAGCGGATATTGGCTTACTTTTCTCTGGATTCCAAAAGAAATTTGGTGAACTGTTTGCTGTCGGCGCCATTAACTTCGCCGCAAATATGGTAGGCATGTTAATTGCGTTCCTCATCGCAGGTTCCGCAATCTTTAGTTTAGTGATGCAAGCCGATCAATATGATGGAATTTCTGATGCTGCATTTTTCGCATCAACGGGGTCATTCGTCTTCGCTGGAATTGTCATGGCATTAGCCAGCTTATTTGGTACCGCATTGACGTGGTTTGCCCCTGCGTTAATCATGAACCATGACTTTAAAATTGGTACTTCTATTTCCGCCAGCTTACAAGCCGTCAAGAAAAACCTATTGCCTGGTTTCCTATTCTTCCTGATTGCCATGGTACTGATGTTTGTCTCTATCATTCCTTTTGGATTAGGTCTGTTTATTTCTATGCCAATTATGTATGCGACATACTACAGCACATACCGCAGTATCTTTTTTACCGAGACTAAACAGTCACAAACCAGCTCATTGATTATGTAATCACAGCTGAGATATCGTGCTCATTTGCTTTGTTGATGGTTTGCAATTTAAAACGACTCAAATCCCCCATTGAGAAACATTTGGGGGATTTTTTATGTGCAAATAAAAAAGGCTGAGCCCAGTTTAAAACTAGACTCAGCCTTTAACGCCTAATATATCAATTAACCGATATATTCTAAGCCATTCATATACGGACGTAATACCTCAGGCACTTCAATACGACCATCCGCTTGCTGGTAATTTTCCAGCACAGCAACCAGAGTACGACCTACTGCTAAACCAGAACCATTCAATGTATGAACCAGTTGGGTTTTCTTATCACTCTTACCACGGAAACGTGCTTGCATACGACGGGCTTGGAAATCCCACATATTTGAGCAAGAAGAGATTTCACGATACGTATTTTGCGCAGGTAACCAGACTTCTAAGTCGTAAGTTTTGCGAGAACCGAAACCAATGTCACCAGTACACAGTAATACTTTACGGTACGGTAAGTTCAATAATTGCAGAACTTTCTCAGCGTGCCCCGTTAACTCTTCCAATGCTGCCATTGATTTTTCTGGATGCACAATTTGCACTAATTCGACTTTATCAAACTGGTGCATACGGATCAGACCGCGCGTATCACGACCATAAGATCCTGCTTCTGAACGGAAGCATGGGGTATGAGCCGTCATTTTCAGAGGAAGCGCGTCTTCATCTAAAATTTCATCACGCACTAAGTTAGTCACAGGCACTTCCGCCGTTGGGATCAACGCATAAGTGCTGCTATCCGCTTCTTCTTCCAATGGTTTAGTGTGGAATAAGTCTTCACCAAATTTAGGTAACTGACCTGTACCATACAGAGTGGCATGGTTGACTAAATAAGGTACATACAGCTCTTGGTAGCCATGTTTTTCTGTGTGCAAGTCCAGCATAAACTGAGCTAATGCACGATGCATACGTGCAATTTGACCTTTCATCACAACAAAACGTGCGCCAGTCAGTTTCACCGCAGCAGGAAAATCTAAACCACCAGCCAGTTCGCCCAAGCTCACATGATCTTTGACTTCAAAATCATATTGGCGCGGTTCACCCCAACGAGAAACTTCCAAGTTTTCTGAATCATCTTTACCATCTGGTACTTCATCATCAGGAATATTCGGGATACTTAATGCAATATCACGGATTTCTTGTTGCAGTTTATCTAACTCTGCTTTAGCAGCATCCAATTTTTCGCCTAATTGGTTCACTTCCAGACGTAATGGCTCAATATCTTCACCACGCGCTTTAGCTGCACCAATAGTTTTCGATCGCGAGTTACGGTCTGCTTGCAGGGTTTCAGTTTCAACTTGTAAAACTTTGCGGCGTTCTTCTAATTCACGCAGCTTTTCCACATCAAGGGTAAAACCCCTGCGAGCCAGTTTTGTAGCAACCGCGTCTAGCTCCGTACGCAGTAAATTTGGATCGAGCATGCTTATCCTGTGATTTTGTTAGTCAATTGTGAGAACGAATATAACGCGCTCCGGCGTTATATTTAAATTATTTTATTGCGTTATAACCTTATCGCATTGACCCGCTTAGCGATAGCGTTTTGTTGCGCTATTTTGATCTTGTTGGGCTAACCAGTCGAGTTTTTCGGCAATTTTGCCTTCTAGCCCACGCGCGGTTGGATAATAGTATTGCGTCGCTTTCATCGGCTCAGGGAAATAGTTTTCACCCGCCGCATACGCGTTAGGCTCATCATGAGCATAACGATACTCTTTGCCAACCCCTAACTCTTTCATTAACTTAGTGGGGGCATTTCTTAAGTGCTCAGGAACATCATAATCTGGCTGCATCTGAGCATCTTTAATCGCGGCTTTATACGCGGTATACACGGCGTTACTTTTCGGGGCACATGCAAGATATACAATGGCTTGAGCAATCGCACGCTCACCTTCTGCAGGCCCTACACGGGTAAAACAATCCCACGCTGAAATAGCGACCTGCATTGCACGAGGATCTGCATTTCCGATATCTTCTGACGCGATTGCTAATAAGCGGCGAGCAACATAGAGTGGGTCACCTCCCGCCGTGATAATGCGGGCATACCAATAAAGAGCGGCATCAGGCGCAGAGCCACGAACAGATTTATGAAGTGCTGAAATCAAGTCATAGTAACGGTCGCCTTTATTATCAAAACGAGCCGCTCGTTCGCCACTGACTTCTTTGAGTAACTCCGCCGTTAAAATACGCTGACCTTGATTATCAGCCTCAGCCATATCCGCCATCATTTCTAGCAGATTTAACGAACGTCGCGCATCCCCATTGACTAAGTCAGCAATCATTTTTCTTGTGCTATCGGGGAGAATAATATTTTGCCCGCCTAATCCGCGAACGCTATCCCCGAGAGCTTGAAGTAACACCTCTTCAATTTCGCTACTTTCTAATGATTTTAATAAATAGACTCTCGCACGAGAAAGCAGTGCTGAATTAAGCTCGAATGAAGGGTTTTCCGTTGTCGCGCCAATGAAGGTGATCGTCCCGTCTTCAATGTGGGGTAAAAAAGCATCTTGCTGGCTTTTGTTAAACCGATGAACTTCATCCACAAACAGAATAGTTCTGCGCCCTGCACTAAGATTCTGGCGCGCTTTTTCGATAGACTCACGGATCTCTTTGATCCCCGAAGTCACTGCCGAGATGCGCTCGATATCTGCTTGTGCATAGTGACCAATAACTTCAGCCAATGTGGTTTTACCCGTTCCCGGAGGTCCCCACAAGATCATCGAGTGTAAATGACCTGCCCTAATCGCTCTTGGTAACGGTTTACCTTCGGCAAGTAAATGCTTTTGACCTATATATTGCTCAAGGGTTTCTGGCCGCATACGTGCAGCCAGTGGTTGAAATTCATTTTGTGAAAAATCGAGAGACAAGTTACCCACGAGATCCTCTTTACCCCCTAGAGATTAGTGAGCGCGAGAACGCTGGTCATCCAAAGTAACCCCTTTCGGTACCGTAAATTTAAATTTACTTGGATCAACTGGCCCATTTTTTTGCTGTTTTAGTTGATATGCGCTCGTTTGGCCATCTTGCTCAACCGCAGCAAATTTTTCGATCGTACCTTGTGGGTTAACGGTAATAGAGAAACTTTTTAGCGTGCCATTAGTTTGTTTTGGCTTTAAATCAAACGTATTACCCTGTTGAACGATCGAGTACTGTTTCCAATCTTGAGGATTATTACGCGTTAATAGTAAAAATGGCGTATCTTGCGTTGCATCTGCCAAATTCGTTACTGTGACTTGTTCGACAAACGGGTTATAAAACCAGAGGTTCTTGCCGTCTGACACCAACACACTTTCATCTGGCGAAGTCATATTCCAGTTAAATAGGTTAGGACGTTCAATCCATAAGTCACCAACACCTTCTTGGATCAAATCACCTTCTGGACTAGTGACTTTTTGTGAGAAGCTTGCTTGGAAGCTATTCACCTTACTCAGGCGGTCTTGAAGGTCTTGACTCGCATCTGCCAATACTTGACCTACGTTTAAACTCAGGGCTAATGCACCTAATAACATCATTTTTTTCATCGAGAAAAGACCTTTAAATTAATACCTCAAGCGGCGTATGTCTTTATACACCCCTTGAATTAAACCAGCAATTAGCACATGAAATATTAATATCCCATTGATGGCGGAGCTAATACCTCTCGGTTACCATTATGTCCAGGTTCACTCACAATTCCTTGATCTTCCATTTGCTCAACAATTCGAGCGGCACGGTTGTAACCGATACGGAATTGACGTTGCACACCAGAGATAGAGACTCTTTGTTTTTCAACAACAAATTCAACTGCTTGATCAAATAATGGGTCAAGATCTTCATCGCCATTATCTGAACTGCCGCCCCCTTCGCTGTCATCGCTGCACGTCGTAATACTGTCGATATATTGCGGTTTGCCACGCGCTTTCCAGTCATTAACGACAGCATGAACTTCTTGGTCACGCACAAATGCGCCATGAACACGTACAGGAATTGATGAGTTAGGTGGCAGGTAAAGCATATCCCCCATACCCAATAATGATTCCGCGCCACCTTGATCAAGAATAGTTCTAGAGTCGATTTTACTGGATACCGTAAAGGCTATACGGGTTGGAATATTGGCTTTAATTAACCCTGTAATGATGTCAACGGATGGGCGCTGTGTTGCTAATACTAGGTGGATACCCGCAGCTCGCGCTTTTTGCGCTAAGCGAGCAATAAGCTCTTCCACTTTTTTCCCTGCGGTCATCATTAAGTCAGCAAATTCATCAACCATCACCACAATATACGGTTCTTTTTTCAGCATTGGATGTTCTACATCCATGCTGTCACCCGGTTTCCAGAACGGATCAGGAATTGGTCGATTCATCTCTGCCGCAGCTTTGATTTTATCGTTATAGCCAGCAAGGTTACGCACACCCAATGCAGACATGAGTTTATAACGGCGCTCCATCTCGTTAACACACCAACGCAGTGCATTGGCGGCATCCTTCATATCTGTCACGACTTCGGTTAATAAATGTGGGATCCCTTCATAAATAGAGAGCTCTAACATTTTCGGGTCAATCATAATAAAGCGAACATCTTCAGGTTTAGCTTTATATAAAATACTGAGGATCATAGCGTTGACCCCCACAGATTTACCTGACCCTGTGGTACCTGCGACTAATAAATGAGGCATTTTTGCCAAGTCCGCAACAACCGGCTCGCCTTCAATGTCTTTTCCTAGAACTATCGTCAATGGTGATGGATTTTTTCTAAAATCATCACAATCTAAGACTTCACTTAAGTACACCGTTTGACGTTTTTCATTCGGTAATTCGAGACCCACATAAGGTTTGCCCGGAATCACTTCAACGACACGTACTGCTGTCGTCGATAACGAGCGAGCAAGGTCTCTTGATAACGTTGAAATGCGAGCGGCTTTCACGCCGGGTGCTAAATCTAACTCAAAACGCGTTATAACAGGACCTGGAGAGAATCCGACAACTTCTGCTTTGACGCGGTAATCATTTAAGCGAGCTTCAATCAGCCTTGCTGTTTGCTCCAATTTGAACATATCCACAGGCTCTTCTTGCTCTGGTGGACTTGCCAATAAATCAAGAGATGGCATTGGCGTTGTTGGTTTTGGTAATGGTTGATCATTACGTACCAAGAATGGATGGAACAAGCTATCTTGTTGCGGCTGTTGCGGCTGTTGCGGCTGTTGCGGCTGTTGCGGCTGTTGCGGCTGCGCAATAGTGTGTGGCTGCACAGCAGAATGAGCAACAACTTCATTGATAGGATTAACTGGCGTAGATGGCGTTTGCACAGGTGGTTCAGCCACCGATGGCATAAATAATGGCACGGCTGGCTCATCATCAACTAAATCATCAACGGGTGAGAAACGCTCAAATGCTGACAATGGCGTACTTAAATCAATCCTAGGCTCTAAGTCATCCACATCATTATCTAAATCATGCTCATCATCAGCATGAGCCGTAAAACGGTGGATATCTGAAGGCTGAGTTTGTTCTGTTGGTACAACAGGTTCAAAAGCAGGTGTAAACGCTGGCGCAGAAGCCCAACGATGCTCAATTTCAGGCTGAGTAAACGTGCTAACCGGCGGCGTTACTTGCTCTAAAGGAGCCTCAACCGCAGATTGGTCAACCTGAAATGCAGCGTCAAAATCTTGCATATCCGTTTCTGGTTCACCATAGCGCTGACGCTGTTGTTCCAAAAACTGGACGCGCAGCAACCTTTCTTGCTCCAGCTCATCATCCGTTTTAACGTTTTCTTCCGGCTCTTGTTCCGCGGACCATTGTTGATAAACCTGTTCGCGCTGTGATGCCTCTTCTTGGCGACGCTGTAATTCTGCATCCCGTTGAGATGGAATGCGGATACCATACAGCTCACGACGTGTTGGCAAACGAACTGGATTTGGGCGCGGTAATTCTGGCTCCAGATTCTTTTTCACTTGCGCATGGCGATCCATCGCAGCGATTGAAATACCTGCCGCGGTTAGCGCAGCAGGATCAGCAATACGGTTGGTCACTGAAGGTTCACTGATATCAGGACTTCCCACTTCTATTGTGGGTTCTACAGGTGAAAATGCTGTCGTTGTTGGTGCAACTGACTTTGGCGCCTGTGGTTCAGGAGCAAAAATAGGCTCTGGCGTAAATGCAGGTGGTTGAGTAAATGCTGGCTCAGACGTAAATGTAGGCTCAGGTGTGTACGCAGGCTCTTGCGAAATCACAGGTGAAGAAGAATATGCCTGTGTCGGCGGCACTTGCGGCTGATATTCATCAGGAACTTCAAAATGATAAGTTTGCGGTTCTTCCGTTGCCGAGAAATTGGGTAAATTCTCGTTTTCCGTCGGTTTCGCCACAAATACAGGCTCAGCTATTGATGCGGTTGGCTGTACAGGTTCAATCCCTTGCTGCAACACAATAGTCGGTTGCGAATCAATAGGTGCTTGCGAATCAACGACAATTTGTGGTTCAGCAGCAGCCTGTATATCTTCAGAGACTAGCTCCGATACCGTCGGTGCTGAGAAAAGCACATCATCAGCATCATATTGCTGCGCTTCATCATGCGCTTGATGCTCAGCGATTTGAGCTCGCTGTAATGCCTCTTCGGTTTCTTCAACCTCATAATCGTGGTCATCTAGATCATCACCACGCGCTCGATTTGTCAGTAATGTAATT
Organism: Providencia sp. PROV208; assembly: GCF_028479465.1. Lineage (NCBI taxonomy): Bacteria > Pseudomonadati > Pseudomonadota > Gammaproteobacteria > Enterobacterales > Morganellaceae > Providencia > Providencia sp. PROV208. Next base: position 136,808 of record NZ_JAMPNS010000010.1, on the reverse strand, counting down.
GGAAGTAGTATCCCTGCCCCAATTTTTTCAGCGATCGTAAGCCAAGACCATCCAGTGAAAAGAGTAAAACTGATAGCCCAGAGAAACAGCAGAGCTAAAGTGGCGCCTAACGAGTTAAACCACGGCATAATGGCATTACTAAAGACACTACCAATCACCCCACCTGAAGCGAAGTTTGGTAAATCATCAAAATTGAGGGCAGCTAAACCACAGGATGACAAGATCAGCGCTAACCCGCCAATCAAGCGTAAAGAAAGTGAGAAAAAGTCAATATAACGACGCTGACTTTCATAATGATAAATTGCCCAACACCCGAGTAACAATAACGGAGGAATCGCAAATGCAAGAATACCAAATGCAGAAAAGAGGATATCCGCACTCCATGAGCCAATGCTTCCCCCTAAATTTTTGACGGGAGCATCCCAGTTAGTTTGTGACCAACTTGGGTCTGAAGGGTTAAAGCTCCATAACGCGACCATAAGAAAAATCGCGCAGAGGCAGATGACCAACAAAATCACCTCTAATAGCCGTCTGCCGCTACTCAGCTTTTTAAATTTGATGTACTTATCTTCGGTATATTCTTGGCTCATTATTGTTTCTTTACTGACTGATGTTCTTGCTTAATACGTGATTATTCTATGATTATTCTAACACTAATCCCCTAAACGTGCCTGCTTTAAGGAGATTAAGACAAATTATCACACCATAGAGACCATAAGATTCAGTATTTCATCTTACGAATGAGGTTTCAAACTCTATTTAAGGTCAAAATTCTTAATTGTTTATAGCTTTAAAATCAATAAATTGAAATGAAAATTTCTGACTAAATTTGAGGTCTCTTGAGTACAGTAGACAAGATCGTGTTTAAAAAAGAATCATTAAGGGGACAGAGAGAAAAGTGAGTGTTCCTAAAACGGAACAACGCTGAGTAAACTCAGCGTTGAAACAGCAGTGCGACAACAATGCAGATTGCTGTGCAGGAATGATGAATACAAAGTACGATTAGCGAGTTTTAATCACTAAACGGTTGCTTTGTTTCACTTCTTCCATAACTACGTAGGTACGAGTATCGTTTACACCCGGAAGGCGTAATAAGGTTTCACCTAGCAGTTTACGATATGCGGACATATCTGGCACACGCGTTTTCAACAGATAGTCAAAGTCACCAGAAACAAGGTGACATTCTTGAATTTCTTCAAGTTTTTGAACTGCTGTGTTGAATTGTTCAAAGACATCAGGAGCCCCACGGTTTAACGTAATTTCAACGAAAACCAGCAGTGATGCATCTAAATAGTGTGGCGCGGTATAGCCAGAAATGAACCCTTGTCTTTCAAGACGACGAACACGCTCTAAACATGGTGTTGGAGATAAACCAACGCGCTTAGATAGTTCAACGTTAGAGATACGCCCGTCTTTTTGCAATTCGTTCAGTATATTCCTGTCAATCCGGTCAAGGTCTTTGCCAGGACGCTTTTTATTGTCAATCATCTCTTATCTCTCTTTCTCTAATTGTTATTTTCATATCTTATAAAACGGCCCCATCTATACGTCAGTCTTCCTAAGCGGACTAGCGGGCGTGGAACCTATTCTATTCGTCATAACTGAAGTTCTCGTAAACCGAATAATTGTTTACAATCGTCGCGACATTGCCTGAATGTGTGACGTAAAGTTAATTTTCCAGTAAGAACAAAAATGCGCCATTTCCATTGACCTGCTAGATAATTAACTCTTAGATAGATGTTTTCGCAAATGCGCAGCCGATTGTCAAAGTAAATGAATAAAAATCAGTACAAGATTTCGGTTTTTTTTTCAGTAAAACGTTTCGCAGACCTAATTCAAGATAATTCCTAAAATTACCATTTCGTGATTAAAGCACTTTCCCTTCTATTTTTTAACTCTTAATTGGTACTACCTATCAGAAAAATTTGTTCTGTCCATATGAATGAACAGTTAAATCACTTTTGTTACCCCCCTATTTCTCCTACAATCGTGTTTATGCTTTTTCGAGACTAAAAGAGGAATTCATGAGCACAACCACACATCGCAAGTTAATCATTTTAGGTTCAGGTCCTGCCGGTTATACCGCAGCCGTTTACGCAGCTCGCGCAAATTTACACCCTGCACTGATTACTGGGGTGGAAAAAGGCGGTCAATTAACCACAACTACCGAAGTTGAAAACTGGCCGGGTGATCCTGAAGGCTTAACAGGTCCAAGACTCATGGAGCGCATGCATGCCCATGCAGAAAAATTCGAAACTGAAATCATCAACGACCACATTACAAAAGTAGACTTCCAACAGCGTCCTTTCCGTTTGTTCGGTGGTGAGACTGAATACACCTGTGATGCATTAATCATCGCAACGGGTGCATCGGCTCGTTATATTGGCTTACCATCTGAAGAAGCATTTAAAGGTCGCGGTGTTTCCGCTTGTGCAACCTGCGATGGTTTCTTCTATCGTAACCAAAAAGTCGCCGTAGTTGGCGGTGGTAATACTGCGGTTGAAGAAGCGCTCTATCTTTCTAATATTGCGTCTGAAGTGCATTTAATTCACCGTCGTGACAGCTTCAGAGCAGAAAAAATCCTAGTCAACCGACTGATGGATAAAGTCGAAAATGGTAATATCGTTCTGCACACTGACAATACTCTAGATGAAGTCCTGGGCGATGACATGGGCGTGACTGGCGTTCGCTTACGTTGCACCAAAACAGATAAAACAGAGGATATCGAGGTAATGGGTGCCTTTATTGCTATTGGTCATAGCCCAAACACCGCGATTTTCGATGGTCAGTTAGCCTTAAATAATGGGTATATAAAAGTGCAGTCCGGTACTAACGGTAACGCGACCCAAACGTCTGTTGAAGGGATCTTTGCCGCGGGCGATGTCATGGACCACATCTATCGTCAAGCCATTACATCTGCGGGAACTGGTTGCATGGCAGCATTAGATGCAGAGCGCTATCTTGATGGATTAGCCGATAAGAAATAATTTTCTAACCCAGCCTTAATTTAAGCCTCATTCTGTCCGTTCATCGAAACGAAATAGAATGGGGCTTTTTATTTATCCATTTCACAAAAATAAGCATCGCACCGCTAAGTGAATTAGGAGCAAGTTTATGTTGTTCTTTTGGCTCCCTATCTATACTCAGCTTCATCATCTTATTCACTAAGGAATTGACATGGAGCCACAAACGCAAAAAGAATCAGTTAGTAAATTGGCATATCTGATTGTTATTTTGTTATCGGTTATTCAAGGGATTATCATCACTGGTACGCTAGATTACTCCATTCGTACCAATGTTGAATTAGATCCTATATGGATCTATTTGCCTATGGTATTCGCCATTTTTGTGCCTTCTGTGATCAGTTTTCTTATTACAAATGCCAAACAACCTGCTTTTTATCTGAATATCATCCTGACCATCATTCTTATCGGTTGGATTAATACTTGGCAGAACTTAGAAACAGGGTCTTCATCCAGTAGTGAACCCTTCCTCGCGGTGAGCACGCTAACCGTCCTGATTTTCTTTTTGCTACCATGGATGCAAAATCGCCAAGCCACGGGTAGATGGAAAGCTCATTACAGCTGCTTAGTCGGGCACTATTTCCGCAATACGCTATTTGGCTTTTTTGCCTGTGCTATTGGTGGCTTATTAGCGTTTATTGTTAAACAAGCCAGTTTCTTATTCGGCATTGTTAATCTGACGACACTCAGTCATTTCCTTAACAATGATTACATCCTTTGGGTCGCTTTTTTACTTGGCTTCAATATCAGCGTGCTGTTTTTGCGCTCTAAATTAGTGATGCAGCTGAACAATATCGCCAAGTATTTTTCACAATTTTTCCTACCACTGCTTAGCCTTATTGCAGTCATTTTCTTAGTTGGTCTTGCCATTTCACTCTTTACGGGGGTGCACTATACCACTTCTGAACTTGGCTCTGGAACCATGCTTTGCTTTGTTATTTTAAATGTCATTTTTATTAATGCCCTTTATGGTGATGGCTCAACGCAATTTCAATTTAAAGCTATCATCAATGGGTTTGTATTAATTAGCATCGTTCTGCTCAACGCATTCTCTGCACTTTCTCTGTATGGCATCTTAGTTCGAGTCAACCAATATAGTTGGAGTGTCAGCCGATTGTACGCCTTTGCAATTGCATTATTTTTGGCAATCCTTATTTTGGCGTACAGCATCACAGTCATGATAAAACGACGCCACTGGGCAAACGCTCTAGGCTCGATTAATAAGGTTGCTATTCTTGGTTTAATCGCCACTATTTTAGTGATTAATAGTCCTATTGGTGATTTCCAGCGGATCACGGTTAATAGCATTATGGCGGCGATTGAAAAAGGCAAAATTAAAATTAATTACGATTTATCGTATGACCTAGAAAAACTCGGGGAGCGAGGAAAAGCCGCTTTAGCACAACTGGAACAAAACCCAGAAACGAAAGCTCAACTTAAAGTTGGTGCTTACTCCGATACACCAAAACCTTTTAAAGAAGTACTCATTATCGCAAAAGGTAGTCAGCCACTTCCCCAGAGTTGGTTTGATATGGAAGATGGAATTCGAGATTCCTGGAACTGCACAAGTTATTACCGTAATTACGAATGTCTTGGATTCATGGCGGATGTGAACAGCGATGGGGCTGATGAAGTGGTTATGTGCTATTCCATGCCAGAATCCCTCGACTATGAATGCACCATCTGGCAAGCCCAAGCAAACACATGGAATCTAGTGGATACACAAAAGCAAGTCTTTGATGATACCGCTGATAAAAAAGCCGCATGGGATAACTTACTCAATAACCAATTTAAGCTACAACCTAAAACATGGTTAGAAATTGTTCCTGAATAACTGACTGACTTCCTCTCGCGATTTCAATCTAAAATGTAGGTGGCTTAACAATTATAAATTATGCCACCTTATTTTTTGGTCATAATAACGGTAACATCCTCTGCTCGCTCGAATTTAATTATATGACAATCAATATAATTTACCTTTATAAAACATATTGATAACAAAAATTGTTCTATTCAAATATCTAACTTTTATTATGTAACATCTCCAATGGAAGCTGTTATGATAGGTAAAAATTCGGTTAGATTTGATGACAAAGTCAACTATCTTAACTGCACTCAATAACATGAAAACTACACCTGCTAACTAAATCATTATGGATAAATCAAGACAGACTGAATTGGTGCGTTGGTTAAAACAACACAGCGCTCCTGCCAAGCGTTGGCTCCGAATTTCTATGCTCTTAGGCATAGTCAGTGGTTTATTAATTATTGCGCAAGCTTGGTTAATCGCAGTGATTTTACAAGCCTTGCTGATGGACCACATTCCTCGAGAGCAACTGCTCACCGACTTTACTTTATTGATTAGTGTCTTTATTTTACGAGGCATTGTTCACTATCTGCGCGAACGAGCGGGTTACCATTGTGGGCAAGTCGTTAGGCAGCAAGTCCGTAGTATGGTGTTAGATAAACTACAAGAACTAGGTCCCGTGTGGGTAAAAGGCAAACCTGCTGGCAGCTGGGCAACCATCATTCTTGAGCAAATTGAAGATATGCAAGATTACTACTCTCGCTATCTTCCTCAAATGTATCTCGCCACCATCATCCCAATCATGATCCTGATTGCCATCTTCCCATTTAACTGGGCTGCGGCATTAATTTTATTTGCTACTGCACCATTAATTCCTATTTTCATGGCATTAGTCGGGCTAGGCGCTGCAGATGCTAACCGTCGAAACTTCTTAGCATTGAGCCGTTTGAGTGGTAGCTTCCTTGACCGATTACGAGGATTGGATACTCTTCGTCTATTTTTCCGTGGCAAAGCGGAAGTGACTCAAATTCGTGAATCCACCGAAGATTTTCGCTCTCGGACGATGGAAGTGCTCCGCATGGCGTTTTTATCGTCAGGTGTCTTAGAGTTTTTTGCCTCTATTTCTATTGCCGTCGTTGCCGTTTACTTTGGTTTTTCCTACCTCGGGGAATTGAGCTTCGGTAGCTATGGTCTGCCCGTTACCCTATTTGCGGGTTTCCTTGCTTTAATTTTATCCCCTGAGTTCTTCCAGCCTCTGCGCGATTTAGGGACTTACTACCACGCTAAAGCTCAAGCTGTGGGCGCCGCTGAATCACTTGTAACCCTACTCGAAAGCCAAGCTGATGAAAAATCACCTCAAGGCAACAAGGTCATTGATAATCAACCGATTCGCATTGAAGCCAAACAGCTGGAAATTCTCTCCCACGATGGCGCTATCCTTGCAGGTCCTCTTGATTTTACGGTTGAGCCACAACAACGCATCGCATTAGTTGGGCAAAGTGGTGCGGGTAAAAGCTCCTTATTAAACTTATTACTCGGTTTCCTTCCTTACCGTGGCTCAATCACCATTAATGGTCATGAACTCAATCAGCTATGTTCTGATGAATGGAGAGCGTTGGTCGGCTGGGTAGGACAAAACCCACATTTGCCAGAACAGACGTTGAAAGAAAACATTTGTTTGGGTAAACCTGATGCAACAGAGGCGGAAATTCAATCTGCGATTGAAAAAGCGTATGTTGCAGAATTTCTGCCAAACTTACCTGATGGATTAAACACGCGTTTAGGTGATTTTGCTGCGCGCCTTTCTGTTGGTCAGGCTCAGCGTGTGGCCGTCGCTCGCGTACTATTAAAGCCGTCACGTTTATTGCTATTAGATGAACCCGCTGCGAGCTTAGATGCCCATAGCGAGCAGCTTGTCATGGAAACATTAAACCAACTCTCCGAGCAGCAAACGACGCTCTTAGTGACCCATTTACTCGAAGAAACGATGGATTACGACCAAATTTGGGTAATGGCAAACGGACAAATTATTCAACGTGGTAATTACCAACAACTGAGCCAGTCTGAAGGTGCCTTTGCCCAGTTGCTTGCTCACCGCCAAGAGGAGCTTTAAAAATGAAAGTATTACTGCCCTTCTTAGCCCTCTATCGCCGCCATTGGTTTTTGATTTCATTAGGGATCATTCTGGCAATTGTCACTCTACTTGCAAGTATTGGGCTGCTTACCCTATCAGGATGGTTCTTAGCGGGTGCTGCTATCGTGGGTGCTCCGGGGATCTATTTCTTTAACTATATGTTGCCAGCCGCAGGTGTCCGTGGTGCTGCCATTTTTCGTACCGCAGGACGCTATGCCGAGCGCTTAGTTAGCCACGATGCCACTTTTAAGGTCTTAGCTCATCTACGCGTTTTCGCTTTCAGTAAAGTGCTACCGCTGTCTCCTGGTGGGATCAGCCGTTTCCGCCAAGGGGATTTATTAAATCGATTGGTTGCCGATGTGGAGACTTTAGACCATCTTTACTTGCGTGTTCTGTCTCCAATAGTTAGCGCCTTCTTTGTGACATTTGTGCTAATCATCGGTCTGAGCTTCCTTGACCCTCGCCTTGCATGGACTCTAGGCGGCGTAATGTTGTTTTTACTGTTCACGATGCCGATTGTTTTTTATCGTGCGGGTAAACCTATTGGGCACGAACTCACCGAACTCCGTGGTAATTACCGCACCGTTTTAACTTCTGCATTACAAGGACAAGCTGAATTAGCCTTGTTTGGTGCCACTCAACGTTTTCGCCAAAACTTATCTAACATCGAAAATTCATGGCAAGCGCGTCAACAGCAACAAGCAGCACTCACGGGGCTATCTCAAGCAATTATTCTCTGTGCATCAGGACTGACAGCAACCTTGCTATTATGGATGGCTGCTGAGCATGTGGGGGGAAATACACAACCGGGTGCGTTGATTGCTTTATTCGTTTTCTGTGCATTGGCTGCATTTGAAGCCTTAGGTCCTGTGGCTGTGGCATTCCAACACATGGGACAAGTCATCGCGTCAGCGACTCGAGTGTCCCAATTAATGCATGCGAAGCCAGAAGTGAGCTTTGTTAATCAAAGTCACGAGCTGAAGTCTCTTGAAAGTTTAATGATTGATAATGTGACCTTTACGTATCCAGAGCAACCTTTTGCGGTTATCAAAAAAGTCTCATTATTCGTCAAGCAAGGTCAACATATTGCGTTATTAGGAAAAACCGGCTGTGGAAAATCGACCCTACTTCAATTACTCACTCGTGCTTGGGATGTCGACAGTGGCGTGATTACGATTAACGGTCAGCCAATTCAAGAATACAGTGAAGAAGCGCTGCGTGGAGCAATGTCTGTTGTGCCTCAGCGTGTCCATGTGTTCAGTGATACCTTACGCAACAACTTACTGCTGGCGAATGAACAAGCCTCTGACGAACAACTTTGTGATGTTTTAACCCAAGTCGGCTTAGATAACTTATTGGATACCCAATTAAAATTAAATGCTTGGATGGGTGAAGGTGGTCGTCAATTATCAGGAGGAGAGCAGCGCCGCTTAGGTATCGCTCGTGCACTTTTACATGATGCGCCACTGGTATTAATGGATGAGCCTACCGAAGGGCTAGATGCCCATACTGAGCAACAAATTCTCAATTTACTCAAACAAAAATGTGCAGATAAAACCCTGATAGTCATCACCCATCGTCTGCAAGGTTTAGAGCAAATGGATACTATCTGTGTGATGGATAATGGCGAAATCATTGAACAAGGCTCCCACCAGCAACTGTTAGCTGAGCAAGGTCGCTATTATCAATTCCATCAGCGTCATTTGGTTCAGCAAACTCGCTGAGGTGTACCATGTACCAGTTAGATGACGACTCTTATCTGTTCCCTCCCGTGTCTGAAGCGATGCGGGAACCTAATGGATTATTAGCGATTGGCGGTGATTTATCATCCCGCCGATTACAATCTGCGTATTATGATGGTATTTTTCCCTGGTTTAACCCTGGAGAAGTACCATTATGGTGGTCTCCTGATCCTCGAGCTGTTTTGATGGTGGGTGATCTGCATATCAGCCGCTCCATGATCAAAACATTAAAAAAATCCCCTTATCGCATTACCATAAATCATGCATTTAAAAATGTGATTGAAGCTTGTGCAGTACGTCAAGAAGGGACTTGGATCCTGCCTTCCGTACAGGCTGGCTATCTCGCTTTACATCAAGAGGGTTTAGCGCACTCGATTGAGGCATGGCATGGCGAGAAATTGGTTGGAGGCTTATACGGCGTGAACATGGGACACCTGTTTTGTGGGGAATCCATGTTCAGTAAAATGAATGATGCATCCAAATGTGCTTTTATTACATTCTATTTTCATTTTTTGCGCTATAATGGGCAACTTTTTGATTGTCAGGTACTTAACCACCACACCGCCTCACTGGGTGCAACGGAGATCTCCCGCAGGGATTTCCTTCATATTCTTTACCGGTGGCGTGATCTGCGAATTGACCCAGCATGCTGGTTACCACAGTCAATTGATTTACCACAATCATTTGAAAAATAACCACTTTTTAAGAAATAAAAAGTGACAATACAGTAATTTTATCCCCAACTGTGCGAAAGAAAGATCGCTTTAAAATGCGACACTTCTTTACTTAGTGTGGGTTTTTGGGCATTATCTTGCCCGTAAAAAATCACGGTTATTAGACTTAGAGGATTAGATGGCCAAAGAAGATAATATTGAAATGCAGGGAACGGTTTTGGATACCCTGCCAAATACAATGTTCCGCGTTGAACTGGAAAATGGTCACGTCGTGACTGCACACATCTCTGGTAAAATGCGTAAAAACTACATCCGCATTCTGACAGGCGACAAGGTAACTGTAGAGTTAACTCCTTATGACCTGAGCAAAGGTCGTATCATTTTCCGTAGCCGCTGATTTTCGATTTTCAGGCAAGGCCTGACAAGACCACAGGTGCCCAAGACACCTGTGGTACTAGCTATTGTCAGATTACAGCATCCTCTGGAGAGGCCTTGTGTACGCTACTGAAGCTGTATGTCAGTGTGTGACTATTTTCATCAAGCCCGATACTCACCGAGCCACCATTCGTTAACGAACCAAATAACAGTTCATTCGCTAATGGTTTCTTCAGGTTATCCTGAATGACACGCGCCATAGGTCGGGCACCCATTGTTTTGTCATACCCTTTTTCACATAACCAACGGCGAGCTGCTTGGCTAACCTCAATCGAAACGCCCTTCTCATCAAGCTGAGCTTGTAGCTCGACAATGAACTTATCAACCACCTGTGTGATGATATCCATCGACAGTGAATTAAACCAAATGATGCCATCAAGACGGTTACGGAACTCCGGTGAAAATGTCTTTTTGATTTCTGACATTGCATCCGTACTATTGTCTTGCTCTGCAAAGCCAATCGAACGACGCTGAGTTTCTTGTACTCCTGCGTTTGTTGTCATCACAACAATCACATTGCGGAAATCCGCTTTACGACCGTTATTATCAGTTAACGTACCGTGATCCATCACTTGCAGAAGGATATTGAACACATCGGGGTGCGCTTTTTCAATTTCATCCAATAGCACCACGGAATGTGGGTGCTTGATAACCGCATCGGTTAACAAACCGCCTTGGTCAAAGCCCACATACCCTGGAGGCGCACCAATCAACCGACTAACCGTATGGCGTTCCATGTATTCGGACATATCAAAGCGCAATAGTTTCACATCCAATGCTTTCGCTAATTGGACCGTCACCTCGGTTTTACCCACCCCTGTTGGTCCTGCAAATAAGAAGGAGCCTACGGGTTTATGCTCTAGCCCTAAACCAGCGCGATTCATCTTAATCGCTTCAGAAAGCGCTTCAATCGCATTGTCTTGCCCGAAAACTAACATTTTCAAGCGAGAGTCTAAGGTTCTTAAGCGGTCTTTGTCGCTGGATGAAACCGTTTTTTCTGGAATACGCGCAATACGTGCCACCACGGTTTCAATTTCAGGTACACCAATCGTTTTCTTCCGCTTACTTGGAGCAACTAAACGAGTTCTTGCACCTGCTTCATCAATGACATCAATTGCTTTATCTGGCAGATGGCGGTCAGTAATATATTTCACAGACAAGTCCACCGCTGCTTGAATCGCTTTTGCGGTGTAACGAACATCATGATGGGACTCATATTTTGGCTTCAAGCCATTAATAATACGCACCGTCTCTTCAGGGGACGGCTCCACAATATCAATTTTTTGGAAACGGCGAGCTAATGCCCTATCTTTCTCAAAAATATTACTGAACTCTTGATATGTGGTGGAACCAATCACTCGAATACGCCCACTCGATAAAAGTGGCTTAATCAAGTTTGCGGCATCGACTTGCCCACCCGATGCGGCTCCCGCCCCAATAATGGTGTGAATTTCATCGATAAACAGGATGCTTTTCGGATCTTTTTCCAGCATTTTTAGCAACGCTTTGAAACGTTTCTCAAAGTCGCCACGATATTTTGTTCCTGCTAGCAACGAACCAATGTCCAAGGAATAAATAGTGCAATCCTTCATCACTTCAGGGACATCGTTTTGTTCAATGCGCCATGCTAAGCCTTCTGCAATCGCTGTTTTACCCACGCCGGATTCCCCAACTAATAATGGGTTATTCTTACGGCGACGGCATAGTACTTGAATAGTACGCTCTAATTCAGCTTGACGTCCCACCAGCGGGTCAATATTCCCTTTCTTAGCCTGCTGGTTAAGATTCGTGGTGAAGTTGTCCATATGGTCTTCTGAGACCGGCTGCTCTTCGCTTGACGGAGCATTGTTAGAAGCATCCTCTTCTGAGGAGGATGAATCCTCACCTTTGATGGTTCCGTGAGAAATGTAATTAACCACATCAAGGCGGCTAACATCATGCTTACGTAATAGATAGGCGGCTTGTGATTCTTGTTCACTAAAAATCGCCACCAGCACATTAGCGCCAGTCACTTCATTACGCCCTGATGATTGAACATGAAAAACAGCACGTTGCAGCACGCGCTGGAAACTCAATGTCGGCTGAGTATCTCGTGTATCATTTTCAGGTAATAACGGTGTAGTTTGGGCAATAAAATGTTCAAGCTCTTGTCTAAGGGCAACCAAATCAACCTTACAAGCCTCTAATGCTTCACGCGCAGAGATATTACTCAACAACGCCAGCAATAGGTGCTCCACAGTCATAAATTCATGGCGATTGTCTTTCGCTCTGGTAAAAGCGACATTTAGACTAAGCTCCAGTTCTTGATTGAGCATAAGCACCTCCCAAAATTGATATTAAGACTCTTCAGACTTTCTCTATAGTACACAATAAAGGATATTCATGTTCCCTTGCAAAAGCATTGACTTGAGCGGCTTTCGTTTCTGCAACTTCAGCAGTATAAACACCGCAAACACCTTTACCTTGAAAATGCACATCTAACATTATCTGTGTAGCGCGTTCTTCATCAAAAGAAAAGTATTTTTGTAACACTTCAACAACAAAATCCATCGGCGTGTAATCATCATTATTTAACAAAACCTTATACATTGATGGTGGTTGCAGCGCCTTTTCAACTTCATCTTTAAAAATTGTGTCAGTTTTAAATGTGCCCAGAAAATCACTCATTACTTTCTTGCTCAGTCGTGTTGCTCAGTGTGGAAATTCAATTTAAGCATAGCCTTTATTATCAATGATATCTATCCGTTAAATAGTACTTCAATAAAGCTAGGTCATTAAAAATATTTTGTCTTCATTTTGATACTAAATACTCAATTTACGTCAGTGTACCATGGGCTGATAGCAGACTTGTAGATCCTAAATTTTGTGATCCATATCAAATAATTTAAAAATTCACGAAAAACGCTCATCGGATTATTTTCAGTTTACTCAAAAAGCCAAAATCCGACTCTTGACCAAATATCCCTATCCAATACAGTATGAAATGCGAGCGATAAACCTCGTATTTATACCTAGTTTGCATGTGTATTTTATGCATGTATATAAACAGTAAGTAGCAAACTGAAAGGACAGAAATATGAATACAGGTACGGTGAAGTGGTTCAATAATGCGAAAGGTTTTGGTTTTATCTGCCCAACAGATGGCGGAGATGATGTATTTGCACATTACTCCACAATCCAAATGGACGGTTACCGAACACTGAAAGCGGGCCAGAAGGTTAACTATAGTGTTGGTGCTGGTCCTAAAGGCTCTCATGCTGACGTCATTATCCCAATTACTGAAAGCGGTGAAGAGAAAGCAGAATAAATTAGGGTAATAGAGCACAGTTAATTATTTTTAAGGGGTAAATAATTAACTGTGGCTATTTAAATTAAAACAGTTCCAAATTAAGAAAGCATGCAATAAATATTATTGTTCTTCCGTGGCTTGTAGATGACGCATATCTCCATACAGTTCAGTTAATAACTGATATTGCTCTTCGTCATAAAAAGCGCACTTGCCTTCACCGAATTCTTTTGCCACTTCAATCATAAATTTTACGGTCGTTGCAATATCCACTTCATGACTCGCCCCCGTTGAACAACCCGGTACAACAGTTTCCGTACAAATTGCAACACCAACAACAGGTACTGTCGTCGAAACCGCTGGCTGCATGATACTGTTTAAATGATGAAGCCCATTACCATAAGGAGTGATATCTTGGATTGCTAGTGGGAAAGTGACCGCATTCTGTCCACTACTCCACTCCATTAAACGCAGCAAATCCTCAGAAACAGGCAGGATATATCCTGATTTAACCGTAGGTGATAGTGCGTACCCTTTATGGTTAATCAGGCGATTTCCTTTAGTCGTATCCACCGATAAAATCGCATCTGCTTCAGGAATGCTTTCGTGGAGATTCATCGTCACATCTTCCAACGGGGAATCCATAAAATCGACTGGAGTATGTGGACGAGTAGGTGCATTTGGGCAGATATGCGTGGTAATGATCACATCGCCTAATAACGTGTCACCCCGCTGCTGCATTTGCGCCAGTTTTAATCCTGTTGTGATGGCGGCGATAGCACCATCAGCATCAGAGACAACGCCAATGCGTGAAGGTCTTGCACCGAGTCCACCTAAACGCCCAATAATGCCGAGGGTTGGCGCATTTTTACCTTGAGACTTACCTTGTTGACCGGGGATCGTAATTCTGACGAAATCACTTTGACCTTTTTGATCGACGACAGTCGTTGAAATGACTTGAACCTCGGAGAAATCTTGAAACAACTGAACGACATCATGCCCACTTACATTCGCACAATCGAGTAGCTCATAAACGCACAAAGTTTGCTTTAGAGTCATTGTACTTCCTTTAATTCTAATTATTTTTTTCGAGTTTTAGAGCGAACGAGCACCAAAAGGGCACCCGTTCGCTCTGAATACCCCTTAACTAAAGACAAAGGGTATATTTCCTGATGAAGGCGTATTCACGCACTTTGAATGGTATTTAATTATTATTTACTGCGACTACTCATTACTGCTTACTGAACTTTTACGACTATTTTTACTGCTTTATATCACAAGGCTTTTGACTACTTGGCACTACGCTCTAGCCAATAAGGATCGCCTACCATGCAACCTAGATAAGACGCCTTACGGCAAAGGTCTTGAGACAGCTGTGTCATTATCTCATCGGTCATTTGCGACTCTGGAAGACTTAAACACAACGCATACAATGTATTTTGTGAAGGGTCGTACACCGTACTGGATACGGAAGCGACACCTGCAACTGACTCATTGACTGAAAACTCCCAACCACGTTGTGTAATCGCGTCAATACGCTCTTTTAAACGGGACCGCGTGTCTTCAGGTTCTAAATTAATTAAGTTTGTCCGTTCATTGACGGGTAATCGTGCTAATAACGCACGTCCAGTTGAGGTTCCGCCAATCGGTAAACGAGTTCCTGGCTGCGTAATGACTTGCAGCATACTGTTACCAAATCGTGCATGTACGACACGCACTTTATCTTCGTCTAATGCGGAAACATAACTGGTAAACCCAGTATCTTTCGTCAAACTGTCTAATACTTCCAACGCCATATCGATTAAATGGTTCATGCCTCGAGCCCGATGGGCAATTTCCATAATCAATAACCCAGGACGATAAATCGGTGCGTTATTTTTCTTTTCGAGCAACCCCAGTTCTGCCATCTGCTTTAACAGACGTGAAGCAGAACTTTTAGGCATGGACAACTCATTTACCAATGTAGTCACCGTGAGCTCATCACCTGAACGTAAAAACAGGCGAAACACATCGACAACACTTGTTAAAATACTCATACCTGCATTTCCTGCGCCAGTAAGCCATAATTTAGAGGCTTTCTGTCTCTTAAATAAGGCACATTTAATCGCGTATGTGCTTGAAGGCGAAAATCAATTTCACCGACTAATAGCGCTTCACTTTCACAAGATGCCTCGCATAGCACTTGCCCTCGTGGACCGACAATTTTACTACCACCAAACAGGTGTAAATCTTCTTCATGCCCCCAGCGATTAACCGCCAGAAGATGAGTCCCATTTTCTAATGCACGACATGCCGTATTGATATCCCACATATCTCGGTCTTGAATACACCACGCTGAAGGCGCAATCAATAACTCCGCACCTTGTAACGTGAGGATCCTAGCGACTTCAGGGAATCCCATGTCATAACAAATCATCACACCTATCTTACCGATAGGTGTCTCAAACACGGGGAAGCTATCCCCGCTTTTGAACCATTGTTTTTCAATACCAAACGCATGAACTTTACGAAATACACCACTGATATTTTCACAGCCTGGATTCCATACACCCACCGCGTTGTAAACTTCTCCAAGACGCTCACCACGCTCAGCAAACCCTGACACAATCGTGATATCTAAGCGGGAAGCCAACTGGCTAAATAGGCAGTCAGTTTCACTGCCTTCAAAATCGCTTAAATCCCATAATTTTGTGGATAATAGATCGCCCCGATAACCCGTTGTCGCCAACTCTGGGAAACAGATTAATTTAGCGCCTTGAGATGCCGCCTGCTCGCACAGTTGCGCCATACGCTGCAAATTATCTGTTTTATTTCCGAGCTCAGAATTAAATTGAGCCAAAGCCACTTTTACTCGGTTATCGGTCATCTATCTGCCCTCAATCTAAATGAGAAACTTGGCGGAAATGGGTTCCTTTCTCGCCTCGGAATGCGGCTAATAGTCGCATACCAATCCAATAAGCCACCGCACCAACCAGCAAGGAGTTCAATGCTGGAACACCAATATCTGCATTAAATGGACCCAGAGCAGACGTTCCCCAACCCACGATAACAGCACAACACCACGCAACTAATGTTACTGGGTTATATGCTTCACAGCGTGTCGGTAAAATGCCTTGTTCCCGGGTAATATCCAGTTCTTTTCTGTCACGTTTTAAAAGGTAGTAATCTACAACCATAATGCCCGCGACAGGCGGAATCGAAATACCGAGATAAATTAAGAAGCTAATAAAGTTATCTAAGATGCCTAACATAGAAGCAACAGTACCAAAAATACCAATTACCCATGTTAAATAACGGCGATCAAAGCGCTTATTAAAGATGGCGTTCAACAATGTTGAAAAGCCCAGTGACGAAGAATAAAGATTGATATCATTCATTTTAATTGTTGAGAAGATAACAATCGATGCACCTAGCAATCCAGTCAACGCCATCATCAAATCAAAAACTTGGCTTGTACGTAACGCTAAAGCCATTAAAACTGCAATCATGTTGACGAAAAGCTCGCCACAGAACGTACCAATTAAGGTCATCCAGAACACATCTTTCGGCTTATGCATAAAGCGGCTGATGTCTGGTGTTGTCACAGCAGAGATGATAAATCCACCAGCAACCATGGTAATTGCCGCTGGCATAGTCATTAACGGTCCGGCAGGTTCAGTAGCATTGATTAACGAACCAATATCCTGTCCTGATAATAAATTATAAGTTGCCCAACCGAGTGCGAATAAAAAGAGCGGTGTTGAAATATTCGCGGTAATAGATAAAAAGCGATATCCATATACCGTAATAATTGTCACCGCAATACCTGTAATAAGCGACCAGGTCCCTGGTGTTAGCACGTTAGTCGCTTTATACATACCATCAGCGAAGAAACCATTTTGGACGCCGAACCAACCCATTAAGGAGATAGCAATCGCTCCTCCAATTAATGCGGATCCTAGCTTTCCAAAACCAGCCCACCGAGACAGTAGACTGATTGACATTCCTTCGCGACAAGCAGCTGCTCCAAGCCCCCAGCTGACGACCTGTAAAATTACAGAGCCGAGCATCGTTGCCCAAAACGCCTGCCAAAACGTTAATCCATACCCAAGAGCTGCACCTAGCATCACTTGCGAAACGCAAGCGAGTGAACCGATACGGAGGATCAACACTTCATAAAACGGTCGACGAGCACTTTGCGGTACCCGCGCCAGAGAATAATCTTCACCTGCTTTATTTGCCATTTTTCATGCCTGCTGTGTATGAGTCTTTACTTGTGATTTATTGGCTTTTCGCTAAAGTTCCATTTAATGGAACTAGGTTTCATTTATTCTACAAGACGAATGATATCCACGATCAGTACCAAACCGCAAGTAGAATTTACCTTTTTGATAGCTTTTTTATTATCGGTTATTTAAATAAGAGGAGATATAGGAGGAGATAAAAACAAAATAAGCTGTAAATTAATGGGTTAAAAACTCCACATTTGATTAGAGAAATTTCATAAAAAGAGTTATCCCCAATAGATAATTCTAATTTCGACACGCCAATTTAGAGTAGTTTCTCTTTTCATTGCGCTTAATCTCACAAAATATTCGACCTAAACAGCCATTTTCCAATTTTTTCATTCAAAAAATTGCTTATATCATGAGAAAAAAGTTGCTGATATTTTCTCAGCAACTTTTTACATCACCGCCAATTAAAAAATCACTCTCTCGCTAATGCATCAATTGGGTTCAATTTGGCCGCGTTTTTGGCGGGTAGGAAACCAAAAATAACCCCAATTGCAGTGGAGCAGGCAAATGCACTGATTAGCGCGATAGGATCAAATTCAAATGTCCAACCTGGTAGCGCCATTTGGGCAATTAAGCTCACGCCATAAGATAACCCAATCCCCATTAAGCCACCGATAAGGCACACTAACACCGCTTCAATTAAAAATTGCTGCATAACATCCGAAGTTCGTGCTCCTACCGCCATCCGAATCCCAATTTCACGGGTTCTTTCCGTTACGGATACCAACATAATGTTCATCACACCAATGCCCCCGACCACTAAAGAAATTACGGCGACGAGGGTTAAAAAGAGCTGCATCGTTTGTGTGGTTTTTTCAGCCGTTTTAACCAATGTATCAATGTTATAAGTAAAAATATCCTTCTTACCATGACGCAGCGTAAGCAAACGCACCAGTTGTTGCTCAGCCACTTTGGCATCAACACCTTCATTTACTCTCACCACAATGCTGTCATAGTAAGAACGGTTAATGAGCTTACTGTTAATGGTGGTATCTGGTAAAAACACCTCTAAACTTTTACTGGAGCCAAAAATTGACTTTTGCTCCCCCAATACTCCGATAATCGTAGCGGGCATATTGCCAATAAGTAATGTTTCACCCACCACATTCTGTTTGTTCGGGAAAAAACGTCGTTTCGTATTTCTATCAATGACAACTACAGGCGCACGCCGAGTTAGCATATCCTGAGTGAATCCCATCCCTTCAGAAAAATGGCTTCCATAAACTTGGAAATAATCGGTTCCTACCCCAGACACCCGAGCCACCGCATCCAAATTACCTTTACGTAACCGCGCGGATGTTTCAATAGAGCCCGTCACTGACTGTACATAAGGCTGCTGAGCAATTGCTGAAATGTCCGAGGCTTTCAATACTTGGCGGTTTTCAGGGTCATCACTACCAAAATCTTTGCCGGGATACACCGAGATCGTATTGGTCCCAATCGATTTAATATCATTCAATACCATCCCTTTAGCCGCATCACCAATCACCATAATGGAGACCACCGATGCAATACCAATCACAATCCCCAACATGGTCAGTAAGGTGCGCATTTTATTCACGACCATCGCTCGCCATGCCATCAGCAGCGCTTCACTGAATCGGCTAACCCACTGTCCTAATGGATTTTTCCGTATGACGGCTTTGGCTGGAAATTCAGCGACTTTTCCCGCAAGCGCACCAGAATCATTGATGATTTCGCCATCTTTGATTTCAACAATCCGTTCTGCTTGTTGCGCTACTTTTGGGTCATGGGTGACGATAATCACCGTGTGTCCTTGGGCACAAAGATCTTTTAAAATCTTCATCACCTCTTCCCCTGAATGGCTATCTAGCGCCCCAGTAGGCTCATCCGCTAAAATAACCTGACCACCATTCATGAGTGCCCGAGCAATACTGACTCGCTGCTGTTGCCCTCCAGACAGCTGGCTAGGACGATAATTGACGCGCTCCCCTAAGCCTAAACGTTGCAGCAATTTTTCTGCTCGTTCCTGTCGTTGCGCCTTACCAGCTCCCGCATAAATAGCAGGAATTTCAACGTTCTGCTCTGCACTCAAATGGCTTAACAAATGATAGCGTTGAAAAATAAAACCAAAATGTTCACGACGTAATTGCGCCAGCTGATCATTATCTAACTCTGCGATATTTTGCCCTGCAACATAGTACTCGCCTGAGGATGGTTTATCTAAACACCCAAGGATATTCATCAACGTCGATTTTCCTGAGCCTGATGCTCCGATAATCGCCACCATCTCCCCTGAATGTATTTTCAGCGAAACCTTTTTTAGTACAGTGATTTCCTGCTCACCCGCAGGGTATCGCCGTGTAATGTTATGCAGCTCAAGTAAGGTTGCCATGATTACAATTCCGTATCACTACTGCGATTAGTGATGACTTTATCCCCTTCTTGCAGCCCTTTAATAATCTCAACGGAGACATCATTGCGGCTACCAATTTCAACGGTTCTCTTTTGTGGTACACCGCCATTCAACACCTCCACTTCATAAACCTGTGGAGAAACTTCATTTCCTAAAGCGAGCAACGGAAGCAATAACACATTTTTATGAGATTCAAGTTCAATCACCACTTGCGCAGTCATTTGCAACTTTAATAAATGCTGGGGATTTGGTACTTCAAAGCGCGCGTAGTAAAAAATCGCATCATTGATTTTTTCAGGCGTAGGAAGGATATCTTTCAGTTTTCCCGCAAATTTTTTATCTGGTGCACCCAACACGGTAAAAGACGCACTTTGCCCTGGTTCAAGATAGATAACATCGGCTTCAGACACTTCAGCTTTTACCAACATTGTATCCAGATCCGCCAACGTCAAAATCGTCGGTGCTTCTTGAGCTGCAATCACAGTTTGCCCCTGCAACGTTTTGATAAACGTTACAATGCCATCCATCGGTGCAGTAATTTGGGTATACTTCAAATTGGTTTTTGCCGTATCTAAAGAGGCGCGATTCCGTTTGATTTGTGACTGATACGTGGCAACTTTGGCTTTATTCACCTCGACGTCAGTCCTGGCTTTATCCAGTTCTTGGCGAGACACCGCTTGCACTTTTGATAAGCTTAAATGACGCTGATAGGTCACTTGCGCCAATTTTAATTCGGCTTGAGCCAGTGCCAAATTCGACTCTAATTCATGAATGGTTTCTTGGGATTCGGTGACCTCATTTTGCGCCTTTTGTGGATCAATCACCGCCAGCAGGTCGCCTTTTTTGACCGTATCACCTTCTTTTACATATAACGCTTGTAATTGACCACTGACTTGCGCACCAACATCAACTTTCCGCACAGCATCTAACTTCCCTGTTGCGAGAACCTGCTTATCTAAATCACCACGGGTTACATCAACCGTTTGGTAACTTTCTGGTTTCTGATTACCAAGAAAATACCACGCAATCAAGCTCCCCATAAGCAAGGCTAAAATACCATAAATCCATTTTTTTCTTGATGTTGCCTTCATTACTCACGTTCCTATTTTCAATAAGAGGGCCGCCCCTCCCTTGAAAATAAGATAGCTGAATAATTATCTATCTTCACTAAACAGATTTAAGATTAACTGCAATTTATATCAATACGCCTTACCACGCGCGAGCCATGCAACGCGAGAGAACATGTTTCTTAACACTAATGGCACTGCGTCTGGACCCAATTCAGCTGCACGATTCACTGTCGCAAGTGCTAAGTCGGGCTTCGAGGTTCGTGCAATCGCTTTTAAGATAACCCGACGGGTTGAAACCCTCGCATTTTCAGGGATTTCCGCAATTTCATGGTACAAGCCTTGAAACCCTTCACGATAGAGAAAATGCTCCATATCGGGTGCAGGTAACATCGTTAAACGGTCTCGGTCTGAAGAATTAATTTTATTCGCGTAATGGGTGGCAGTTGCGGCATATTTCCTTCCTGCCTCATCCCCATCCGTTAATACATGCCACTCAATCCCCATTTTATTGGCAAATTTTAATAATGGTTTCAAACCACTCTGCGCAAAAGCAATGACTTTAATGCCTTCCGTTTCGAAGAAATAATTACACTGCCTCGCAAATTCACTCATTAACCAAATCTCTGTTTCACCTTCGACCAATAACCAACAACGGGCAAATAATGCAGATGGTCGATTAAAACGAATATGGAATGATATTTTGCGTAGCTCTTCCGCACTTAAATCTTGGGGGCTAAGACGATATGCCGATACCTTATTGGTATCACGCACAAGGCGACATAAACTGTCAATTGGCGCCTGAGAAAGTAAATCGCCAGAGTTGGTCGTTGTGATCCGCTGCAATGAGAATAAGCTAAATAGCCCCCAAGCAATAGATAACATAATAGGATGTAGCCGCGTCTCAGGGTCTTCCACAATAATAATTGGGCGAGCATGTTTATCGAGCTCGATATTCCCTTTAGATTGCAATAATGATGAAAACATCCCTAAGATAATTAGGCGAATATTACGTTGATTAGGTTTTGCAATCAGCCGGTTAATATTATCCAATGCTTGCCAGCCGCGTTTCCGAGGTTCTAAGCTAATGATTGAATTATCCGCTTTCACCATATGACCGCTTTTTCCTGAAAAATAATGGCTCAGCAATTGCTGCATTGCGTCCACGCCATCTTCAAGGTCATTATCACTTAATCGTTCAGGGTTATTCACCAACGCCATGGTTAGCTCTTTAATCTGGTGATTAAAGTTTTCACGAAAATGGTTATCCCCACCCTGGATCGTATTCGGATTAATGGTGTTTAAAAAGCGGGCATCTCGTAAGCGGATCGCGGGATATAAACGAATAATTTCCTTAATGTACTTTCCGACATTATCAAGAGATAGCTTGTTCCCTCCTGAATTTAGGAAACACTTATCCACTACAACACTATTATCGTCTTTTAATTCGGCGCTCACTCGGTACAAAATATGTTTTAGATCGTCCCCATTATCAACCCAGACAGAGGCTAGATTTTGAAAACGATAAGACTGATGTCGACCTGGGCGGCTTTCACAGAACTTTAGGACTATCTGCAAAGTACGAAAACGCGTTTCATCATCCCCTGTTGGATGGTGAAAATCATTAGCATTAAACTGGTATTCACGATGATCGGGAGAGAGCAAAATATCCAAGGCATCAAGTAGACTCGATTTACCCCACGAGTTTTCACCAATCAAGACAGTATTATTGTTAAGCTCTAAAGAAAGCCGATTGATCCCTCTAAATCCATATATTTCCACACGTTCCAGATACATATCTCTCCCCTTACTGTCAAAACTGAGTTCGATTGTAACATCCCAACCATTCAGGAATCCGTGAAACAACCTGAACTATCACAAATAAAAGCTTACTTATTTAGCTAACTAATTACTAGACGAGTCAAAATAGTACAAAAAAACACGTTACGATACATGTTCCTGTATTGAGCTTATTTAATTGGTGATATAGGATGTTTATGCTTTATTTTCCAGCATTTTTCTCCTATTTTTAGTTAGTCAGCCATTGAAAAATATCTGTCACCTACATGATATTTAGCATCACAGGCTAAATTTATTACTGTTTCGATAGCAATACCCCTGAAAGTTTAAATATAATCTTTTGTTTATATTGATATAATTTATGTGTAGTTAATGAAATAAAAAGGGCACCGACATGTATTCTGGCTTGCTGATTATTCTTTTACCTCTGGTTCTTGGTTACTTGATACCTATAAAAAATAAAAATGTTCTTCATCGAGTTCATCAATCTTTAAACTCGATGGTGTACGTGATTTTATTTTTAATGGGTATTACCCTCGCGTTGCTTGAAAACCTCAGTGCCCATTTAGTGTCCATTTTAGTTTATGCCCTAACCTTCTTCGGCTGCATTTTTGGCTTAAATGCACTCTCATTAATCCTTCTCGATAAACTTGATCCGTGGAAAGTCCCGCAACACAAGCAAGAAAAACCCCCTTCTCGCATCAAAATGGTCTTTGAATCCTTGCAACTGTGCGGTGTATTACTGGTGGGTTTTCTGGTGGGCTTAACGGGGTTTAAATTTCTACATTATGCGGATAAAGGTAGCCAAGTCGCCCTCATGTTGCTGCTCTTACTCGTCGGGGTTCAACTGCGTAATAGCGGAATGCATATTCGACAAATTTTAATCAACCGCCGAGGAACAACTATCGCCTTAGTCATGGGGGTCAGCGCCCTTATAGGTGGCGCAGCCGCCGCCTTTTTCCTTGGACTTCCTATCAAAATGGGGTTGGCGATTGCCTCTGGATTTGGTTGGTATTCCCTCACAGGGATCTTAATTACCGATGCCTATGGTCCTGTTATGGGCAGCGCTGCATTCTTTAATGACTTATTGCGCGAATTAACGGCGATTATGCTGATCCCGCTGATCATTAACCGCTATCGCTCAACCGCTTTAGGTATCTGCGGCTCAACATCGATGGACTTTACTTTACCGGTATTGCAACGCAGTGGCGGTGTTTCAATTGTCCCTGCAGCCATCGTTCATGGGTTCGTTTTAAGTCTTATTACGCCAATTCTTATGGCATTCTTTACATAAGTAGAATTTCAGTCACAATAGCCGTTAATTTAGGTATCACAGGAAATTAACATGACGGGAAAACCACGAGTTTTAGTACTAGGCGCCAGCGGCTATATTGGGCAAAATTTAATTCCTAAATTATTGGAAGAAGGTCATCAAGTCACTGCGGCTGCCCGACGTGTAGACTGGATGCTATCCCAAGGTTGGTCCGATACTCGTTGTATCTATGTGGATTTACATCAACCCGAAACCCTAAAAAATATCATGGATGAAGTGGATATAGTCTACTTCCTCGTTCACAGTATGGCAGATCAAGCTAACCTCGTTGAGCGTGAACGTGAGGCAGCTCGTAATGTGCAAACCGCATTACAGAACTCCAACGTTAAACAGGTGATATACCTCAGTGCACTGCAACACGGTCATACTTATTCACCGCATTTAATTGCAAGGCGCTTAACGGGAGAAATCCTGCGTGAAAGTGGAATTCCCGTGACTGAAATTCGCGCATCCATTATTGTTGGGTCCGGTTCCGCTGCCTTCGAAATAATGCGTGATATGGTGTATAACCTCGCCATTTTAACACCACCTCGCTGGGTTCGTTCGAAGTCATCCCCTATCGCCCTTGAAAATATCCTATACTACCTGACTCAATTGGCTCAGCTACCTGTGACTGAAAGCCGAGTTTTGGATGCTGGTGGTCCTGAATACATAAGCTATCAGGAGCTCTTCAAACGATTTATTAAAGTCTCCGGAAAACGCCGTTTATTAATTCCAATTCCTATTCCTGTCAGCATGATTTCCGTACACTTTATCAGCCTGATCACATCGGTGCCCCCATCTATCGCAAAAGAGCTGATCCAAGGTTTGCAACATGACTTACCTGCAGATGACAAACTCATTCGAGAGCTGATCCCACAGACACTGATTTCATTTGATGATGCTGTAAGAACAACGCTAGCAGAAGAAGCCAGTGCTATCGATAACTCGGATTGGGGCTACGACCCTGAAGTGAGAAAACGCTGGCGACCAGGTTACGGCTACTACCCTAAACAAGCCGGCTTCACCTTCAGCACAACCGCATCCACTGAGTCACTTTGGCATACCGTCCAACAAATCGGCGGAAAGGAAGGCTATTTTTACGCCAACATCCTTTGGAAAACCCGCGCCATAATGGATGATATGATGCTGAATAAAGTTAAATATGGCAGACCTGATCGTGAAACCTTACAAGTTGGTGATGAAGTTGATGGCTGGCGAGTCATTAATATGGAGCCAAACAAGCAACTAAGCTTGCTTTTTGGTATGAAAGCGCCAGGTTTAGGCCGGTTAACTTTCACCATTCATGATAGTGGAAACCTACGCTCAATTGATGTTCGTGCATGGTGGCACCCTGCGGGCTTCTGTGGGTTACTCTATTGGTTTGCAATGATGCCAGCGCATTTGTTCATCTTTAAAGGCATGGCTAAGCGTATTAGTGAATTAGCGGTTCAACGGGACAAACAGCTTGTGACAGAGCAGATAGCGGAACATCGCTCCAATAAGCCAGAATAAATTTAGCGTAAAAACCAAATTTTTATGCATAAAACATTGCATAAATATGCTCACAGGATTAATATCGCTGATAGTTAATTTAGATATTATTGGTAAGCATGAGCATTCAATTAAAAAACATAAACTGTTTCTACGGCAACCATCAGGCACTCTTTGATATTAACTTAGAGTGTACTGCTGGTGAGACAATGGTATTACTTGGGCCCAGTGGTGCAGGCAAGAGTTCTTTACTGCGTGTACTGAATCTTTTAGAGATGCCGCGTTCAGGTCAGCTAAATATTGCCAACCATCACTTTGATTTTTCCACTGCACCTGATGCGAAAGCGATTCGTGATCTGCGCCAAAATGTGGGAATGGTTTTCCAGCAATATAATTTATGGCCTCACTTAAGTGTCATGGATAACCTGATCGAAGCGCCGTGCCGTGTCTTGAAATTGACCAAACAACAAGCTCAAGATAAGGCGGCTAAGCTGTTAGAGCGTTTACGTTTATCTCAATTTGCCAATCGCTACCCACTGCATTTATCGGGCGGTCAACAACAACGTGTCGCGATTGCTCGCGCCCTAATGATGGAACCTCAAGTTCTATTATTTGATGAGCCAACCGCCGCGCTTGACCCAGAAATCACCGCCCAAGTGGTAGACATTATTCGTGAACTTTCAGCAACAGGGATCACACAAGTTATCGTGACCCATGAAGTTGAAATTGCCCGTAAAACTGCGAGCCGTGTGGTCTATATGGAAAACGGTCATATTGTAGAGCAAGGAGATGCTAGCCACTTTACTTCTCCTCAAACTGCAGCATTTGCAAATTATCTGTCCCACTAATAGATATAGGATTAAGCAATGAAAAAATTATTATTAGCTACATTATTAGGCGCTGTAACCCTATCTGCGACTGCGGCGGAAAAAGAGACGATCCGTTTTGCAACCGAAGCCACTTATGCCCCGTTTGAAATGTTTGATAAAAACAACCAAATCGTTGGTTTTGATGTGGATCTGGCAAATGCAATGTGTGCAAAAATGAATGCAACATGCACATTCACACACCAATCTTTTGATAGCTTAATCCCAAGCCTGAAATTCCGTCGTTTTGAAGCGTTAATGGCGGGCATCGATATTACCCCTGAACGTCAACAACAAGTGGATTTTACTGAAACTTACTACCCTAACTCAGCCGAGTTTATCGCGGTAAAAGATAAAATTACGGCAGTTGACCAGCTAAAAGGCAAAAAAATTGGGGTACAAAACGGGACCACACACCAAAAATATATTATGGAACAACATAAAGATATGACTGTTGTTCCCTATGATAACTACCAATCTGCGATTTTAGATCTGCAAAATGGTCGTATTAACGCTGTGTTCGGTGACACCGCAGTTGCTGATGAGTGGTTAAAAGCGAAAGGCAATGAAAACTTAGCGCCAGTCGGCGATAAAGTGACAGACCCACAATACTTCGGCATCGGCTTAGGTATCGCCGTTCGTAAAGGTAACAAAGAATTGTTAGATAAGATGAACAAAGCCTTATCTGAAGTTAAAGCAGATGGCACATACGATGCTATCCATAAAAAATGGTTTCAACAGTAGTCGATATAATTAATGAATGACTTTCTCTTTTTAGCAAGTGCCGCCGGTATTACCGTCGGCCTTGCCGTTTCAGCCCTGATTCTTGGATTAGTTCTCGCGATGCTATTTACGGCGTGGGAATCCGTTCGATTCAAACCACTCGCCTTTTTAGGGACATGCTGGGTCACACTGATCCGTGGTTTGCCCGAATTGCTGGTGGTGCTGTTTGTCTATTTTGGAACGCTCCAGCTAATCAATTTGTTAGGGGATGGTATCGCCATTAACTTGGGTTTCTGGCAAGGTACTTTCCAAATTGATCCGAGCATTTTCTTTGCTGATAGCGGCGAGTTTGATTACACTCCATTTTTCTGTGGTGTCATTGCCCTTGCGCTGTTATACGCCTCTTACGCCTCACAAACCCTACGAGGTGCATTAAAAGCTGTACCTTATGGTCAATGGGAAGCCGGATTGGCACTTGGATTAAGCAAAAGAACCATTTTTTTTCGCTATATCATGCCGCAGATGTGGCGCCATGCCTTACCAGGCTTAGGCAACCAATGGTTGGTGTTACTCAAAGATACCGCGTTAGTCTCCTTAATTAGCGTTAATGACTTAATGCTACAGACTAAAACTATTGTAAACCGCACCCATGAACCATTTACTTGGTACGCCATTGTGGGACTGATTTACCTCGCCATCACGCTATTAAGCCAGTTGGTACTCAAACGCATTGAACTGCGCACCACCCGTTTTGAACGGAGTGACGCGAAATGATTGATTTAATTCTGCAAATTTTACCGGGATTACCGACCAGCTTGTCACTGACCTTCAGTGCGTTGTTCGTTGCTTTCATTTTAGCTATCTTCTTTACGCTGATCTTATCCCTCAAAACGCCCGTCGTTTCACAAGCGGTTAAGGTCTATATCACCTTATTTACCGGAACGCCGTTATTAGTCCAATTCTTCTTGATTTATAATGGTCCAAGCCAGTTTAAATCCCTGCAAGACTATCCTATGTTGTGGGAGTTTATTTCGACCCCATGGATATGTGCAATGGTTGCGCTGGCATTGAATAGTGCGGCGTATTCCACATTGCTATTCCACGGTGCGGTAAAAGCGATTCCGTCGGGTCAATGGCAGTCTTGCCAAGCATTAGGGATGAATAAACTGCAAACCATGCGAATTATTCTCCCCTATGCATTTAAACGTTCACTCTCATCCTATTCCAACGAAGTGGTATTGATTTTCAAAAGTACTTCTCTCGCCAGTACCATTACGATGCTAGATATTATGGGCTACAGTAGCCAAGTATTTGGTCAGACATGGGATGTGATGGCATTTGTCGCTGCGGGAATTATTTACCTCGTCGTGAATGCTATTCTGACGTTAATTATGCGTCTGATTGAGCGCAAAGCACTGACATTTGAGCAACGAAGTTAGCGGTAGTGTGTTGTTGTATTAAAAATAGAAAAAGCTTGGTAATCCACCAAGCTTTTTTTATGCCCGAAAAATCATTTATAGCTAATTATTTTCACACTAATTGTTTTTTGAAAGACTCTGTTTTATCAAAAAAACCATACTATATTATGGTCGATTCATTTCAGAGGGAATAGAAAATAATGATTACCAATGATTTTAATATTAATTTTTCACAAGGTTATTTTATTAAATTTTTAAAAGAACAAAAAACAAACCAATTTAAAAATAAAATTCTTAACGTTTGCAATCAACATAATGTTCTGAATGGCTATTGCTTTGGCTTTTCTAATCTTTATCTACAGTCAGTCGCAAAGAATAAAGAAAAACAATTTATTGATGCCTTTAATAATATCCCATCAGATATACTAAGTATAAACCATCATAGAAATTCTCCAGAAAATAAAGAAGCTTTGATAACAAAAGCGAAAAAGAAAGCAGATTTTGAAAATTTAAGTAGCCTTGTTATAAACACCCAAACTTTCAACATAAATGATGCATTCATTGTAAGATTAAAAAAATTAATAAAAACAATAACTAAAAGCAAGAATACACATGGAGAAATCACATTTAAGGAACATTTAAATACAATTATAGAAATTTTAATTAATAAAAATATCCATAATAAAACGTTTTCACTCGATGAACGTAAACTTTATATTAAGACTCTTCAAGAAATTCACATAATCGCAAATGAACTATATCGGCACGCACTTCCAAATAAAAAATCATTTCTTTTTTTTAAAACCAAAAAAAATAACCCACTAGAAAACAAGAGTGTTCACTTCAAAGAAATAATTCAAAAAATAAAAGACAATTGTAAAATAAAAAATGGAGAGTTCACGAATCAAGATATAGGAAAAATCCTTACTTATTCATGTCTGTATTACAATACATCTATTCATCAAAACTGGTTAGAGCAAAACGATATATTCAGTGAGCTACGTAGCAATAAAGAGTTATCATTTTACCGAATGCAATTATCTGATTTCCTTAATGATGAGTTCATACCAAATCAAGAACGTTATTATTTAATATTAAGTCAAAAACACGCTTGTGCGGCAACAATCACAAAACAAATAAATGGAAAGTATGAATATACTTTTTTCGACCCTAATCAAGGTATTAAATATTTTAATAATAAAAAAGATTTTGATCATTTCATATATAATTTCACTAAGGAAAATGCTGATTACTATAATTTTATCAAAAGTGAAAAAGGAGATGATTATTCAATTCAATTTTTAGATTTGGGTAAACCTAGTTTTCCCAGAAAACTCATCCACAAAAAGATAAGTATGCCTGATACACAGACTCTTCCACCATTAGAAGGTACGTTAGTATAGTCGAGTTAAGCTGGATAACTATCCAGCTTAAAATCACTTGCGCTTCAATAAGCTCAGTACTTCATAGTGTGCAGTATGTGGGAACATATCAAATAATTGAACTTTACAGACTTCATACCCTGATAATAACGCAAAATCTTGTGCCATGGTTTGAGCATTGCAGCTGGAATAGAGAATATACTCAGGATGCATATCCGATAAATAATTGCATAAATTCTTACCAATACCACGGCGTGGTGGATTCACAAGAACTAAGTCAGGAATATCGTCACGGCTAGTCGCAAAATTCGTCGAATCTAACGCTTGAAACTCAACATGCTGTAAACCTAGCTCTTGAGCAGATTGGCGAGCACACTCAATCGCTGGTGCACTGATTTCAATGCCCGTTAATTTTGTTGTCTTATCCGCGCAATGCAAACCAAATCCACCTACACCACAAAACAGATCCCATAAGCTAGTGATATTCAGTGCTTTCACCCACTCGCGAGCAGTTTGATATAGCTGAGATGCCACAATCGGATTCGTTTGGAAAAAACTTTGTGGGCGAATAAATAGAGGAACTTGGTTAAATTCATCCCGCAGCACATGCTGCTGCGTGAACATAATTTCCTGTTCACCCTCTAAAATAGCCATATGAATAGGTTGAATATTGGCGGTGATCACTGCCAATTGTGGCAATTTTTCTTGTAACCAAGGCAATGCGTTCTGTAACTGTGCAATTTTTTTATCGGAGCGCAAAACAAAGCGCAGCATGAATTGCTTGGTATGCCAGCTTTGAGTCAGCAAAATATATTTTAGCTCACCGCGCTTACGCTCAATGTTATAAGGCGTTAGACCGGCTCTAGCAATAAAAGGAATCAACTTCGAAAAAACTTGAGAAAACTCGGCGGGATATAACGGGCACTCCGTCAAACTGACAGCAACGCCATCACGATTAATAATCCCCAAAATGGGCTTTTCAACGCTGCCGCTTACGACCATTTTGGCTTTATTGCGAAATGCTTCAGCCGGTCCCGTTATAGGAGTTAAAAATAAGGACGAATCAAGAGAAGGCAATAACGATTGCAAATGGTTTTGTTTGCGGGAAATTTGCTGTTCTGGCGATAATTCGAGCCATTGACAGGAGAGGCATTCTCCTGCCAAATATTTTTCACAGTGCATAGGATATTTAGTGAATAATTACAGACGGTTTATCGTCGGAATCAGATTCTACCTCATCATCTTCCACTTCGGCTTCTTCAAACTCATCGTGGTTAGCATACAGCAGATTATTACTGAAGATTTCAAAGACAATACTGGAAATTTGCTCTTCCGCTTCTTGAATAAAATGACTAAATTGGCGGTATGTCATACCCGCACCTAACGAAAATGATTGGCTGACGACTAATTTAGGCAGGTTTTCATTATTAATTTCGAGAAAAACCTTCGCAGTTAACGAGCTGGCATTAATTTGGCTAATATTCGCGACCAATGTAATAATCGCTGTTGGCTTAAGTTCCGCCAGTGCTGATAACACGAGGACATTATTAATAATGTCTAGTTTCGCATCAAATATTCCATCAATGTTTTGCATATGCGGAAGATGCAGCGCAGCACAAGAATCACACTCGAAATAAGAGGTTTTGAGTTGGTCGAGCCACTCACGTAATTGTGAGATATCTGGGTAACAAATGGAGTCCATGATCAATAACCTTCTTCAACTCAAAATAACGGCACAACAAAAATAACACTATTCATTCTAACAAATAGAAAGCGGATAATTTTCACACATCATCAGTCTAAACACCAGTAAAACCATGCTCAGTTCTACTTTTCGTCTGGTTTATCATCATCTATTGGATCATTTTTAGACTGCCGACGATCACGGCTCGCGCTGCCCGATTTATTATCAATGCCTAAAAAAGTAAGTCCATGCACTGCGCGCCAAATAATGTTGATCATCGCAGGGATCAGGCACCCCATCCCAACCAGTATCATTGAGATGATCGCACCTGAACTCGCCAGCCAGTCTGGGAGAGTAATATAGTTATTTGTGGCAAGTAATACAGTGACTAATAATATGATTCCAATACCTTCTAGGAAAAGCACAGGCTTTGGCATATCCGCTAATGAGCGCATCGTTCCCTTCGTTTCTTTCGTGGGTTTTTGCTGTTGTTCCATGATGTTTTCCTTCATTTTATTGCCTTGCACTGACAGTATTGTTACAACGATTAGCGAATTATATATGCTGCCTATAGCTATGAAAGGAAAATTCAACTTTTATTTCTAAGCTGATGTTGGCATAGTATTGAGCATTATTATTTCGTATCTGATTAGTCATTAGAATCTGAGTTCTAAATTTAAGGAGATATTATGTACACTGTTATTTTTGGTCGCCCTGGCTGCCCATACTGTGTTCGCGCTAAAGAACTTGCAGAAAAACTGAAAAATGAACGTGACGACTTCGACTATCGCTATGTTGATATCCAAGCAGAAGGTATCTCTAAAGAAGACTTATCTAAAACTGTGGGTAAAACTGTTGAAACCGTGCCTCAAATTTTCATCGATGAGAAACACATCGGTGGCTGCACTGATTTCGAAGCATATGCTAAAGAAAATCTGAGCCTGTACAAATAATCAATATTACAACGCTCTTTCTTTTATAAAGCCTCAAATGAGATTCCTCTTTTGGGGCTTTACTTTTTCTTTTTGTGCTATGAAAAAATATTTTCATCAAAAATTGCACATTTTCCGATCATAGTGAGAACTTTCCTCTTTTCTCGTAGTCTTAATGAGTGCCACTGCTTTTCTTTGATGTCCCCATATTGAGGAGCCCGATAGCCATTTGATTCTTTCATGCTATCGGGTTTTTTGTGCCCAGCGCTTTTACATTTCCCCTGATAAATCACTGTTATTGAGCAAATATTGATTGAGTTAATGTTTAACAAAAAGTAAATTTGTCACCTTGAGTAGCAAGGTCTAGGGCAATCTAGAGTTATCCCCATTCCATTGCTATGTCCTATCTTCTTGAGAACA
This sequence comes from Providencia sp. PROV208, assembly GCF_028479465.1. NCBI lineage: Bacteria > Pseudomonadati > Pseudomonadota > Gammaproteobacteria > Enterobacterales > Morganellaceae > Providencia > Providencia sp. PROV208. The sequence continues at coordinate 103,958 of NZ_JAMPNS010000010.1, read as the reverse complement.
CATGTCCGAGGTACTTTGATCGTGCTGGAACAATTAAATCTGGATCTTTTTAACCTGATCAACGCAACGCCTGAGTCCGCCAGTGGTACGATTGCATTAGCCACTGTGATCGCTAAACGCCTGATCCTTATTTTCCCTCTATTTACTGTCGCCTGTTGGTTTTGGGGCGCGCAGCCAAATATGACTCGCCAACGTGCCTTCGCGTGTAAAACGGCTTATGCAATTGTCATAGGTTTAGTAATTTCTTGGCTGATTGGCTACTTTGCACCTCACGATCGCCCATTCGTGATGGGGGTCGGTTCTAATTTCTTAGATCATGACTCAACCCCTTCTTTCCCTAGCAACCACGGAACTATCGTCTTTACTTTTGTTTTTGCTTTCTTATTTTGGCTAAGAACATGGGTTGGTTTTGTCTTTATGGTTCCCGCTATCGTTATCGCATGGTCACGTATTTACCTTGGCGTTCATTGGCCGCTAGACATGGTTGGCGCATTTATCTTAGGTGCCATTTCTTGCGGTTTATCTCAGTTAATTTGGGTTATGGGCGGCAGCATTATCCAGCAGCCGATAACTCGTCTATATCACCTTGTTTTTAGCGCTCTCATCCGTAAAGGATGGATGCAGCCATAATCGATTATTGAAAGTACTGGTCTTTTATCGGAGTCAGTACTTTCCTTTCACTTTCCCCGCTTTTAAATATTGAGCTAAATCAAAGTTTGTTTTTATTTATTTTCTCCATGATTAAATTTATTTGAATTTATCAAATAAATATTAAAACAAATAATTAACAAATATCTTGTAACGTTTTCTTATTATTTTTTTCGACGAAAAATAAGTATTCAATTACCAATCTTAAATCTCCCAAAATAATTAACATATTTCCCAAGGGCATTAATTAGCCACAAAAATTAATCACGTGATTAATTAATTAAAGCCAACCAATAAAACCAAACAAAATCAATGTAGTAAGAATAATTTAGTGAGCATAATTTCGAGACTAATAACCGTGTATTGCCATCTAGATATACGGATAGTTTGTAGTCTGAACAGGGTTAAAAAATTTATTAACATGATAATGCTTTTAATGTTTTGTATTTTTATATAAATAAATTTGTCGAATAATCATTTTAGGAACATTGCCTAAAATCTATGAAAACCAGCACTAAGTTAAATTTCATTAACAATTTTACAAAATTCACTGTGACCTGATAAACATGGGGGATATTTCTCTTTTGAGATAATGATCACGGCATTTTGTTCTGCTAAAATGTAGATTCACACACTCAAAATCCACCTTTAAAAATTACTTATAAAATTACAAAACTGATTGAAAATGAATTTCATATTCATCTGAGTTTTATTTCCAATCAGATTGTTACGTATTAAACCATTATTCATGGCTAGACAGTGTATTAACCGATTGTTTATTGGATGAACATTTATGGAACAGTCGATTAATCGTACAAAAAGATTAAGAGCCTAGTGATATAGGCACCCAATTTTTATTTTTACTTTTATTTTCGGAGACTATTATGGATACAACAAAAGTTGGTTCCATCAACAAAACAGCCTCGCAAACAGGGAATGCTACCGCTTGGCGCAAAACAGACACCGTATGGATGCTTGGTCTTTACGGTACTGCAATTGGTGCTGGCGTTTTATTTTTACCTATCAACGCAGGTATGAGTGGTCTGATACCCGTCTTACTGATGTTGGTACTTGCTTTCCCAATGACATTTTTCGCTCACCGTGGTTTAACACGCTTTGTACTTTCCGGTTCAAAGAAAGACGGTGACATCACTGAAGTTGTAGAAGAACACTTTGGTCGTACAGCAGGTAACTGGATTACCCTGCTCTATTTCTTTGCAATTTATCCTATTCTGTTAGTTTATGGTGTTTCTATCACTAACAACGTCAACAAATTCCTGACTGAACTTTTAGGCGTTGGCGCCCCACCACGTTGGTTGCTGGCACTGATTTTAGTCGGTGGCGTCATGGCAATCGTGGCATTCGGTGAAAAATACATTGTTAAAGTCATGAGTATGCTGGTGTTCCCATTCATCGCTGTACTGGTTGCATTCTCACTGTACATGGTTCCACACTGGAGCTCCGATGTTCTGAGTACTTTATCGTTAGATAGCGTGGCTGAAGCGGCTAAAGCATCCGGCGGACAAAGTATTTGGATCACTATCTGGCTAACAATTCCAGTGATGGTGTTCGCGTTTAACCACTCACCAATCATCTCTGCATTCTCAGTGGCAAAACGTGAAGAGTATGATGAAGCGGCTGAGAAAAAATGTTCACGCATTTTGGCTTCTGCGCACATCCTGATGGTTCTGACTGTAATGTTCTTCGTCATCAGCTGTGTATTCACGCTATCATCAGCAGATCTTGCTGCTGCTAAAGCGCAAAACATCAGTATCCTTGACTATCTGTCTGGTTACTTTGATCAGCCGTTCATCAAATACGCAGCAGCTATCATCGCCTTTATCGCTATCATCAAATCATTCTTAGGTCACTACTTAGGTGCTCGTGAAGGTTTCAATGGTTTAGTTGAGCGTGCGTATCGTGCGAAAGGTAAAACTGTTGATATCAAGAAATTAAACCGTGGTACTGCGCTGTTCATGCTGGTAACAACGTGGTTAGTCGCAACGCTGAACCCAGGTGTACTGGATATTATTGAAAGTTTAGGTGGTCCAGTCATCGCAATCCTGCTGTTCTTGATGCCAATGTATGCAATCAGCAAAGTTCCTGCAATGCGTAAATACTCCGGTAAACTCAGCAACATTTTCGTGGTTATCATGGGTCTAGTCGCAATCTCCGCTGCAACTTACAAGTTATTCTTCTAATTAAAAAAATTAGCAAATAATTAAGTAAATCTAAGCCCTCAATTAACCTATATCAATCTGGTTAATTGAGGGATCTTCTATAATCATCTTACTGACAACAAATACCCTGTAATTGGCAGTTTGATGGGGATCCTTCAATATAGGAAGACAGAATATGATTAGCGTATTCGACATTTTTAAAATCGGTATCGGACCATCCAGCTCACACACTGTCGGCCCTATGAAAGCCGGTAAGCAGTTTGTCGATGACCTCATCCAGCAAAATCTTCTCACTAAAACCACACGTATTTCCGTCGATGTTTATGGTTCTTTATCGTTGACAGGTAAAGGCCACGCCACTGATATGGCGATTATTATGGGTTTAGCGGGTAATCTGCCCGATACGATTGATATTGATGCTATCCCAGCATTTATGCGCAATGTTGAGCAAACAGGCAAACTGTTGCTGGCAAATGGTCAACATGAAGTTGATTTCCCAACTGAAGGTGGGATGAATTTCCATTCAACCAACCTACCATTACATGAAAACGGAATGACTATCACTGCATTTGCGGGTGATAATATTCTGTATACCAAGAATTATTACTCCATTGGCGGTGGCTTTATCGTTGATGAAGAGCACTTCGGTCAAGAAACCGAAAATGCAGTCCAAGTTCCCTATCCTTATAAATATGCGGCTGATTTACAGAAACACTGTAAAGAAACGGGACTATCTTTATCTGCATTAGTGATGCAAAACGAGTTAGCCCTGCACAGTAAAGAAGAGATTTCTGAATACCTCGCTGCAGTTTGGGATGTCATGAAGTCGGGTATTGAACGTGGTGTGAGTACCGAAGGTTTATTACCCGGTCCATTACGTGTTCCTCGCCGTGCTGCCGCACTACGTCGCCAGCTAGTCACTTCAGATAACAACAATATCGACCCAATGGCAGTTATTGACTGGATCAACATGTACGCGCTTGCCGTCAATGAAGAGAACGCGGCAGGCGGTCGAGTTGTTACTGCGCCGACAAACGGTGCTTGTGGGATCATTCCTGCCGTTTTAGCCTACTACGATAAGTTTATTCGCCCAGTTAATGAAAACTCGTATACCCGCTATTTCTTAGTGTCCGGCGTCATTGGTACATTATATAAAATGAATGCCTCCATCTCTGGCGCTGAAGTCGGTTGCCAAGGTGAAGTGGGTGTTGCTTGCTCTATGGCGGCGGCAGGATTAGCGGAGCTAATGGGGGGCAGCCCAGAGCAAGTGTGTGTTGCCGCTGAAATCGCCATGGAACATAACTTAGGCTTAACCTGTGACCCAGTCGGTGGGCAAGTGCAAGTACCGTGTATTGAACGTAACGCCATTGCCTCTGTTAAGGCTGTCAATGCCGCACGTATGGCATTACGCCGTGTGAGTGCGCCAAGCGTGTGTCTCGATAAAGTGATCGAAACCATGTATGAAACAGGCAAAGATATCAATGCTAAGTATCGTGAAACATCACAAGGCGGTCTAGCTATTAAGCTAGCTCACTGTGAATAATCCTTCACCATACATACAAAAAGGGCCTGCAATTGCAGGCCCTTTGTTATTTATAAAGACGTGACTACCAAACTTGATAGGGTGTTTTTGTTTCTACCAGTATGCCCAATTGCCCAACTGCTCCACTTACTGAATCATTCGTATTTTGAGCTATCGTTTCTAAGGTTTTCACCAAATCACTCATACTTTCAGCTAATTTGTTCCCAATTAACTCATCCTCAATGGCTAAACCACCGACCACAATAGAATTGCTAATACTATCTCCACCACGAACTGAGCCAGAATTGGTGCCTGAGTTAAATGCCGTTCCAGCGGAAATAGCAGGCGATGGTGTCGTCGTCTTCTCTACAGATTTCAACGAAAACTCTACTCTAGAAGAGCTTTTAGTAGGATCATTTAGCATTTCCTCACCTTGTGTAGCTAAAGCACCAATTTCAGATAACATTGGTTTTAATTGCTTGAAAGTCTCCATATCCGTTTTGACCGATAACTGATAAAGACGATATGTTTCTTCCAATTCAGAATAAGATTGACGACCATGTTGTAAACGGTCTGCTAATTGTTTTTTCTCTACCTCTAATAAGTCAATTTTATCTTTTAAATTAGATACTTTAGAGCTGCATTCAGACTCTTTTCGCACTTTCTCATCTAAGATACCTGTCAGGTAAACAAGATCATTATTCAAACGTGTAATTCGGGCATTTAAACCTTCATTGTTTTCATTAACCCGCAATAGCTTTTCATTCAACTCAGTGAGTTTTTTATTTTTTTCATCAATTTTGCATTGAAGTTCGGTAATTTTTTCTTCTTGTTTTTTATTTCTATCTTGCTGTGTTTTTAAGCGTTCTTCTAATTTATTTTTGTCTCCATTTGCTTGCTCCAATTTAGCTTCGAGACTTTGAATTTCTTTTTTCCCTTGATCAACAAGTGCTTTCAAACGGTCAATTTCACCACGTTGAATCTGCATATCTGAATGCAATTGTTCAACATTCTGTTTGGCTTTTGAGAGCTCATTATTCAGCTGCGCTTTTTCTTGTTCATGATTAATTAGGCGTTGATTCGCTTCCTTTAATTTATTTTGATCTTCCTGAGATTGACGTTTCTGATCCGCTAATTCTTGCTGTTGTTGTTGTAATTCTTGTTTTTGGGATTCAATGTCTTTCTGCAATTGCAGTAATTCATTATTTTTACGGATAATTTCCTTATTCGCATCCGCTAATTGCTTTTGCATACCTTGATATTTTTCAATACCACTTTGTAATTCCCTAATCGCATTACCCCCTTTAATGAAAGAGTTTTCACTGTTAGTCGAGCCTAATCTGTTCAGTGCAGAACCACCATTTAACTCATTATTGTTTAAACCAAAGTTTGTACTATGACCGCCTTCAACTCCCCCATTGTTCAGCCCTTCATTGTTACCATCCCCCCCTTTAATAATATGGCTATTTGTATGGTGGTTAACCGTGTGACCGCCATTGACTGAATCGCCCCCCTTACCAGAATCCGTTGCATTACCTGACTTTATAACTCCTGTATTTTCACCACAGTTATCCGCTTGACCACCATTAACACTGTTCTCACCGATCCCTTTGGTATTTTTTTGTTGAAACAGTTGTTGCATTCTTTCGTCCATGGAAATGCCCATTGATACGTTCTCCGTTAAAATAGATTAGATAAAATGATTTAAAAATAAGTATATCGAATGAAAAATAAAACCAACAATAATTTAACTTATTAATTTTCAAACGATTTAATAATTATTAAATTAAATAGAATCTATTTCAATTGAAGTTAATCTGTAAATTTAATTAATATTAAAACAAAAAGGCCTCATTCATGAGGCCTTAATTGATTTGCTAAATAACGAGTTACTTCTTATCCAAAAATTGCATTCCACCAACCCGTAATCGTCTTCATGACATAATCCCAAATTCGCCCAAAGAAACCCGCTTCTTCAACCGCTTGCTTAGCGACTAATGGGTGTTGCTCGATAACTTCATCATTTAAAATAAAGTTAATTGTGCCGACTTTCTGGTTTAACGCTAATGGCGCCTCTAAGGAATCATTATCCAGCTTGATATCCACTTTTAAATTCTGTAGCTGACCTTTTGGAATCGTCACTGCTACATCGTTTTCCACGCCTAAAGGCACTTCTGAAATATCACCAAACCATACACGCTGTTTTTGTAGTACGGCATCACCTTTAATTGGCGTCACCGTTTCAAAAAATCGAAAACCCCAAGTGAGTAGCTTTTCACTTTCAGCAAAACGAACACGGTCACTCGGTGCCCCTAATACCACGGAAATTAGACGCATAGGACCATCCGTTGCTGATGCCACTAAATTATGACCAGCCCCACTAGTATGCCCTGTTTTCACGCCATCGACTTTGAGATTCTGGCTCCACAATAAACGGTTGCGGTTAGGCTGACGGATATTATTGAAGGTAAATTCTTTTTCTTTGTGTAGTACATACTCATCAGGTACATCACGGATCAGCGCTTGCGCTAATACTGCCATATCTCTAGCAGTACTGTACTGCCCATCCGAATCTAAGCCGTGTACTGTTTTAAAATGCGTATTTGTTAAGCCAATTTTTTGAACGTAGCCATTCATCAAGTCAACAAAAGATTCTTGGCTTCCTGCAACATGCTCAGCAAGGGCAATACTGGCATCATTCCCAGATTGGATAACCACACCTTTGTTTAAATCTAATACCGAAACACGATCCTTCGGCTTCAAAAACATCAAGGATGACCCTTTTAAAATCGGATTCCCCGTCGCCCATGCAGCCTCACTAACGGTCACCATATCCTGCGGTGTAATTTTCCCCGCCTTCACGGCCTGCCCAACGACATAGCTCGTCATAATTTTGGTCAAGCTCGCAGGGTCTAAACGTTCATCAGGTTTACTGGAAGCTAAAATTTTGCCGCTGTTATAATCCATCAATACAAACGCTTTTGCGTCAACTTGTGGAGCAACTGGTGTCTGAGCCGCATAAACACTCGCGCTCATCACAACGAATAGACTTAATCCAATACCAGTCCCTCGTACGGTCGAGGACAACGTGTTTTTATTCATTGGTTACTCCTTTACTATTCCAACTCAAATCATTCATCACAATCAAAACCATCATTAGGCGTTCACTAGAAACCAAAAATGCAGTCAAATTCATCGAGATACTGCAAAATATTACTTCACTAAAACACTCTCTATACCCTAAACAAAATAGACAACAATGACCACCAGCAATGAGTAAATAATAAAGTTCCTCAATTCATCAATTTCATCTATCTTAGTTAGGTCAAATCTAAATATTCGGTCAAAAACATAATATGGGAGATTCCAATGTTAACTGTCTGGGGACGTACTAACTCTTCAAACGTCAAAAAAGTACTGTGGTGCCTGAAAGAGCTGAATATTCCTTATAATCAAAAAGATGTTGGTGGACCATTCGGTGGTGTCGATACACCTGAATATAAAAAAATGAATCCAAACAGCACAATTCCAACTTTACAGGATGAAAGGTTTACCCTGTGGGAATCCAATGCAATTTTACGTTACCTTACGGAAAAATATGATCACTCTCACCTATTGTTAGCCGCTGATCTACAAGAAAAAGCTGCTGCCGATAAATGGATGGACTGGAGCGGCGCCAATCTGTTTGATCATATCAAACAAATGATGAACAAAATTGTTCGTGTCCCTGAGGCCGACAGAGACCCAGTTCAAGCCAAAATCATTTATCAAAATATCGAAAAGCTTTTGGCAATTGCTGATGAGGCACTTAGCACTCAAGCCTATTTTAGTGGGGATAAATTTGGGATTGCGGATATCGCTATTGCGCCACTGTTCTACCCATGGCATGAGATTGTTACTGAACGCCCTGCATTTCCTCATTTAGAGCGTTGGTATCAAACACTGACCCAACGTCCAGCCTTCCAAGAAATTGTCATGTTACCTATCAAATAACCGTTTACCGTGGTGCCAAAATAAGCGCCACGGCTTAGCCTTAGCTCATCGGCATATATAATGGATGCGTGAATTGATACTCATAACCCAGCTCATGACAAATTCGTTGTCCATCAATTGTTTTACCTGCCATTTCATCCTCTTCTAACACAAACTTTGGCGGCGTTAAATTCAGAGACTCAGCGGCTTCAGTATAAAACTGCTGGCGAGTTGGGTGCTCGGGCGCACATAAATTATAAACATGCCCACCTTCTGATCGCTGAATTAATAACAAAATCGCTGCAATAACATCGTCTTGATGCACCATATTAACTGGCTGATTCGCGCCCTTGACTTGCTCTTTTCCTGCAAGGAATCTCCCTGCATGCCGATTCTCCCCGACCAGACCCGCTAGTCGCAGTACATCTACACGAATATTCGGTAACCCATGAAGCCACTGTTCAACAGCAATTAACGCTTTAGCGGAGGCTGTTTCACCCAATAAAGGCGCATCTTCCGTAATAACCCCCTCAACCTCACCATAGACAGATGTGGATGACGTAAAAATAACTCGAGGAACCCGATAGCTTATTGCGCTGTCCACTAATTGCTCAATGGCCACAATATACCCTGAAAGGATAACTTTCGATGGCGGCAGTAAAATCACCAATACCTCGGTTCCTTCCATTAACTGGTCCAAATCATCGACATCACAGCGTAATTCTGGGGTTAACTGCAATTGATAACAATCAATACCTACCCCACGAGCCGCTTCAACACCATCGATACTCGTTTTTGTTCCTGCCACATTCATTCCGTGAGCCATCAAGCGATTTGCTAGAGGTACACCTAACCAACCTAAACCAATAATGGTGATTTTTTTCATGTTACTGTCCCGCTACTGAGAAAGTGATTACATCATTGCCCATAGATTAGCTGAAAATCATTTAACTTCCGAAGCTATTTTCCAAGAGATTAATCACTATAAAAAACCACTAACTAATTATTATGCGTTATTTTGAAAAAAAAGGGTTGCATTCATAGTATGAAATCGGATAGCTTGATTAGTATTGAATGTTTAAGCAATTATCCAAATAACTAAACGGAAGCTATTATGACCTGTATTTCACGCAACCATCATCACCACCATCATCCTGATTAGTCTTTCGGGCGATGTGTGCTGGAAGACGATCAACGACTCTTCCGGTGGCTGAAATGCAAATTGAGAGAACCCTCGGAAGATAATCTTCCGAGGGTTTTTTTATTATTAATCAAAAAGATATTTTTGGGATGTGGAGTAGAATTATGTTGGACAAATCACGTTTACGTATCGCAATACAAAAGTCAGGACGTTTAAGCGAAGAATCAAGAGAACTCCTTGCTCGCTGCGGCATTAAAATCAATTTACAACAGCAGCGATTGATTGCTTATGCAGAAAATATGCCTATTGATTTACTTCGTGTGCGCGATGACGATATTCCAGGGCTGGTCATGGATGGTGTTGTTGACCTCGGTATCATCGGTGAAAACGTATTAGAAGAAGAAGTATTAAGCCGCCAAGCGCGTGGCGAAAAACCGCAATTTACCACCTTACGTCGCCTTGATTTTGGTGGCTGCCGCCTCTCTCTAGCTGCGCCATTAGACTTCAATTATACCGGGGCAGAATGCTTGAATGGTTCCCGTGTCGCCACCTCTTACCCGTACCTACTAAAACGCTATTTTGATGAAAAAGGCGTGACATTTAAATCTTGCTTACTGAACGGTTCTGTAGAAGTCGCGCCACGCGCTGGTTTAGCCGATGCCATTTGTGACCTCGTTTCTACAGGCGCAACCCTTGAAGCAAACGGCTTAAAAGAAGTGGAAGTCATCTACCGCTCAAAAGCCTGTTTAATCCAGCGTGATGGCGAAATGTCAGCCGATAAGCAACAGTTAATTGACCGCATGATGACGCGTATTCAAGGCGTTATCCAAGCCCGCGAATCAAAATACATTATGTTGCATGCTCCGGGTGAAAAACTCGAAGAAATCATCGCACTGTTACCGGGTGCTGAGCGACCAACAATTCTGCCATTAGCTGGCGACCAAAGCCGCGTTGCAATGCACATGGTCAGTTCAGAAACCCTATTCTGGGAAACCATGGAAAAACTGAAATCCTTGGGCGCAAGTTCAATCCTTGTTTTACCAATTGAAAAAATGATGGAGTAAATCGCCATGGAACTGGGATTCAATCAACCAATTCGCTGGTCAGACTGCCTTGAAGAACAGCAAGAAACATTACTGATGCGCCCTGCTATTGCCGCCTCTGGCAACATTAGCGCCGCTGTCAGCCAAATTATTGATCAAGTGCGCACTGGGGGCGATGCTGCGCTTATCGCTCTGAGCCAACGTTTTGATAAAACAGAGATTAGCTCTGTTCGTGTTTCACAAGAAGCCGTTGATGAAGCCCAAGCTCGCCTTGGCGATAACATAAAAGCGGCAATGAATACAGCGATTGGTAACATTCGTCGCTTCCACGAAGCTCAAAAACCCACGCCGATCACCGTTGAAACCCAAGCGGGAGTCGTTTGTCAACAAGTCACCCGCCCGATTGATTCCGTTGGGCTGTATATCCCGGGCGGTTCTGCACCATTACTGTCTACCGTCATGATGCTAGGAACCCCTGCGAATATTGCGGGTTGCCGCAAGATTATTCTCTGTTCACCACCGCCGATTGCAGATGAAATTTTATATGCTGCGAAGCTGTGTGGGATTACAGATATCTTCCAAGTTGGAGGAGCACAAGCTATTGCCGCGATGGCATTTGGTACCAAAAGCATTCCTAGCGTTGATAAAATTTTTGGTCCGGGAAATGCCTATGTCACCGAAGCTAAACGCCAAGTTAGTCAAAGCTATCAAGGTGCAGCGATTGATATGCCTGCGGGTCCTTCCGAAGTATTAGTGATTGCTGACAGCCAAGCCAACCCTGCGTTTACCGCCTCTGACTTATTATCCCAAGCGGAGCATGGGCCTGATGCTCAAGTGATTTTACTGACAGATAGTGCTGATTTTGCTCAGCGTGTCATTGAAGAAACAGAGAAGCAACTTGCGGTGTTATCCCGTGCATCCATTGCCCGTGAAGCACTTAGCGCAAGCCGCGTCATTATCGCCGATTCTATCGAACAATGCGTGGAAATCAGTAACCGCTATGGACCTGAACACTTGATTTTACAAACCCGCAATGCGGACGAACTCGTGGAATCTATCACCAGCGCAGGCTCCGTATTTGTTGGCGATTGGTCCCCAGAATCGGCGGGAGATTATGCGTCTGGCACCAATCACGTATTGCCAACTTATGGTTATACATCAACCTATTCAAGCCTTGGTTTAGCCGATTTTATGAAGAGAATGACAGTACAAAAACTCTCGGCTCAAGGATTGTTAGGGTTAGCAAACACCATAGAAACATTAGCGCAAGCTGAACAGCTTACCGCTCACAAAAACGCCGTTACCCTACGTGTCACCGAACTAAAAAAACAAAATCAGGAGTGAAACATGAGCCAGACGTTTAATGCCGCCAGCCTTGCGCGTGAAAATGTAAAAGTGATGACCCCATATATGTCAGCTCGCCGTCTTGGCGGGAATGGCGATGTGTGGCTGAACGCAAATGAATACCCAACAGCACCGGATTACCAATTTATTGAGCGTAACCTCAACCGTTATCCAGAAGCCCAACCCGCGGGTGTCATCAATAATTACGCAGCTTACGCCGGATTATCCCCAGAGCAAGTCTTAGTTTGTCGCGGGGCGGACGAATCTATTGAATTACTGATACGCGCATTTTGCGAGCCTGGTAAAGACGCTGTCATGTTCTGCCCTCCTACTTACGGAATGTACAGTGTCAGTGCAGAAACGTTTGGTGTAGAACAGAAAAAAATTCTGACACTTCCTGACTGGTCATTAAATGTTGCCGCTATCCGTGAAAATTTATCCAATACCAAACTGATTTATATTTGCAGCCCGAATAACCCGACCGGCAATATCATCGATAATCAAGCCCTGCTCGACGTATTAGAGATGACTGCTGGACAGGCATTGGTTGTGGTTGATGAAGCTTATATTGAATTCTGCCCTGAATTTAGTGTTGTCAGCTGGCTGGCGAAATACCCGAATTTAGTAATTTTAAGAACCTTATCAAAAGCCTTTGCTTTGGCGGGGCTACGCTGTGGGTTTACGTTAGCATCCGCCGAAGTGATTGAAGTCTTGCTAAAAGTCATTGCACCTTACCCTCTTTCGACCCCTGTCGCACTCATTGCAGAGAAGGCATTAGATGCAGATGGCATCACAACCATGAAAAAGCGTGTATTGGAAATCCGTGATAATCGCATTGCACTTTCTGAAGCACTGCGTGAGTTACCGCTCGTTGAAACGGTTTACCCAAGTGAAACCAACTATATTCTGGTGCGTTTTACCGATGGTGCGAAAGTTTTCAAAGCGCTGTGGGATCAAGGCATTATCCTACGCGATCAAAGCAAACAACCCGGTCTGGTCAACTGCTTACGCATCACGATTGGTACTGAAATCGAAAATGTCCGTGTTATTGAAGCTATCAAAGCACTTTGCTAATTAGGAAATAGTCATGAGCCAGAAAATTCTTTTTATCGACCGTGATGGAACATTAATTACCGAGCCACCGACAGATTTCCAAGTGGATAGTCTCAGTAAATTAGCCTTTGAAAACAATGTCATTCCTAGCCTTTTAGCGTTACAAAAAGCCAACTATCGCTTAGTGATGATTACTAATCAAGACGGCTTAGGTACAGCAAGCTTTCCGACTGAAGATTTCGATCCGCCCCACAATTTAATGATGCAAGTATTTGAATCTCAAGGTATCCGCTTTGATGATGTGTTAATTTGCCCACATTTGCCTGCGGATAACTGTGCATGCCGTAAACCAAAAACTAAGTTGGTAGAAAATTACCTGAAAGACGGCGTATTAGATATTGAAAACAGTTATGTCATTGGTGACCGCGAAACCGACATACAACTTGCCCAAAATATGGGAATTAAAGGGCTACGTTACAGCGCCAACGAACTTGATTGGAATGCTATCGCCAATCAACTCACTAAGCGTAACCGCTACGCGCTAGTTGAACGCGTCACGAAAGAAACCAATATCCAAGTAGAAGTGTGGTTAGACCAAGAAGGTGGTAGCAAAATCAGCACGGGTGTTGGCTTCTTTGATCATATGCTGGATCAAATCGCGACCCATGGCGGTTTCCGCTTACGCATTGAGGTTAATGGCGACCTATTTATTGATGACCACCACACTGTCGAAGACACGGGGTTAGCCTTAGGTGAGGCGTTACGTGTCGCTCTGGGTGATAAACGCGGAATTGCACGTTTCGGTTTTGTTCTGCCAATGGACGAGTGTCAAGCACGCTGTGCGCTGGACATTTCAGGTCGACCACACTTGGAATATAAAGCGGAGTTTAAATATCAGCGCGTTGGCGACCTTAGCACTGAGATGATTGAGCACTTCTTTAGTTCATTATCCTATGCAATGGGCTGTACATTGCACCTAAAAACCAAAGGAAAAAACGATCACCACAAAGCAGAAAGCCTATTTAAAGTGTTTGGTCGTACATTACGCCAAGCGATTCGTGTTGAAGGGGACACTCTACCAAGTTCGAAAGGAGTTCTGTAATGAAGGTTGTAATCCTTGATACGGGCTGTGCAAACTTAGCCTCTGTCTCCTATGCCATTAAACGCTTAGGCTACGAACCAACCGTCAGCCGTGATACCAACACCATTTTACAAGCTGACAAAGTATTTTTACCTGGTGTAGGCACTGCCAGCGCTGCGATGGAAAAGCTCGCTGAGCGTGAACTTATCCCTTTAATTAAAGCACTGACTCAGCCTGTTTTAGGTATCTGTTTAGGTATGCAATTACTGGGCAATATCAGCGAAGAAGGTCAAACAGAAATTCCACTGTTAGGGTTAATTGACAGCCCCGTACGTAAAATGGATGCGAACGGGTTACCGGTCCCCCACAGTGGTTGGAATCAAGTGAAAGCACTCGCGGGCAATCCCCTATTTAAAGGGATCAGCGACGATGCCTATTTTTATTTTGTGCACAGCTATTCAATGCCTATTTCCGCCAACACCATCGCGCAAACACAATATGGCAACCTGTTTAGTAGTGCTGTGAATAAAGATAATTTCTATGGCGTTCAGTTCCACCCAGAACGTTCGGGTGCCGCGGGTGCTCGCTTGATCCAAAACTTTTTGGAGATGTAAACCATGATCATACCTGCTTTAGATTTAATTGATGGCACTGTGGTGCGTTTACATCAAGGGGATTACGCCAAACAAACTGATTATGGCACAGACCCACTACCACGCTTACAAGACTATGAAAAACAAGGCGCTAAGTTACTTCACTTAGTCGATTTAACTGGTGCAAAAGACCCACAGAAACGCCAAATTCCTCTGCTGAAAAAACTACTGGCAGGCGTCAGTGTTCCTGTCCAAGTTGGCGGTGGTATTCGTACCGAGGATGATGTCAAAGCACTACTCGATGCTGGAGCGACTCGTGTTGTCATTGGTTCCACTGCGGTCACCAAACCTGAGCTCGTGAAAACTTGGTTTCAACGTTATGGTGGCGACGCTATCGTATTAGCATTAGATGTGCGCATTAATGCGCAAGGCATCAAAGAAATTGCCATTAGCGGCTGGCAAGAAAACTCCAATTTATCCCTTGAACAAGCCATTGAAATATATCGCCCTTATGGCTTGAAACATGTTCTTTGTACCGATATCTCCAAAGATGGCACCCTATCAGGCTCGAATGTGAATTTGTACCGCGAAATTAGCGAAAAATTTCCCGATATTGAAATTCAAGCCTCTGGTGGAATTGGTAATTTAGATGATATCGCCGCCTTGCCAGCCTCTGGTGCTGCGGGTGTTATTGTTGGACGCGCATTATTAGAAGGTAAGTTTACCGTAACGGAGGCAATTGAATGTTGGCAAAACGCATAATTCCTTGTTTGGATGTCCGTGACGGACAAGTTGTTAAAGGTGTGCAATTTCGCAACCACGAAATCATTGGCGATATCGTTCCTCTCGCACAACGTTATGCCCAAGAAGGGGCCGATGAACTGGTTTTTTACGATATTACTGCATCTTCAGATGGTCGTGTTGTTGATAAAAGCTGGGTCGCCAAAGTAGCCGAAGTGATTGATATTCCCTTCTGCGTGGCGGGTGGAATTAAAAGCGTGGAAGATGCTGCTCAGATCCTCTCTTTTGGCGCAGACAAAATTTCAATCAACTCCCCTGCATTGTCTGATCCAACTCTAATTAGCCGTTTGGCTGATCGCTTTGGTGTTCAGTGCATCGTGGTTGGAATCGATACATGGTTTGACGCAGAAACAAATGAATATTTAGTTTATCAATTCACAGGGGATGAAAAACGCACCACCCAAACTCGCTGGAAAACCCTTGATTGGGTGAAAGAAGTTCAGCAGCGCGGCGCCGGAGAAATTGTGCTCAATATGATGAACCAAGACGGTGTACGACAAGGTTACGATCTGGTACAACTGAAAAAAGTTCGTGAAGTGTGCCAAGTTCCACTGATCGCCTCCGGCGGTGCAGGGGAAAAAATCCACTTCCTAGACGCCTTTACTGACGCTGGCGTCGATGGCGCTTTAGCCGCTTCGGTGTTCCACAAGCAGATTATTAACATCGGTGACTTAAAGCAGTACTTAGCAGAAAATGGAGTTCAAATAAGAGTATGTTAACCACAGAACAATGTAATCAGCTTGCATGGCAAAAAGTCGATAACCTAATGCCCGTCATCGTTCAGCACGCTATTTCTGGTGATGTTCTCATGTTGGGTTATATGAACCAAGAAGCGCTGAAAGTGACTTTAGAGAGCCGTAAAGTCACCTTTTTCTCTCGCACCAAACAGCGCTTGTGGACTAAAGGTGAGACTTCCAACAACTTCCTAAATTTAGTCGATATTGTCGCTGACTGCGATAACGATACTTTGCTTGCCATGGCGCTGCCTGATGGCCCAACCTGCCATAACGGCACCACCAGCTGCTTTGCGCCAGCTCAAAGCGAATGGGGTTTTTTATATGAATTAGAAACCTTACTAAAAGAGCGTAAAAATGCCTCGCCAGAAAGTTCATATACTGCCCGTCTGTATGCTAGCGGCACCAAGCGTATTGCACAAAAAGTGGGTGAAGAAGGCGTTGAAACCGCACTCGCTGCCACGGTGAATGACCGCGAAGAATTAACCAACGAAGCCGCCGATTTGATGTACCACTTAATGGTGCTATTGCAAGATCAAAACCTCGATTTGACCGCCATTATCAAGCGTTTAAAAGAACGCCATCAGTAACTGGCTTAAGGGTAACTATTTTATGATAGCTGCCCTTACTTTCTTCTCTCGTCATTGTTTCTCTCTCTGAACTTGCTATCATTCCCCTCATTTGATGTGGACTTTTGAAGGAGCTCATTGTGTCTGACAATGACGTTTTTACACAGTTAACCCAATTACTGAATAGCCAAAATGCAAAATATCGCGTGATGGAGCACCCAACGGCGGGAAAATCTGAAGAAGTGGCAAAAATCCGCGGCACACAGCTAGGTCAAGGCGCCAAAGGGTTAGTCTGCCATGTAAAAGGAAATGGCGTACGTCAGCATGTTTTAGCCATCCTACCTGCGGATCAACAAGCCGACTTGAGTAAAATTGCCAAAGCAATTGGTGGAACCCGCGCATCATTAGCGAGCCCAAAAGAGGTTGATGAACTTACCCATTGTGTTTTTGGTGCCATCCCTCCTTTTAGCTTCCATCCTTCGTTAAAGCTTATTGCTGACCCTTATCTGTTTGTGCGCTTTGATGAACTCGCCTTTAATGCAGGAAGCTTAGAACGTTCAATTATTCTTAATACCCAAGATTACCAGCGTATCGCGTCACCCACTTTAGTCGAGTTTATTCGCACAAATCATGAGCTTGATATAGCATAAATAAAATAACACCTTTGCTACCTAATTAACGCACTCGTTTTATGGTAATAAAAAAACTAATATAGTCACAAAATGATGGGTAATTAAACTGAAAAAGGGTTATCCACGGATAACCCTCTATAATTGAAAAATCCGGTGTTTCAACACCATAACCCATTACTGAGTTTGGTCATAGTGTTCACTAGCGTCTTTTAATGCCAGGAAATCCGAACTGCAAATAAATCTTTTTAATGCCTCGAATTTATCTTCACTCCATTCATATATCTTCAGCGCTAATAATTGTTCTATCACGTCAGAAGAAAAACGAGTTTTAATAGGCTGCGCAGGGTTCCCTCCCACAATGGTATAAGGCGGAACATCTTTAGTCACGACGCTATTGGTCGCAATCACCGCTCCCTCACCTATTTTGACTCCCGGCATAATAAATGCCCGCATGCCAATCCAAACGCCATCTTCAATTATTGTATCGCCTTTACCAACATAAGCCGCTTCAATATGCTCAAGAAAAGGATACAGGCAGAACCAATCCAATCGATGAGTATGATTACCGCCCATCAAAATCACAGTTTCCGCCCCAATACACACATAATCGCCAATATACAATTGGTCTACATGCCAAGCTAACTGCCAATCTCGGCTCTGTTCATCGCCTTGTAAATAACGAACCACCGATTGTTCGAAACCGTCATCCCAACAGTCACTATAGTAACTGTGGCGTCCTTTAAGATGGATATTGGAATTTTTAACAACTTCATGTAATAACTGCGTTTTCGACCAATGTTTCTTTTTCATGGTAAATAACCTTTAAATCAGTATTTTATTACCATAGAACGCATTCTATGGTGATGTAATTGCGTTCACACTACATCACCGCTAACCGATCCTCGGCTGCTTTAATAATGGATTATTAACCATATCGATTACTCAATTTTCTCTATTATGGCAGCGCGTTTTATACTGGTTTTTCTTGCAATTAATCCGAAAATACATCCCGCTAGCATCACTAGAGCAAGGGACAATTTCGGTGCTATCGGTAACGCAATTGCACATAACCCTAATACAGCGCCACCCGCCATTTGCACAAACCCCACGAGGGCTGATGCCGCCCCAGCCTCATTGCCAAATGGCTCTAACGCATAGCTTGTCGCCGTGCCCATCATAAAGGCAAGCCCTGTACACGCGCAGGCAACCGGCAACATATACACTAACCAATGGGTTTGCATTTCAGGTGAAAGCACCATCAAACCGAATAATAAGCCGATGCAACCAAGTGCCATCATGACACTCCCGATTGATAAACAGGCTGGACGTCCCATTTTGCGAATACAATAGTTCGCAATATAACTTGCCAGCATGATCCAAAAGCCATTGACACCAAAGACAATTGAAAATTCGAGAGGCGATAGCTTAGCATCTCCCATTAATACGCTAGGAGCTAAAGAGACATACGTCAGTGCCATGCCCATTGCGCCGGCATTTACCAATGCAAAAATCAAAAAATGCTCACTCGTCAGAATGCGAAAATAACTCTTAAACTGGAGCTTTTTGACCTGTTGTAAGCTGGCAGGACGCGTCTCTGGGAGAAAAAATAAAATTAGCAGGAAAATCGCTACAGCATAAATCGCCAAGAACCAAAATGGCGCTCGCCATCCCCATGCTTCCGCCAGTAATCCCCCTAACAATGGCGCCAATGCAGGTACAATATTCAGCGTTCCATTTAAAAATCCAAATGCTCTCGCGGCTTCTGTGCCATTCATACGGTCACGGACACAACTAAATGCCACTACAGAGGTGCAGCACACAGCCACTCCTTGTAACAGCCGAGAAGCAATAAATAACCCTGCCGTCGTTGAGAATGCGGCCACAATGGATCCAGCTAGATAAATAGCTAACCCAATGATAGCGATAGGCTTACGACCAAATCTATCGACTAATGGTCCAGAAATTAGCTGTCCAATCCCTAAGACTAAAATAAATAATCCGATGGTCGATTGGATTATAGACTCGCTACTCCCTAAATCTTTAGCGATAGCTGGAATAGTCGGTAAATACAGATCTATCCCAAGAGGTCCTAATAGGACTAAAAGTAATAATAAAGCGAGAAATTTATGCATATGACCGATTCTGAGCAGGTGAGTTATCGATAACGATTTCGAAAATGGCTATCGATAATATCAGAATTTCTGTATAGATATCGAATCTTATCGATACTTGGTAATTGCATGAACCACTTCGGTGCCTCTTATCGGCTGTAAATCATCATTATCAATCAAGACACGAATATCTCTTGGTAATAACTTTTCATTCAATAAACGGTTCACGGTACGCTGGTTATCTACTCGATAAATGGTATATCGAATTAATTGAGTGGAGCCTAAATTATCAAAATAATAATATTCATCCCCTTTTTTCCATACCTGACCAAATCTACGATGATCTAAATCACCCACCTTTTCCCATGGTGAGTTATTCGTTTCATTGAAACGATATATTTTTGTACTCCGTGAAATTAACCCCGGATTTTTATTGGTTCCCCAAATCTCGGAATCCTGTAGATAATACGTTTGGTTATTATGAGTGAACACTAAAGGTGCAATTTCTTTTAATTCACCGTCAATAAATGGATTCGCTCCCGCGCGAACAATAATTTCTTTTTCTCTATGATAGAAAAATACGCCATCTCTCGACAAAAACAGGGCTTGATTCACATGCTGACTATGACGGCTTATTAGCTGATAAGGCGCGTGTTGCTCAGGAAATAAAATATCATTCATCGCCACATTGCCAGATTGCGGATCAATCAAATAACCTTCTTGAAATAACCCGTCCAATATCAAGCTGTATAAACCAGAATGACTCTTTATTGGCAATTTATATTGGTCATAATAGACATTAAGATTATCCCGATAAAAATGAAGGCTATCCCTCACGGAATCATCATCCTGAAGGGAGCCAATATCCTGTAGGGTCGCAGGATCCGCATCTGGCATATATTCCCCTTGATAAAAAATGCGCTGTCCGTCAGTTGCCAAATAACGTGACAATAATGATTGATATGGCGTCGATGATGCAGGAAGTGGTTTCATCGGGTAAATATAAGTTTGCGGTTTATCCCCTAAATCCCAACCATATAACCAAGACTGAAATAATTCATCCATTGTTGAAAGCTCATAATTCCTTACTGAGCCCATTGAGCAATATACGGTCTGATTTCCATCCGTAAAATAGTTATTTCCCAGCGATTTTACGCTGTTAGGATTAAATGCAGGGATTGCCAAGTTCCCACAATAGGCATGATTTTTATCTATCGCAAACTGGTGCTCATAATAAGTACCTTCCGGTAATAATTTAAAACTCGCAGGATCGGCATCCTTCATCAGATAAAAGCCATTGCTCGGTACACTCGCATAAACTTTATCATGATAAATAACGTAAATACTGTAACCGACTTTTTCACCCTTACTGTCGATTTCATGATACGGCTCGTCGTTCATCGATAATACCATTCCTGAAATAAGCGCTATCGAAACGAGAAGAGTGACACCGACTACCATTGAACTTATCGTTTTGGATTTCATGCTGTGAAATACCTATTTTGTTTTTTTAATCTATTTTTGTCTGGGTATTCAACGGGAAAAGCGTGAGGAAAGAAATACTCGAAGTCTGAAAGTGTATAAAAAGCTAAAAATAAAAAAGGCGCTCAATTGAGCACCTTTTTTCACTTATGGAAGATAGCCTAACGGTTTATCTTTATTCCATCCACTCAGTGTGGAAAACGCCTTCTTTATCAGTACGTTTATAAGTATGAGCACCAAAGTAGTCACGCTGCGCTTGAATCAAGTTCGCAGGCAGTACCGCTGAACGGTAGCTATCGTAGTAAGAAATAGCCGCTGAGAATGTTGGTGTTGGGATACCGTTTTGTACGCCGTAGCAGACAACATCACGCAGAGCTTGTTGGTACTCATCTGCGATTTGTTTGAAGTAAGGTGCTAACAGTAAGTTTGCAATCTGCGCGTTGTCATTGTAAGCATCAGTGATTTTTTGCAGGAACTGCGCACGGATGATACAGCCAGCACGGAAGATTTTCGCGATTTCGCCGTAGTTCAGATCCCAGTTGTATTCATCTGACGCCGCTTTTAATTGCTGGAAACCTTGAGCGTAAGAAACGATTTTACCTAAGTAAAGCGCACGACGGACTTTCTCGATAAAGGCTTTTTTATCACCTTCAACGGTTTTCAGTGCAGGACCCGTTAATACTTTAGATGCAGCAACACGTTGATCTTTCAGGAAAGAAAGATAACGAGCAAAGACAGACTCAGTGATCAAGGTCAGTGGGATGCCAAGATCTAAAGCACTTTGGCTAGTCCATTTACCTGTACCTTTGTTAGCTGCTTCATCTAAAATCACATCAACCAGATACTTACCATCTTCATCTTTTTTCTTGAAGATATCTGCCGTAATTTCAATCAGGTAGCTGCTCAACTCGCCTTGGTTCCACTCAGAGAAAATGTCCGCTAATTCTTCATTGCTCAGGTTCAGTGAACCTTTTAATAAAGAGTAAGCTTCAGCGATGAGCTGCATATCACCGTATTCGATACCGTTGTGAACCATTTTCACGTAGTGACCAGCACCATCTGGACCAATGTAAGTCACACATGGTTCGCCTTCCGCTTTTGCTGCGATCTCTTTTAAGATTGGTGCAACTAATTCGTAAGCTTCTTTTTGTCCGCCAGGCATAATTGAAGGACCTTTCAATGCTCCTTCTTCACCACCGGAAACTCCCGTACCGATGAAGTTAAATCCTTGTTCAGACAGTTCACGATTACGACGGATCGTGTCTTTATACAGAGTGTTACCACCATCGATTAAAATGTCACCCTTGTCTAAGTGTGGCGTTAATGCAGCAATGGTTTTATCCGTTGCTTCACCCGCTTTAACCATCAACAGGATGCGGCGTGGTTTTTCCAGAGAGTCGACAAACTCTTCAATCGTGTAGTTGGGAACTAATTTTTTCCCTGGATTTTCGGCAATGACTTCATCTGTTTTATCTTTTGAACGGTTAAAAATCGATACTGAATAACCGCGGCTTTCGATATTTAGGGCTAAGTTGCGACCCATGACAGCCATTCCGACAACACCAATCTGCTGCTTTGACATGAAAAACTCCTGTCTGATTAGGACCAAGTCAGCCTCGATTGTGCTGACATTCTGTTAACGGGATCACATGTTAACTCAGGATGATGCTCCATGGTAGTTATTGATGCAATCGATAAACTAATCGAATCATTTTTTGTCAAATATCACGCTACTTGGATGAATTTTTATTGATATTTCTGTCAACAAACCTCATTATTCATCCGTCGGTATAAGCCGTCATATCAGAAGGTAAAACAAACTGTATGGAATGGATCGCAGATCCTTCGATTTGGGCGGGTTTAGCTACCCTAATCGTTCTTGAAATCGTTCTTGGTATTGATAACCTCGTTTTTATCGCCATCTTGGCCGATAAACTCCCAGCTAAACTGCGTGATAGAGCTCGTATCACAGGGTTAACGTGTGCCCTGGTTATGCGTATTATTCTATTATTCAGCCTCTCGTGGCTGATCACGCTAACTCAACCGATTCTAACGCTATTTAACCATCCATTTAGTGCCAGAGATCTGATAATGCTTATCGGGGGGATATTCCTCTTGTTTAAAGCCACGATGGAGCTAAACGAGCGGTTAGAAGGAAAAGACGAGCATACCAATAACCAACGTAAAACCTCCAATTTCTGGGCTGTTGTCGCGCAAATTATCGTATTGGATGCGGTATTTTCATTAGACTCGGTGATTACCGCTGTCGGTATGGTTGACCATATCGGTGTCATGGTTGCCGCTGTGACTATCGCCATGATGTTAATGATCTGGGCAAGTAAACCACTGACCAACTTCGTTAACGCACACCCTACCATCGTCATTCTATGCTTAAGCTTCTTACTGATGATTGGTTTCAGCTTAGTGGCTGAAGGTTTTGGTTACGCCATTCCAAAAGGTTACCTGTATGCGGCAATTGGTTTCTCTATCATGATAGAGGTGCTTAACCAGTTTGCGCAGTTTAACCGCCGTAAATTCTTAAAAGGCAGCCGCCCTCTACGTGAACGTACCGCAGAAGCCGTATTGCGCATTTTAAGCGGTAAAGCTGAACGTGGTGAATTAGACGCGAGAACCTCTGATTTAATTTCAGATAACCAATCCGTTTTCGACCCTCAAGAGCGTTTAATGATCGCTCGTGTGCTGGGTATGGCGCAACGTAACGTAGAAAGTATTATGACGTCCCGCCATGACGTAGATTATTTGGATATTAATAAATCCTCCGCTGAACTCATTGACCTAATGGAGAAAAATCCACACTCTCGTTTTGTTGTTGTCGATGAAAGTATCAGTGACGACCCAATTGGTGTGGTATATGTGCTGGATTTAGTGAAGCAGCAGCTTAGCGGTGAACAACTGAACTTGCGAGCATTGGTCACTCAACCGCTTATTTTCCCTGAAGGTTTATCACTGTTAAAAGCGTTAGAACAATTCCGTAAAGCGCATACACACTTTGCGTTTGTTGTGGATGAATTTGGTTCTGTTGAAGGTATCGTTACCTTGACTGACGTGATGGAAACTATCGCAGGTAACTTACCTGTTGGTGATGAAGAAAATGACTCCCGCCATGACATTCAAAAATTGGACGATGGTACATGGATTGCCAATGGCTTTATGCCACTGGAAGATTTAATTATGTATATCCCAATGGAGCTGGATGATAAGCGTGAGTATGAAACTATTGCTGGTCTTTTAATGGAACATTTACAACGCGTCCCTGAAGTGGGTGAGCAAGTCGAAATCAATGGCTGTATTTTCCAACCTCTTGAGGTGAATAGCCATCGCGTTAATAAAGTCTTGATTACACCACCTGCACCTGTGGGTGATGGCTACGACTATGTCGATGACTAGTTACGATTAATATAAGATTGAATACCGGTTCTATTGTCATATAGAGCCGGTATTTTTTTATCTATTCCCATCGCAATCGTTATACCTCAAATGTAGTAGCGTTTTTTTAAAGAAATGATCATTGACTCATTGAATAATTAAATATGTTTAATAATCAATCTTTAATGGAGCCGCTATAATGGATAATATTAATAATATCGCATACATTCATCTTCGCCGAGTCAGCATCACTGACCAGCAAAGTAAAACTACTGAGTTTGCTCGTGCCGCAAATAATGTAAAAAATGATTCACAAGCATATCCTAAAGTCATTACGGATAAAAAAGCCACTCATAAGGAAGATCTTCATAATAAAGCCAATGCACTCATATCCTCTATAAGTGATACTGTTCTGACTAAAAAAAATCTTTCAACGCAACATTTAAACACAAATGATTTACCCATTGGTCAAAATATAAAGACAGAAATAACCATGCTAAGAAAAACAATCAAAGACCTTCAGAATCTGAGCTAAATAACTAAAGCTACTCGTACCATAAATTAAAAAATAAAAATCTAGCTCTAACTCTCAAGAACTGGTAGCAGAACAAAAGAAAGGCAAAAATATCCGGTCAAAAGGATTTTTTAAAGAAATCGTGGCTAGAAAACAAAGAGAACATGATTTTACTGAAAATGAATCTAAGTAATTACCGAGATTAATGACTAAACCGCTTTTAGTTAGTATGGTTAAAAGCGGTTTATAAATAAATGCTGTAAATTACCGTCTCTACAACGCATTCAATAAATCATTCAACCCTTTATTTTCTTCTTTTTTCAAAAAGTTACCAATTGCTTCTTTAGCTTGAGTTCGTAGCTCATTACGCAGTAATTTTTCCACATCCAATTGATACTGTAAGTTATTCCAACCACCGTAAATACGCAGTGGAATATTCATACTACGCAACTGCTGAACTAAACGAGAGTCACCAGCCCATCCGCCGAGAATGTTTACGCCTAAATTAACATCGATGGTTTCTTTTGGTATATTCACGCGCCCCTGCCCTGTAATATTCAACAGTGAAGACGTTGCTTTAAGAGAGGAAATATTCATATTCCCTTTATTGAGATATCCCGACACCGTGAATAAATCCACTTCTGTGAAACTATTGGTATCTGTTGGCATATTGATTTTATTAGTAAAACGGGACACCGATTGTTGGATCAACTGTGGAATGTTTAAATCCGCCAATTTAGCGTTGCGTAGCTCAAAATTAACCGGTCCTTGCCACTGATTTTTAACCGCATAATCATCGTAGCCAATACCGGATAATGCGGCATTTAATGAGATAATCCCGCTCAGTTTTTCAGGCATACTAAATGCCTTTAATACCGGAGTAAGATTAATATTACTAAATACAGGTTTTGCCGAAACCTGCGCAGGAATAGCGCTGTAGTTAATGGTTACGGGCAGTGAGAATTGCCCACCGAACGCATTGCCCTCTAACTGAGAAATGGTTAAACGTGGTGTTTGGTTATCACCCTTAATTTTTACCCCGGTCATCGACATACCGCGGTAAATCAGTGTATCCATTGAAACATTAAATTGAGCAGTAAACCCGTTCAGCCCCGTTAAATCATACTTCTGCATGTTGGAACCAGAAATCACCGGTTTGACTCCTACACGCTCATTATTACTAACGGTATTTTCAGATGCGGCACTGGCTGTATTAGATTTACCTGCCGCAGGAGCTTGCCCAATTAATCTATCGAGATTCAAAGAAGGCGAGGATAAATTAACATTCACATCTGGAATATCAGTTAAATTTGCGCTTATTGTTCCTGTTAATTCACTTTCATTCGCTTGAATGAAGATGTTATCAAGGCTAATTGCACCTGAATTAGATTTTGTATACAGAAAATCTGAGATTATTTTGCCACTAATCCCATTTTCAGGTAAATCAACACCACTGAGTTGGTAATCAAACTGAGTAATTTTCCCACTCACTTGCTGAGATAATTTAGATAAATCGATATCTGATTTAATATCAAAATTAAATTCTTGCTGGTTTTTATTTAAATTACCGCTGAATTTCAGCGCAACTTGTTTATCGTCACTTTTCTTCAGTGACAAATTAATATTGCGTAAATTGTATTCGTCTTTCGGAGTTTGCCAAATAACTAAGCTGTTGGTGATATCAATCTTACTGATATCTAATAACCATTTGCTCTTATCGGATGTGTCTGCTGGTACTTGGCTGCCACCTGGAGCAACTGGGGTATTGACTGTGGCAACAGGCTCACTTTCTGGTGTTTTTCGGATCACCGCACCATCAATGACAATTTGCTCAACAGATAAGCGATGGGAGATTAATGGCCATAAATCAACATCTAAGCGCATATTATCTGCACTTAAAACAGGCTGACTGGCGTTAGGTGCTATCACCGAGATAGGACCGGTAATAATGCTTAATGTTGGCCATACATGCCAACGCATATCACCTTTGAAATCAAGTTGGTAACCACTTTTCTTCTCAACTTGTTGAACGAGGTAGCTTCTAAAGTCATTCGGATTCACTAACATCACTAAGGCTGTTAGCCCAGCGACTACCACCACAAGTAAAATAATCAGCGTCGTTAAAAACCGTTTCATTCATCCCTCTCTTTTACTTTATTTGTTACGCCCTTCGCCTGTCATTCCTTGACGCTAGCGACTGCTTACCTCTTCAAACTCCATAGAAGAGGCGAGCTCACCTGTTATCGTATCAGCTAGTCTTCACTGATACGGCTGCCAACGGCACCTTGCTGGTTTTTATATTTTGCATCTTGTCGGCTATTATAAGGGCGATCAGCACTGCCTGATAATGGCTCAAAGCTCAGAGCACCAATTACCATGCCAGGGCGCAATGCCAAAGGTAATTTACCTGAATTATAAAACTCTAACACAATTTGTCCACGCCAACCGGGATCAATCCGGTGAGCCGTGACGTGGACCATTAGCCCTAGTCTCGCCAAAGAAGAGCGACCATCCAACCACCCCACTAAATTGTCGGGTAGCGTAACCGATTCTAGCGTAACAGCTAACGCCAACTCGCCAGGATGAAGGAAGAAAGGTTCGTCCTCTTTAAGAACAATTTCATCGCTCATTACACGGTCTAGCGCCGCGTTCACTTCATCTTTTGGTCCACTAAGGTCAATAAATGCCGCTGTATGTCCACGAAAAACACGAAATTGGTTCCCAAGACGAACATCCGCAGTCGCTCCGTTGATCCTTTCAACGGGCGGACGTGGGCTAATAACAAGTCGACCTTCATCCATCCACTGAATTATATCGCGGTCACAAAGACGCATGATCACTTTCCCCCTTCATTATTTTATATATTCATGGCAGCTTATCGCTGGTGATATTCGAGGCGATTAGTCCTGACAGAATTCACCAATTTTCGCTTTCAAAATATCAATTGCCACACGATTTTTACCACCACGAGGTACGATAATATCGGCATATTGCTTCGATGGTTCAATAAATTGTAAGAACATTGGACGCACTGTTTTATTGTACTGTTCAATGACGGAATCTAATGTTCTTCCTCTTTCATTAACATCACGTTTAATACGACGCATTAAACAGATATCCAACGGAGTATCCACAAAAATAGAGAAATCCATCTCTTCGCGTAAACGCTTATCTGTTAATAATAGGATACCTTCAATAATAATAACCTTTTTCGGTTTAAAACTGACGGTTTGCTGCTTGCGAGTATGAGCGACATAGTCATACTGAGGAATTTCGACGGCTTGACCACTTTTCAGTGATTTGAGGTGTTCATAAAGTAAACTATGATCCATGGAGTTTGGATGGTCGTAATTCACCTTGAGTCGTTCTTCCATAGGAATATCTGTTTGATCTTTATAGTAACAGTCTTCTGGAATAACACCGATATTATGATCACCAACCTTTTCTCTTAATTCCCGATATAAGGTGCTTGCAATAAGGCTTTTGCCAGATGCAGAAGCGCCAGATATACCTACAATGGTACAGTGATGCGATGTGTCAGTCATAAAATGGTAACCTGGTTAAAAATTTTAGAAATGAAATGCATAACATCGAAGTGTTATGGTTGGCGGGAATTATAGGGTGTAATGGTGCGCTGTACCAGCCTATCTCGTCAAAGACTGATAAAAAACGCACCGATTATTTATTATCTTCGATTTAAAACTGCTTACGCCCTTCTAAGGCTGCAATTCGATTCTCAATGGAAGGATGGGTAGAAAAAACAGAGTCACCTTTATTAAAGATATATGCCGCCTGACGATACGCTTGTCCAGTACTTTCATCATCATAATCATGCTTTTGATGATCCCCCGAAATTTTCTTCAATGCACTGATCATCGCTTGGTTATCTGACGTTAAATCCACGGCGGCAGCATCTGCCATATATTCTCGAGTACGCGATAAATAAAAATAGAGCACTTTCGTAATAATCGGTAATAGGATATTTAGCAACAATAAGATTGTCTGTGCCTTGTTTGCTGAATTATTGCGACTACGCCCTGCTGAACGAATAAATAATTGAGCAAAAACGTTCGTTACCGTCAAAATAACATTCGCTAAAATTCCCACATACAATGTTAATTTAGAATCGCCATGGATAATATGCCCTACTTCATGGGCCATTACGGCCTGAACTTCTTGACGATTTAGCGTTTGCAATAATCCTCGAGTCACCCCAACTAACGCATTACGCTGGTTCCACCCTGCGGCAAATGCATTGGGTTCATCTGTATCTAAAATATACAGACGCGGCACATAGCGTAATGTCGCACTTAAGCTGAGCTCTTCTAAAATATTGAATAGCTGTCTTTCTTCCGGGGTTGAAGCTCCTTCTTGGGTGATTTCCGTCGCATTCATTCCTGCAAGCATCAATTTATGCCCAAAGAAATGAATATAAAGTAAACCTAGAAATGTCAGCCCAAGAATAATAAACGTTGCCACAGGCAGTTGTTGTAATGTCGCAAATGCGATCAGATTAGCTGCGAAGTCCATTCGCTCATCTGGGTGTGTTGCCGTATCTGCCAGCAAACCAATGACTAGCATCAAAACAATATAACTCATCACAACTAACCGAGTACGGATATTGTTTTTACGTATAACGTTTCTAAAATCCATAATTAAACCCTGCCAATGGCAACATCCATTTAATCGAAGTTAATACGACGAGATTCTTCCGTTTTGATATCAGCTTCGTCTAAACGCCAATACTCTTTGTTGATTTTTAGGCTAGGAATAATGCCAACAATTAATGCAGCAGGCATAGAGGCAATATAAGCATTATATGTTTCTAAAGAGCGGTTATAACCACGTTTTGCGAAAGAAAGTTTATTTTCAGAAGAGACGATCTCTTCTTGCAAGTTTGCCATAATTGCATCAGATTTCAGCTCTGGATACGCTTCAACCGCTACGTTAATAGCACCACTGCTCACCATTTTAGATAATGCATCCTCTGCTTCTCGAGCTTTATCCCCTGTCGCATTCTGAGCTTGGCTTCTGAGTTCAGTGATTTTGGTAAAGACTTCCGTTTCATGGCTTAAATATTTTTTGACTGTTGCCAATAAGCTATCAAACACCTTACCGCGGCGATCTAATTGCACAGAAATCTCTGTTTCGCTAGAAACCACCGCTTCACGTAGTGCAACGATACGGTTATAAAAATAAATAACGATCAGCACCAGTACGACAATAAAAATTAAAAATTTCATAATCACCTTTTAGGCATTTGCCATCAGAATAAAGACTGAATGTTCAATCTCGCTAATTTTCAGGCTTGGAACTTTATTTATCGGTCATTCTACTCAGCCCGTAATAATAAAGGAACTGTTTGAGAAGAAATCAGAACAATCAAGGAATCAGATTTTATGGCAATAAAAAAGGCTACTTAGTCATTATTACTAAATAGCCCTTTATCAAGACAGCTTAATTACACAGCGCGGAAAGAGATTTCCGTCGGGATCTTATCCCCTTCCCAATACATCAATGCAGAGATGTTAGACGCAATTTCGCGATAGATATCAGCGAACTCGCCTTCAGGGTCGCGCATTACGGTTGGCTGACCACGGTCTAAGTCTTCACGTAATGAAATATGCAGCGGAACCTGACCTAGCAGTTTAGTGTTGTATTTCTCAGCCAATTTTTCTGCACCACCGGTACCGAAAATAGGCTCTACATGACCACAGTTACTACAAATATGTGCGCTCATATTTTCAACAACACCCAGCACTGGCACGTTCACTTTTTTGAACATGACAATCCCTTTCATCGCATCTACTAAGGCAATATCTTGCGGCGTGGTCACAACCACTGCACCTGTCACTGGAATATTTTGTGACAGAGTCAGTTGGATATCACCGGTTCCCGGTGGCATATCGATGACCAGATAATCCAGATCCGGCCATAAGGTATCTTGCAGCATCTGCATTAAGGCTTTACTCGCCATTGGACCACGCCATACCATCGCGTTGTCATCAGTCACTAAGTAACCAATAGAGTTAGTCGCTAAGCCATACGCCATAATTGGCGCCATGTGTTGTCCATCTGGAGACGTTGGACGCTCCAGAGTCGTTCCTAACATGTTAGGAATTGAAGGTCCGTAGATATCCGCATCAAGGATACCCACTTTAGCCCCTTCTTGTGCCAACGCTAACGCTAAGTTCACAGAGGTACTGGATTTACCCACACCACCTTTGCCTGAACTGACCGCAAGAATATTACGCACCCCGTTAATGCCTGGTAAGTCATTAGCACGTTTGAGAGTGGTAATATCGTGGCGTAATTTCCATTCTACGGCATGGGCACCTGTCAATTGCTTTAATTCAGCGGTTTTTTCGCTGATCAGCGTTTGAAATGGACCTTTCCAGACGAATGGCATAACGAGTTCGACATGCAACACATTGTCCAACAGCGCACAACGATGCAATGCTTTGATTGAAATCAGATTGCGCTTGAGAGTTGGGTGTGTAAATGAAGCCAAAACAGTGGAGACTTGTTCAGTCAGCAGTTCTGGTTTGTTCTGCTCGGGGGATTTATCGTTCATCCCGGCTCCTTTATTTTCTTTTTTGTAACTACACATTTTTGACTACGTTGCATGATAGCAGAGAACGCAAAAAATAGTGACCGCCTAGCGAATGAAAAACCACAAACAGTAAAAATTTGTTTCCACCTAGCATTTTTTCCCAATAATTGCCGATTAATATTTTATTGCCCTAGCGACATTTTTATTGATCGGTTAACATCAAAGACCCTTTATTAATAATGGAAGTAAGAAAGTTACTATGTCTCAAGTCGCGAATAAATTACTGGTAACCTGTGCGTTACCATATGCTAACGGTTCAATCCATCTCGGTCATATTCTGGAGCACATTCAGGCTGATATTTGGGTCCGTTATCAGCGAATGCGCGGCAAAGAGGTTCATTTCATCTGTGCTGATGACGCGCACGGAACACCGATCATGCTAAAAGCTCAGCAACTATGTATTACGCCTGAAGAAATGATCGCTGCAATGAACCAAGAGCATCAGGACGATTTTGCTGGTTTCCAGATTAGCTACGATAACTACCACTCAACCCATAGCGAAGAGAACAAAGAGTTATCAGAACTGATTTATGGCAAGTTAAAGAACAATGGTTTCATTAAGAATAAGACCATTTCACAACTTTACGACCCAGAAAAAGGCATGTTCCTGCCTGACCGTTTCGTAAAAGGTACTTGCCCGAAATGTAAAGCGGAAGATCAATACGGTGATAACTGCGAAGTCTGTAGCGCAACCTATAGCCCAACAGATCTGATTAACCCACGCTCAGTGGTTTCAGGTGCAACCCCAGTTATCCGTGAAACTGAACACTTTTTCTTTGACCTCCCTGCATTTAGCGACATGCTGCAAGCATGGACTCGCTCTGGCGCACTGCAAGAACAAGTCGCGAATAAAATGCAAGAGTGGTTTGAATCTGGTTTACAACAGTGGGATATCACCCGTGACTCCCCGTATTTTGGTTTCGAAATTCCCGATGCACCGGGTAAATATTTCTACGTTTGGCTGGATGCGCCAATCGGCTACATGGGCTCGTTTAAAAACCTGTGTGACAAACGCAGCGATTTAAACTTTGATGAGTTTTGGAATAAAGATTCAAAAACCGATCTTTACCATTTCATCGGAAAAGATATCGTTTATTTCCATAGCCTGTTCTGGCCAGCAATGTTAGAAGGCAGTAACTTCCGTAAACCAACTAACTTGTTTGTTCACGGTTATGTCACCGTTAATGGTGCAAAAATGTCTAAGTCTCGCGGTACATTTATTACCGCTCGCTCTTACTTAGACCATTTCGATGCTGACTGCCTACGTTATTACTATGCAGCAAAACTCTCTTCACGCATCGACGATATCGACTTGAATTTGGAAGATTTCGTACAGCGTGTGAACAGCGATATCGTTAACAAAGTGGTGAACTTAGCCTCGCGTAACGCGGGCTTTATTGCTAAACGTTTTGCTGGCAAATTATCTGAAAACCTTGCAGAACCCGAGCTATATCAACAATTTGTCGATGCTGCAAAAGTCATCGGTGACGATTTCACCAACCGCGAATACGGTAAAGCAGTCCGTGAAATCATGGCATTAGCTGATATTGCTAACCGCTATGTGGATGAAAAAGCACCTTGGGTCGTCGCGAAGCAAGAAGGCAAAGATCAAGAGCTGCAAGATATCTGCTCGATGGGAATTAACCTGTTCCGCGTGTTAATGACTTACTTAAAACCAATTCTGCCAAGCTTAACCAAGCGTGTGGAAGAGTTCCTGAAAGTTGAATTAACGTGGGATGCCATCAACACACCACTACTGAACCACGATGTAGCGCCATTTAAAGCGTTATTTAACCGTATTGAATTAGCAAAAGCAGAAGCGATGGTAGAAGCGTCCAAGCAAAGTGCTCAGCCAGCTAAACAGCTGACCGGCCCTCTGGCGGATGATCCTATTCAAGAGACCATCACATTCGATGATTTCGCTAAAATTGATTTACGTATTGCGTTAATCAAGCAAGCAGAATTCGTTGAAGGTTCAGATAAATTGCTAAAATTACAGTTAGATATCGGCAGAGAGACTCGCCAAGTGTTCTCTGGTATCCGCAGTGCTTATCCTGATCCAAAAGTCTTGGAAGGTCGTTTAACGGTGATGGTGGCTAACCTTGCACCACGTAAAATGCGCTTTGGTATCTCCGAAGGTATGGTGATGGCGGCAGGTCCTGGTGGTAAAGATATTTACTTACTGAGCCCAGATAATGGTGCGCAACCAGGTATGCAAGTTAAATAAGTCATGGATTGTCGTTCGAGAAATTGAACGACAAACTTAGACCATATCAATATAAAACGGAGCCACTTCAGTGAGCTCCGTTTTTTTATGGGTTTTTATTTGTGATCTCTGGCACAATTTTAAAGTTAATTGTATGATGAATGCCTGTCGAGTAATAGGACAAGTCCCATGTCATTAAAACAAGTATTGAACACCGGATGGCAATATTTGCGAGCCTTCGCAATACTTTACCTCTGCCTGATTATCGGAAATGTGATTTCCACGCTGCTTCCTTTTTCCATTCCCGGCAGTATTGTCGGAATGTTGCTGCTGTTTGTACTACTGGCTTTGCAAATTGTACCCGCTCATTGGGCTCAACCCGGCTGTAGCATCTTGCTGAAAAACATGACTATTTTATTCGTTCCCATTGGAGTGGGAATTATGAATTATTATGATTTACTCAGCCAACAAATGATCCCCATTGTGGTTTCCTGCGTTGCCAGCACCTTGATTGTCATGATCGTTGTCGCGGTTAGCTCCAACTATGTCCATAAAGAACGCCCTATCGTAGGTGTTAAACCTGATGAAGTCCCACTTCCCCCTGAAGAGCCGATTTCTTCAACAATGAATAGCGATAAAACAAAGGGGAAAGAGTGATGTTAGAACATATTTGGTGGTCACTACCATTAACTATCGTTGTTTTCTACTTGGCAAGAGCGCTGTCTATCAAGTGCAAATTGCCCATTCTGAATCCATTATTGCTAACAATCGCCATTATTATTCCGCTGCTGGTTTTGACCAATACCTCTTATGAGCATTATTTTGCGGGAAGCCGATTGTTGAATGATTTATTACAACCCGCTGTTGTTGCTCTTGCTTTTCCACTCTACGAACAAATGCATCAAATCCGTGCACAATGGAAATCCCTGTTTAGTATCTGCTTTGCGGGAAGTATCGTTGCTATGTTTAGTGGAGCCGCGATTGCACTGTGGCTTGGCGCAACACCCGATATTGCAGGATCTGTATTACCTAAATCGGTCACAACACCGATAGCCATGGCAGTTGCCGATTCAGTTGGAGGAATTCCAGCAATCAGCGCCGCTTGCGTACTTTTTGTGGGTATTTTAGGTGCAATGTTTGGCCATAGCCTATTTGATGTTTTGCGTATTCGCACCCACGCATCACGAGGCTTAGCGATGGGCACCGCTTCTCATGCCTTGGGAACTGCGCGTTGTGCAGAAATTAACTACATTGAAGGGGCATACAGTTCATTAGCGTTAATGACCTGCGGGGTGATTACCTCTCTGCTCGCACCGTTTATCTTCCCTGTTATTCTTCACTTATTTAGCTAAACTGAATCAATAAGAGAGGTTACTTACCTCTCTTATGCAAATTTTAATGCAAAAACTTGAGATACATCTCTCATTTAATGAATTTGTTTCATCTATTACAATAGCAGAGTGATCACGGTCACATTCAATCCCCCTATGAATTGAATAGAATGAAAACAATTAAATAGGGAGGGTTACTCATGCATTCAAGATTTAAGGCCGCTTGGGCCGAACTTCCAGAAAAGTTACAGTCTGTCCTAAAACCGATTATGGACAAACCCGATTTCTCAGCCATGTTAACCGCTGAGCAAGTAAAGCAAATTAAAGCTGAGAGTGGATGCACGGACAGTGAACTCGCTTTTTCATTATTACCTTTCGCTGCGGCTTACGCTGTCACACCTATTTCTCGCTTTAATGTAGGCGCAATCGCTTGCGGGATCAGTGGTAATCTCTATTTCGGCGCAAATATGGAATTTAACCATGTTTCTATTGGGCAAACGATTCATGCCGAACAATGTGCCATTACTCATGCATGGTTAAAAGGCGAAAAGCAATTAACCTCCATTACCGTGAACTACACGCCTTGCGGTCACTGCCGACAATTTATGAATGAACTGCGTGAAGGCGGTAAGATTATGGTGCATTTACCAAAACGCCAAGCTGCGACGCTTCATGATTATTTGCCAGATTCTTTTGGTCCATCAGACCTGAATATCACTACATTGCTACTCGATAATGTGGATCATGGGTATAAAAACCAAAGTCGCGATAGATTACTCTCCGCAGCGACTGAAGCCGCTAATCAATCCCATGCACCGTACAGTGAATCTCACTCTGGTATAGCCGTGCAGTTAAAAGATGGATCTCTGTTTACAGGTCGTTACGCCGAAAATGCTGCGTTTAACCCGAGCTTACCACCATTACAAGCAGCGCTAATTATGGTGAATTTAGCGGGTAAAGATATTCATGCTATTGAGCAAGCGGTGTTGGTGGAAAAACAAGATGCAACGGTGCAGCAGTGGTGTACTACGGAAAATACCTTGCACGCGTTGGGTTGCCAAAAAGTGGAACGCATTTATTTGGATGAGTCCATTTAAACGTTATTTTATTTAAGCCAGATTCAAAATTTTAAGATTACAACGGCGGTTATTGTGAGTTTATCAACTTCAATAACCGCCGTTTTTTATTGAAACGTTATTGAGTGTTAAGAATAATTAAAATGAAAATCTGGATGACGAGCTACTATAGCCGCCACTGTAGTTAAATTCAGGTATGCTCGGTGCTTGTGGGATTCTAAAATCTCTATCAAAAGAGCTTGTTGAGTGGTTTATGGAGGACATGTGATCTCTTAAGTTACCAACGGTTCGATCCATCTGGCACTCGCCTATTTGAAAATCATTAGGTCTATATACACTCACAGGATATCCTCGGTATCCTGAAGATGTTATTTCAATCGGTGCATGATTATTAGAATAACCAACAGAAGGGATATTTCTGATAGCATCATCAATCATGGCATTGTGTTTATTAACATTGGGGTTGTAATTGACCGATGGAGAATCAAATAATCCAGTTTCTGGCAATATATAGGTGGGGCGTTCAAGGTAATACTCAGAAAGGCGATCAAAGTGTTCAAACTCTGTCTGACCAACCCAATCAGGTTGTAAATAATATTCATAACGACTCTGAGGTGGTAGATCCCAAAATGATAATCGATTTGTTCCTCTATCAATTAATGGATTTCCCGTTTCATACACAAGTGCTTGAGCATCATCCAGATCGACTTCTAATGTAGGTGATACAAAGAATCCATACGTATTTTTTAAACTTATCATGGCACCATCAATGGCATTGTCTATATCTATTACTCTTCTAATCCAGCGATGGGTTTGCAATTGTTTATTTGCAGGCGCATCATATAAACTTTCAAACATAATATTCATCGTGCTTAGACTTAATTCGGCCTCCTTTTCCGTATCGCCTACAGCATCCAGCGCATTTTGCCAATATACCTCTCTATCTTTTTCATCAGGGATGACATTAAAAACAGGCTGTAAAGTCCACGCTTCCGCAGGTAACTTATGCATATCAAAAACGAACTCATGGAACCACATCACTTCTTCATGATTTATATCTCCATATATCTCGGTAACACCATCCGTAAATCTATTTTGAAGTGTATATGAATAAAAAAAAGCCATATCAAAACGTATTTCTTCGAACTTCTCTCGACTAACTACAATGCCTTTTTCAATCATGATCTCTTCTAAGTAGTTTAATGCAAACTTACCTGAAAAAGAGTCACCTTTAACAACACTATTTGCTAGAACTGCATACCGATCCCCCTTACTCGCTAAATATTCATACATTAGTTCTGGCTTTCTGCTTAGTGTTAAAATTTTATGTGCCTTTACTGCTTCTCTTTTTGTTAATCTAAGATACCCTTCTCTATAATGTTTATTTTTCATATCTAACACCTTATAATTTCATATATTTATAAATAAATTTATTTACATCACCCACTATTTCATTCCACATATTTAAATCTTTATAATTTATTAACACTTTAATTTTAAAACCGATTTCAGGAATTAAATAAATCGCATCACATCGACTATAAACACCATCATCAGGTATCCATGCACAGTCAAATAAAATATTAATCGACTCTTTATCCACCCCCCAATAATAACCTCTTTTATATTCCTTAAAGTCATGATACTTATTATTAAATCTAAATATGACCTCATTAAAGTAAAGCTCTAATTCCTCATTATATGAGATACTCCCCTTATATTTTCCTTCACCACTATCAAGATATAGATACCTTTTATATTCAAGATAACCTTTAGGATCACCATCGAGTGGTTCTATAGAAAATCTAATTTTTTTATTTTCCCCATTTTCATTTCTATCAAAAGGTTTCATATCAGGCCAACTCATCACTAATGGCAAAACTCGAAAATTTGCATCGCAACCTTTTTTATTTTCTAGAAATCTTGAATCAAAATAGCTATAACCTTCATACTCCGCAAAGGAGTATAAATAACTGCTAGGTACTTCAATGACTGTATCGTTAAACCGACCACACACAAAACCGGGGCGATTATCTGCCATTGATAGAGTTGAAATTAACAAGATAAATATAGAAAAAATAAATTTTATTTTCATATTTAAACCCCAATTTAGATTGGATATTTATTTTTACGATAAAAACCTTCATCTACCTTTTTTAGAGTTTTTTCTATTTCAATAACCAAGGGGATTTTTCTCATTCTATTTAACCATCGTTGGCTTTTTTTACAATTTTTCGCATTTTCACTTTTTGCTTCTGATTTCATTTTTAACCATAAGTTAATAAACACTTTTGCTTCTTGCTTTCCTTGGTTTCCAGACATTAAATCTAAAACTTCATTCCAAAGTTTATTTCTATCAGCCTCATTTAAAACATCATAGATATCAGCAAAAAACCAAGCATCATAGGGTATTCCTGATGCCTTATGCCCATTCTCATGAATAACAACAGCTTCATGGAATTTAATATCTTTCGTTCTAGTATTATTACTTCTGTTTAATTCAAACCAATTTTTCAAGAAATTTGCATATGCTAAAGACAATTCATAATTATATTTTTCTCGAGTTTCTTTTGATAATGGATTTTTATATTCCTCCATAGTCACTCTCATATATTCATGAACAATTAATTTAAATATGCTTTGATTATTATCTTTAGGCTCTATACTTTGAGCTTGCAAGGAGAAAATTAAAAATATAAATGCAAGATATCTTTTCATAAACACCATCAATAATTAATTATTTAAATAAGAAGAAAAACATAAATGAATTAAAAACATGCGACAATATATGATATATAAAAATATATTTAGCAGGATCAGCATCTACCGACTTACCGCACCATAAGCACTGATTTTCCACTGAACAGTTAAATTAATTTAACCTATAACAAAATGATATACTGCGTTGAAAAGATTGATATCGTGATAAAAGCATCGGCGAACTTAAATAAGCGTGATCCACTCGTTGTAATAGTAAAACAAATCCCGTCTAAAATTCCCTTCTGTAGATAATTTCCTTATCATATAAACCATAATATTCAGTAAAAAATTTAACTGTTTTGTAGCATTATTTACTGTACATATTTTTTGTTTAGCTTAGGATCTAACCTGACTGTTGCTTACTAATCGTCCGAAGAGTGATATTTCATGGAACATGAACACGAAACAAAACGTCCCCTATACATTCCTTACGCTGGTCCAATCTTACTCGAATTTCCTTTACTGAATAAAGGAAGCGCCTTCACAGAAGAAGAACGCGCTAATTTTAACTTGTATGGCTTACTGCCTGAACAAGTTGAAACTATTGAAGAACAAGTTGAACGTGCTTATCGCCAATTAATTGATTTTAAAACAGATATTGATAAGCATATCTATCTGCGTAATATTCAGGATACCAACGAAACCCTATTTTATCGCCTGATTGATGCTCACTTAACGGAAGTTATGCCGCTCATTTACACCCCAACCGTGGGTGAGGCTTGTGAACATTTCTCCGATATCTATCGCCGTGCTCGTGGTTTATTTATCTCTTATCCAAACCGTGAATACATCGATGACATGCTGCAAAACGCAACTAAACAGAACGTAAAAGTTATCGTTGTGACAGATGGCGAACGTATTCTTGGTTTAGGTGACCAAGGTATCGGTGGTATGGGTATTCCAATCGGTAAATTATCTTTGTACACCGCCTGTGGTGGGATTAGCCCTGCGTATACCTTGCCAGTCGTTATTGATGTAGGTACCAACAACCCACAACGCCTGAATGACCCTCTGTATATGGGATGGCGTCACCCGCGTATTACTGGCGAGGAATATGATGAGTTTCTCGAAGAATTTATTCAAGCCGTAAAACGCCGCTGGCCAAATGTGCTGCTGCAATTTGAAGACTTTGCACAGAAGAATGCGATGCCATTATTAAATCGCTATCGCGACGAACTGTGCTGCTTTAACGATGATATTCAAGGCACTGCCGCCGTCACTCTGGGTAGCTTAATTGCCGCCAGCCATGCGGCGGGAAGCAAACTGAGTGACCAGCGCGTCACATTCTTGGGTGCGGGTTCCGCGGGCTGTGGTATCGCAGAACAAATTATTGCCCAGATGAAATCAGAAGGTTTGAGCGATGAAGAAGCGCGTGCACGCATCTACATGGTTGACCGCTTCGGATTACTGACAGACAAACTGCCAAACTTACTGGATTTCCAAAGCAAATTGACGCAAAACAGTGCTAATTTGCAAGATTGGGATGTCAACAGTGACTCTATTTCACTGCTAGATGTTGTACGCAACGCGAAACCAACAGTTCTCATTGGTGTTTCTGGTCAAGCAGGTCTCTTCACCGAAGAGATCATCAAAGAGATGCACAAACACTGCCCTCGCCCAATCGTGATGCCATTATCTAACCCGACATCCCGTGTTGAAGCGCGCCCAGAAGATATTATCAACTGGACTGAAGGACAGGCGCTAGTGGCAACGGGTAGCCCGTTCCCGCCAGTATCTTATAAAGAACAAATTTTCCCTATTGCTCAGTGCAACAACTCCTACATCTTCCCTGGTATTGGTTTAGGTGTAATTGCATCCGGAGCAAAACGTGTAACCGATGGCATGTTGATGGTCGCAAGCCGTGCATTGGCCAGTTGCTCTCCACTAGCACAAAAGGGTGAAGGTCCACTGCTGCCACTGTTATCTGAAATCCAAGATGTTTCTCGAGTGATTGCGAAGCAAGTGGCGAAAGAAGCACAAGTTCAAGGTGTGGCAACCATGACATCAGATGAAGCTTTAAATGAAGCGATTGAGCACAATTTCTGGAAACCAGAATACCGGACTTATAAGCGCACTTCATTCTAATTACCTGTTTTTACTTCATAAAAGAGCACTTTGGTGCTCTTTTTTATTTTCTCTTATTTTCTTTATTTCAACATTGTCTGAAAGTGTCGAGTTTCTATAACTTGCGATTGAGATAGCCATCAGAGTTATTTAAGATAAAACCATATCTTATTTGCATAGGACTTGCTCATGTCAGAGCCAAATCATCCAGTCTCCACGGAATCACCACCAATGCCCCCCGAATCTGTGCCCCCACCGCCTAAGTTTTCCCTTTGGGCAATTGCACTCACGCTGTTTATTGCACTCCTCAATATTGGAGTCTATTTTTACCAACTTAATTTTGCCGCACCTCTTGAATCACAGGAATATAATTTGCTGCTTTTCGGGGCAAACGTTTATCAGCTATCCCTTACTGGAGACTGGTGGCGTTACCCTATCAGCATGGTACTACATTCTGGCTGGCTCCACCTCGGGCTAAATACCCTTGCGTTGCTCGTCATTGGTATTGAGTGTGAACGCGCTTTTGGTAAATTACGTTACCTTGCTATCTATCTGTTTGCTGGGATTGTCGGTGCGTTTGTGAGTGCAGCTTGGCAATATCAAGAAGCTTTAAACAGCGCAATGCGCCGCTTTGATATGATGTCATGGAGCAGCCTGCTACAGAATGATAATACCGTCTATATTACTGTCAGTTTGGGCGCTTCTGGGGCAATCATGGGACTCGCCGCCGCCTCGGTGATTGCACTTTTGAAACAGCTCAATAACCCTGATCTGACTAAAAATGCTCGCGATACCCTCAAACGCCCGCTTTATAATATTATCGCCATGATCGCATTAACCTTAATTAACGGGATTCAATCTGGCGTCGACAATGCAGCACATATTGGTGGGGCGGTTACGGGTGCAATCATTGGTTTTACTTTTGTCTTAATTCCTAAGAAAAAACGCCTATTAGATTTATTCGTCGTATTAATCATGGGTGGCATTTTAGCGCTCATCATCCATCAATACTCTTTTTCAACCGATGAAGATCTGTTGGCTGAACGAGTGTTTATCTACCAAGAATTAGATAAAGAGATAAACTCAGCCAAAGCAGCTCACGCAAAAATTGAGATAGAAAAAGCGGCGGAACAAGAGTTAAGCACCCTTCCAACGCCATTATCAGAAAATCAAATCACAGGTCTCATGGTTCAAGCTCCAGACTTAATTGAGCCCAGTTTTATTCTCAGTGACGATGCCCACCAGCGAATCTTTATCACTGATGAGGAAGCCAACCTAGTTAGTGCTTACTCTACTGCAAACGACGATTGGGAGTTGCTGTTTACTCTCAAGCTTCCTCTCCCACAAAATGATA
Source organism: Providencia sp. PROV208 (assembly GCF_028479465.1). Taxonomy (NCBI): domain Bacteria; kingdom Pseudomonadati; phylum Pseudomonadota; class Gammaproteobacteria; order Enterobacterales; family Morganellaceae; genus Providencia; species Providencia sp. PROV208. The sequence continues at coordinate 61,747 of NZ_JAMPNS010000010.1, read as the reverse complement.
CTGGGTGCAGCTCCAATCGCTGTCGTGGTATGGGCGCTTACGGCGCAGCACTGAGTGCCGATGGGAAAAAACTGTATGTTGCCTCGCTGCAACCAAACAGTGTGAGTGTTATTGATATCGCGACGCAAAAAGTAGAAGCCAATATCGAAACCAATTTTTTTCCACGCCAAATTTATGTGATGAAAAACAGCCCTAGAGCCTTTGTAACCAGCGGCGTAGAAAACAGCATCGCAGTGCTTAACTTTTCAAATAATACCGTTGAGAAAAAATTATCGTTTCCTGATAGCCAAGAATATCAAGGTGCGTTTGGTGTCCAAATGCCAGCAGCACTTTCACCCGATGAAAAACATTTAGCGTTATATGATAATGTGACTCAAGCCGCTTATCTCTTAAACACACAAACGCTCACCTTTAGTGAAAAACCTTGGTTTACGGTCGAAAACTATAACGATGCAGTCAGAAGTTTCTATTTTACCCCTGATAGCCAATTCGTTTGGATGGTCATGGATAATCGCTTTGTTTTCGCTAATATTAATACACCAACGTCGGCTATCACAGAATATCATTGGTGTGGCAATAATAACGATATTCAGTATGGTCAATATGGTATCAATACGGCATTAACCCAAGCTTATTACTTGCCACAATATCCGAGTAAAGCTCAAGTTCCGTTAGTCACTACGAGTTTAAAAACGTTAAATATCCAAAATGTGCTACCGATTCCAACGAAAGGTGAATATATTCAGGGAATAGCGGAAACCAAAAATGCGTGGGTGGTTACCTATCCAAAATCATTTTACGTGATTAATAAGCAACAATCCGTCGATAGGAGCATCATCAGCCCATTGTTATGCTTTGGAGCCATACCCAACGAATAAATGAACCAGCGGTATCTGATTGTTTTTCCAATCTAATACCGCCAATCTAATCTGTGGTATCAACGGAAATATTACGGCCATATTGACATGATTTTACGTTACGCGACTTGCGTCACGAAATTAAGTCAAGTAGCCTATTAATTGATACTACTAATTATTATAGGCATTAATTATTCAAGGCGAGGACATGAGGAAACGTCTGCTTTATGGTCTATTAATACTGGCAGGGATAGCTTTCGCCACTGTTATTTTACTCGACCGTTGGATCAGTTGGGAAACCGCGCCCTATATCTATGAAGATGTAGAGCAACTCCCTGCCCGCGATGTAGGGATGGTTCTCGGTACATCTAGATATTATGCCTCTGGAGCCACGAATCTTTATTACACTTATCGGATTAAAGGTGCTGCAGATGCTTACCATAGCGGAAAAGTAAAGTATTTGCTCCTCAGCGGTGACAATGGCGCTCATAATTACAATGAGCCTATTGCTATGCGTAAAGATCTCATCAAAGCAGGTGTACCAGCGTCAAAAATTGTGCTCGATTTTGCAGGGTTTCGAACGTTGGATTCTGTTGTCCGTACGAAAAAAGTATTCGACACAGATAATTTCACGATTATTACCCAACGTTTCCATTGTGAAAGAGCATTATTTATCGCTAAACACAAAGGGATTGATGCCCAATGTTTAGCAGTACCCACGCCTGAAGGTATGTTTAAAGTTCGAGTTCGTGAAGTTTTTGCACGTTTAGGGGCGCTGGCTGATCTCTATATTCTCCAGCGTGAACCGAAATTTTTAGGGGAACAAGAATCCATTCCTGCTCCAATAAAAATGCCTGATGGCACTAAAGGCTACCCTGCGGTAACCCCTGAAGAAATCAACAAACTCAATTAATCCCTTGATGGCGGCTAAAAAGATAAAACAGTTTGTCTGTTAATTGTCGCCAACACCACTCAACGGGACCTTGCTTGAAAAAACGTAACCAGCAATAAGAAAACAGCACGTTTATCCCCCAAATTGGTGGGATAAATAGCAATAATTCTAGGCGAGTAAACTGATAGAAATACCCTAAATGGTAAAAAATAGTAGTACAAATCAAAGTTTGAAGTAAATAATTACTCAGCGCCATCCGCCCTATATTCTGTAAAGCTTTTGCGAAAATGCTCTGACTAAAGCGCCCCCAAAATCCATACACCAAGGCAATGTAACCCAGCGATTGTAGAGGAACCATAAGCTCATTAATGATATAGCCGACAATCGACGTATCGAAATAACGCCACCCAAAAAGGCTTTGGAAATAAAGCGCTACCGACTGAATCAAAACGGTGGGGACAATAAAGTAAATGGACATTTTCCGATAATGCCGCTCCGTAAACTGCCCTTTTAGCCAGCCATTTCTCAGCAACAACGCTCCTAAAATCATCATAGCCAGCAATTGCCAACCATATTGGATAACAAGCAACTCAATCATCGTCGCCACTTCGCCAGCACGATAACTTATCCCTGCCATCCCTCCAGCACGGTGTTGCCAAGCATCAAGAAATGCTTGATCAGACGTAATTTGCCAGAAAGAGGTATCCACTACACTACTACCAATCACAAACAAAATTATCAATCCAATCAAATAGATTGCAGTGGCAATTTTTAATAGTGTGTTGGCTGAATAAAGAGGCAGCAGCATTATTGCGATTAACCCGGTTAGGGCATAAGCAAGAAGAATATCGCCATCCCAGAATCCAATACCATGAATTAGCCCAATCATGGCTAAAATGATTAATCGACTACGCTGCCATAAGACTGGACGATAAAGCAGAAGCCCTAGCGTTGCACCAAACAGTAAGGAAAAAATACCCAGAAATTTCCCTTGGAAGAAAAGATTAAAAAACACCCAAACCATCGCATCAGATGATGAGACTTCAGACGTGTAATAGGGATTAAGATAGGCCGCTTGTGGCAACGCAAATCCAAAGATATTCAGTAATAAAATACCTAAAATAGCGATGCCACGTACTGTATCAAGTTGCCCAATACGGCTTTTAGGGGCAACCGAAACGGTGGTTGTCATAAATTAGAGATGGCGAACCGCACGTAGAAATTCTTGGCGTGTATTTTGGCTTGATTTAAACAATCCACCTAACGATGTGGTCGTTGTTGCGCTCGTGGCATCACGAATACCGCGGGCTTTAACACAGTAATGAACCGCATCAATAGAAACCGCAACGTTCATCGTGCCCAGCAGAGTTTGTAGTGCGACTAAAATTTGTTGGGTTAAACGTTCTTGGACTTGTGGCCGTTGTGAAAAAAACTGCACAATACGGTTAATCTTTGATAAGCCAATCACTTTATCTTTTGGAATGTAAGCCACAATTGCCTTACCATCAATAGTGACAAAATGGTGTTCACACGTGCTAGTCAGTGTAATATCACGCACTGTCACCATTTCATCCACACTCATTTTATTTTCAATTAATGTGATTTTAGGGAAATTGGCGTAATCAAGACCCGAAAAAATTTCATCCACATACATTTTCGCGATACGGCGCGGAGTATCCGCTAAGCTATCGTCAGTTAAATCTAAGTTCAGTAACTTCATGACTTCGGTCATATGCCCTTCAATCAGTTGCTTACGCTCTTCACCTGATTTTGGCTGGATGCGCAGCGGGGTTTCAAGCCCTCTTGCTTCCAAAGCAGCATGAACTAATTCGGCCTCTTTACTCAGAGATGACATGGGATCCTCCACAGATGGTATAACGCTATTTTTATAAAAATGCAGGTGTGCGCGGTACTCTAAAACAGCAAGTGCAGATAATCCAGCATTACATCCACCAATAGCATGAAATATTTGCAGGAAACCGCACGGATAGATCCAGAATACTCCTTACAATTTAAATAACTATTTCATTATTTAAATCCACTTAATAACATTATTTATTATAGTATTTTTGATTGCGATATTTTGGCAAAAACCGCGTTGTAATATAGCCATTGATTAACATGACTCAATCAACTCCCCCAAATAGCCGAAACTATCCACCTAAAAGCTATCAGCAATCAATTTCTATTCATTCACCCAATGCGCTATATCTGCCATAATACCGCTAGCAAATTTATTTGAGCGTTCTAAGCCAATAACAAGATTAAGAGGTAACGATTTATGGATCAGTGTCATACTAATGGTTTGATTTCTCTAGAACTTGCATTAGAAAAATTACTGTCTAACACCCCAACCGTGACTAGCACAGAAATCATTCCACTCACTGAGTCTGCTCAACGTATTATTGCCGAAGATCTCATTTCACCGATCAACGTTCCACCTTTCGATAATTCAGCGATGGATGGTTATGGTTTCCGCTTCGCAGATTGGGATGGAAAAACCCCCATGCCTGTCGCCGGCAAATCATTTGCAGGCAATCCAATGGAAGGCAAACTTCCGGCGGGTAGCTGTGTACGTATTATGACCGGTGCACCAATCCCTAATGGTGTTGATACCGTTGTCATGCAAGAAGCGACCGAACAAACTGACCAAGGCATTGTTTTTACAGAAGCCTTTAAACTCGGTAACAATATCCGCAAAGCGGGTGAAGACATTGCACAGGGTCAAGCCGTATTTCCAGCGGGAACGTTACTGTCCACAGCACAGTTACCCTTGATTGCTTCACTGGGTATTGCCGACGTGACCGTTTATCGCCGCTTAAAAGTCGCTGTATTCTCAACGGGTGATGAACTTCAAGCAATAGGCAGCCCACTGGCAGACGGTCAAATTTATGATACCAACCGTTTTGCTGTGCGCTTGATGTTAGAAAAGCTCAATTGTGAAGTATTAGACCTCGGCGTCATTCCCGATTCGCCAGAAAAATTAAAACAGACATTTATTGAAGCGAACCAGAAAGCCGATTTAGTCATCAGCAGCGGTGGTGTCTCAGTTGGCGAAGCTGACTACACCAAACAAATTCTTGATGAACTGGGCGAAATTGGCTTTTGGAAGTTAGCCATCAAGCCAGGTAAACCTTTTGCTTTTGGTAAACTCAGTTCAGCATGGTTCTGTGGCTTACCTGGAAATCCTGTCTCCGCCGCGCTCACTTTTTATCAACTCGTTCAGCCGCTCATTGCTCGCTTATCGGGTCACAGTCAATGGAAGGCGCCTGTACGTTTTAAAGTTCCTGTCACCACTCCATTGAAAAAATCACCTGGACGCCTTGATTTTCAACGTGGAATTTTAAGTGTTAATGAACAAGGTCAGCTGCAAGTTGCGACCACAGGGCACCAAGGCTCACATATTTTCAGTTCCTTCAGCCAAGCAAACTGCTTTATCGTATTAGAACGTGAGCGAGGAAAAGTGGCTGTGGGTGAAACTGTTGATGTGGAAATGTTCAATTACTTATTAAAAAGTGAGTAACGACTGTGCAAGAACTGACTGACCAAGAAATGCTGCGTTATAACCGCCAAATTATCCTACGAGGTTTTGATTTTGACGGACAAGAAAAACTGAAAGCCAGTAACGTTTTGGTGATTGGACTCGGTGGTCTTGGCTGCGCCGCAACCCAATACCTTGCAGCTGCGGGTGTTGGGCACTTAACACTTGTGGATTTTGATACAGTTTCCCTGTCAAATTTACAGCGGCAGACCCTACATCGTGATGCAACGATTGGTCAACCTAAAGTCGACTCTGCCAAAGCACAACTGGTGGCAATCAATCCTCACATACAAATTGATACCATTGATGCACAATTGGACGATCCTGAGTTAAATGAACTCGTACAGCGGCATGATGTGGTCTTGGACTGTACTGACAATGTCGCTATTCGCGAGCAACTTAACTGCATCTGCTTAAAGCATAAAACCCCTTTCGTTTCCGGCGCAGCAATCCGTATGGAAGGTCAGCTTTCTGTATTTACCTATGAAGATGGAATGCCTTGCTATCACTGCCTTAGCCGGTTATTCGGTGACAATAGCCTAACTTGTGTGGAAGCGGGAGTTATGGCGCCACTTGTTGGCACAATTGGTACATTAGAGGCAATGGAAACCATCAAATTGCTCACTCAATATGGCACCGTAACAACTGGAAAAGTGCTGCTATTTGATGCAATGACGCTCGATTTTCGCCAATTTAAATTGAATAAAGACCCGAACTGCGAGGTTTGTTCCTAAACATAATCCATGGCGAGAACTCTCTCGCCATTACCCTCGGCTTAAAATTAGGAATATTCCTAAAAATAAGTTTATCTTGTCTTTGGTCTTATACTATCCCCCTTTCGGGGAACACGAGTATCCCACTGGTTTGAACTATGACCGCATGAGTCATTACTGAGAATATAAATATGTCATTACCTCCTTGCCCAAAATGTCAGTCCGAATACACCTATACTGACAACGATATGTACATCTGCCCTGAGTGTGCGCACGAATGGAACGATGCAGAGCCAGTTGCTGACATTGATGAACTCATCGTAAAAGATGCTAATGGTAACTTATTAGCTGATGGCGATACTGTTACAGTGATTAAAGATCTCAAGGTGAAAGGAAGTTCTTCAATGCTGAAAATCGGTACCCGAGTGAAAGGGATCCGTTTAGTGGAAGGTGACCATAATATCGATTGTAAAATCGATGGTTTCGGTCAAATGAAACTGAAATCTGAGTTCGTGAAGAAAAACTAATTTCTCAGCAGCATCTCACTGCCAAAATAAAAATAGCCCCGCTGAACGCAACTTCGCGGGGCTATTTTTTTGCCTAAAACGTCATTAGATTACAACGCCTTGGCTCTTCAGGTATTCGTCATACGTTCCTTTAAAATCAACCACTTTATCTTCTTTAATTTCTAAGATTCTGGTCGCTAATGAACTGACAAATTCACGGTCATGGGAAACAAAGATCAGTGTGCCTTGATACATTTCTAACGCTAAGTTCAGCGATTCAATGGATTCCATATCTAAGTGGTTAGTTGGCTCATCCATAACCAAAATATTTGGCTGTTGCATCATCAGCTTACCAAATAACATACGTCCTTGTTCACCACCGGATAATACAGATACTTTTTTCTTAATGTCATCTTGAGAGAACAACAAACGACCTAAAATACTACGGACGGCTTGCTCATCATCCCCTTCATTTTTCCACTGACTCATCCAGTCAAAAACATTCAGGTCAGTATCGAAATCTTCAGCATGGTCCTGCGCATAGTAACCAATATTGTGGTTTTCAGACCATTTTACCGTTCCGCTTGTCGCCGGTTGTTCACCTACCAGTGTTTTTAAGAATGTTGTTTTACCGATACCGTTAGCACCGATAACCGCCATCTTTTCACCCACTTCCAATAACAAGTTCACATTTTTAAATAATGGACCTTGGTCATAACCATTGGTTACCGCTTCTAATTCCAACGCGTTACGGAATAGCTTTTTCTCTTGCTCAAAGCGAATGAATGGGTTTTGGCGGCTAGAAGCTTTAACTTCATCTAATTGAATTTTATCAATTTGACGAGCGCGAGAAGTCGCTTGTTTGGATTTTGATGCGTTAGCACTGAAGCGGCTAACGAAAGATTGTAACTCCGCAATTTGCGCTTTTTTCTTCGCATTATCGGATAAAAGGCGCTCTCTCGCTTGAGTTGCCGCAATCATATACTCATCATAGTTACCCGGGAATAAACGCAACTCACCGTAATCTAAGTCCGCCATATGCGTACAAACGGTGTTTAAAAAGTGTCTATCATGGGAAATGATGACCATGGTGCAGTTACGATCATTCAAGACTTGTTCTAACCAACGGATTGTGTCGATATCCAAGTTGTTGGTTGGTTCATCAAGTAACAAAATATCAGGATCCGCAAACAGCGCCTGAGCCAGCAGCACACGTAACTTCCAACCCGGAGCAACTTCGCTCATCGGACCATAATGTTGCTCAACCGGAATACCAACACCTAGTAACAGCTCACCAGCACGGGCTTCCGCGCTATAGCCATCCATTTCACCATAAGCCACTTCCAGATCAGCAACGCGATAGCCATCTTCTTCGCTCATTTCTGGCATTGCATAAATTCTGTCGCGCTCTTGTTTGACATCCCAAAGCTCAGCATGTCCCATGATAACGGTGTCTAGCACAGTAAATTCTTCAAACGCAAACTGATCTTGGCGTAATTTACCCAGACGTTCGTTTGGATCTGTTGTACTGACATTCCCTGCGGTTGGTGTTAAGTCACCGCCGAGGATCTTCATAAATGTAGATTTGCCCGCGCCATTTGCGCCGATCAGACCGTAACGATTGCCTGTACCGAATTTTACTGAAATGTTTTCAAACAGCGGCTTACTGCCAAACTGCATAGTGATATTATTGGTTGTTAACACTGCGATGCCTTAAATTGATCTTTGTAGAGTCGTCCCCGAGACTGGCTTATTTGCCCTGTTCCCGCCGACTTGAAATCTGATTAGAATAAATAGCCGCGCATTATGCCATAATCCAGCGTTTAGATCTTGTGCTGATTTTCGCGCTACGTTTTCTGACATGAATAAGGTCAACCACGATACCGATTTAGATATCGTATCCGTTAATCACAATCTAAAAATGAAAATAGCGAAAAAGCTCCCCATAAAAGCAGAGCCTAAAAAATTACAACGAGATCCCCATTGTGCGAGATACCTCAGTTAATCCTTCACGTTCATAAAACTTAATAGCTTGATGGTTTTGCGCTAATACAGAAAGCTCTAAATGACTAAATTTTTGCTTTTTTGCCCACTCTTTCATTCCATCCAAGAGTTGTTTCCCTGCCCTTTCGCCACGAAAATCTGGGGAGACAATTAAATCAAAAATATAGCCAAAATCCCTCGGTACAATACAGCTATAAGGATCTGAGGTCTGTTTTTGAGCAATACAAAAGCCTTTAATTTCACCTTCATGATCAACCACTAAAAGATGAAACTTAGTGTCATTAATTGCATTCTCAACAAACTCGTTCGATTGTTCCGCGTCTTGTAAGCGCTCACTATCAAGCTTAGCCATCTCCGCAAATAAAATTTGATAGAGAGAAAGAATGGCTGATAAATCCTCTTTTTTTGCGGTTCTGATCATTGCATCACCCTTTTCAATCGTAGGTTTTTACTGGCGGTGCAATGTATGTCTCAAATTGATCTAATAAATCTGCTGGGGAAGATTCCACAATCGCCATATGACGATATTTCTCATGCAGAAAACCTTCATCCGCCATTTTGTTGGTCATATCAATCAATGGCTGCCAGTAATGATTAATATTGAACAATCCACAAGGCTTAGTGTGTAAACCAATTTGGCTCCATGTGAATACTTCACTGTATTCTTCTAATGTACCGTATCCACCAGGCATGGCGACAAATCCATCCGCAAGCTCAATCATTTTACTTTTACGCTGATGCATAGTGTCTACTTTGTACAATTCAGTCAGATTTTTATGGGATATTTCACGTTCTTCAAGGAGAGATGGAATTACACCTATCGCTTTCCCACCTAAAGATAATACTGTATCTGCAATGGTACCCATCAGCCCAACACTAGCCCCACCATAAACTAAAGCGATATCACGTTTAACCAGCTCTTTGGCAAATTCAATGGCCTGTTTTTGATAAATGTCGTTATTGCCCATGCTAGAGCCACAATAAACCGCCACACTTTTAATTTTTTTCATGTTCTACCTTTCATACCTATTATCATTCTTGTCAGCGCGAAATTATACGGCACCCACAACGAAGCTCAACTCACAATATTTGATTATTTATAACTTAGTGACTCTCTAATATTAAATAATATGGTCAATACTCCATATTTAACAAAGCAATATAATCTGCATGAATTCTGTGAGATAATTCACGTCAATTTGCTGGCTAAGTGTAAATATCCTAACAGGCCACCATTATTATTTAGATTTACCCATTTTACCTGTCACGTTGCTATCGTTTTTTTGAGGTTTTTTATTCATGTCTGCCGATACTAAAAAGAGTGCATTTCCACTATTACCAATAGGCTTGCTATTACTGGCAATGACCTCAATTCAAAGTGGTGCCTCTTTAGCTAAAACATTATTCCCACTTATCGGCGCTCCCGGTGTTACGGGTCTACGCTTACTATTAGCGACTATTATTTTATGTGTCATTTTTAAACCTTGGCGTTTAAATTTTAGAAAAAGCTCATTAGTTCCGCTACTTGCTTATGGCTTGTCTCTCGGTACGATGAACTATTTATTTTACTTAGCTCTCGAGCGTATCCCTCTTGGTATTGCAGTGGCACTTGAATTCACAGGTCCACTCGCTGTGGCAATGTTTTCATCTCGCCGCCCTATTGATTTTTTATGGATAGGGTTAGTGATCACCGGCTTACTCTTCTTATTACCTATTGGGGATAACATTAACTCCCTAGACCTTCTTGGTGTTGCTTATGCTTTAGGCGCGGGTGTTTGCTGGGCTATTTATATTATCTTTGGACAACGTGCTGGTGCAGGTTATGGTGCTGCAACAGTTGCTGTAGGCTCACTGATTTCAGCGCTAATTTTCTTTCCGATTGGGTTAATGCAAACGGGGGTTGAAGCCATGTTTGACCCAGCGATATTGCCTTTAGCCTTAGCAGTTGCCATACTATCCACGGCATTCCCATACACGTTAGAAATGATAGCGTTAACCAAATTACCCGCAAAAACATTTGGTACCTTAATGAGCCTCGAGCCTTGCATGGGCGCATTTTTAGGCATTGTTTTCCTGCAAGAACATTTGACTATGACTCAATGGTTAGCGCTGCTGTGTATTGTTTGTGCCTCTATCGGATCAACCTCAACGTCAGTGCCTAAATCCAAGATTGAAAAAGTCTCATAAATATTGACGATTTTTACCATCCATCACCAAGGCTAATAATTTTATTTATTAGCCTTTTTATTATGTTATTTTTTAGCAGAGCCTTTATTTCATTAGCTTGTAAAGTAATATTCATCTATTTGAAAAATACCAACGATAGATTTGATTGGCAAAATCTAAAATAAATACAATTCACTCATTTACCTATTAAAGTAATAGATAATGACTTTATGACATTCTTAGCTTTACGCTCTATATTTATAAACAGACAAGATAATTGAATCAATTTATATTTAAGAGAGGAAATTCTATGAATACTGCAAAATTATTTAAAACCTCTTCAACTGACCTTTTATATACCCGTAATGATATTGAAGATAGCGTTAAACTAGAAACTATCGGTATATTAAACATGATGGTGATTCATTTCACTGATCTTTCTTTAATCACCAAACAAGCACATTGGAATATGCGTGGACGCAATTTTATTGCAATACACGAAATGTTGGATGGCTTTAGAGATAGCATCATTGGGCACTTGGATGAGTTTGCTGAACGAGCTGTTCAACTCGGTGGTGTGGCAACCGGAACATCACAGCAAGTAAATAAGTTCACATCCTTAGAAGCTTATCCTTTAGATATTCATTCAGTCCAAGATCATTTAAAAGCACTCGCTGAGCGTTATGCTGTTGTGGCAAATGATATTCGCAAAGCGATTGATGAAGTTGAAGATGAAAATACCGCAGATATGTTTACTGCCGCTTCCCGCGACCTAGATAAATTCCTGTGGTTATTAGAAGCCAATATTGAGTAGTGTCGTAAAACAGAGTCAATATATTGACCATGAGACCACTTCGGTGGTCTCAATTTATTTATCGTGCTGCCTTATCTGATGTGGGCATATCGGGTTGCTCAATAGGGAAAACAGGTAACGAATTTAATAAACGTTTCCCGTAGTTTTTTGTTAATAAACGTTTATCGTAAATGATGATTTCACCATAACATTCATGGCTTCGAATCAACCGCCCCGCCTGCTGAATCAAATTGAATGAAGCACTTGGTAAACTTTGCACTTCAAATGGATAGCGCTTTAACGATTTTAACCAATCCCCTTCAGTGATAATCACAGGATTCGTTACGGGTGGAAATGCGATTTTGTGAATATGCACTTGAGTTAAATATTCACCTTTTAGATCTAACCCTTCTGCAAATGACTGTAAGCCTATCAAGGCACTTTTTTGTCCTTGCTTAATACGCTCACAATGGGTTTCAACTAAGCGATAACGTGGTTGATCACCTTGAACTAATAACTGTAATCGCAGATCTTTCACATGCTCAAGAAACCCATCCATCGCACGTTGGCTACTAAATAAAATTAGCACCCCATGGTGATTTCCTTCCGTAAATTGGTGACGAAAATAAGTCGCCATTTCTTTTAAATGTTCCGCTTCATGAGCCATCGTTGGCTCATACTCCATTTTAGGAATAACTAATTTACCCTGTTCTACATGATTAAAAGGTGAAGTCAGCGTGACAAACCGGTCATCACTCTTTTCAGATAACCCGGTTAACTCCATAAAACGTGAATAACTGTTCAAAGAGCGTAATGTTGCTGAAGTAATGACAATATGAGGAACATTTCGCCAGAGTAAATGTTGTAACTGCTCGCTCACTCGAATACCTGCGCAATGCATAAAAATACGTGACTGATTTTTTTCATATCGACGGCTAAGCCATTTGGATACAGGTGCGCCAGAACTTTGTTCAAGCGAGGCTAAGCGCCATAATTTAGCCATATTCTCAAAATAACCCATCGCTCGACTAGTGACTAAAATTGAACGATGCAGACGCACAATATCTTGTTTCGCAGTCTGCTCTGTCAGATCGCTTAAAATTGCTTCAGATAACCCGCGCAGCGCGTCCGTGAGCTTAAATAGCTCTTGGCAGCATAACTGCATTGCTTCGGGTAATACTCCCATTGGGAAAAGGTATTCTGACTCTTTGGATGTCTCAGGAAGTAGTCCATTCGCCAACAATGAGAAATCTCGGAAACAATCCCGTAATTTTTCCGCATGCTGCTGTAACTTATCAGGATTTGCCAACTTAGGCGGTTTCGCAGGACGAAACTGAGCCACGTATTGCCCGACATGGTGAATAAAATTATCCACTTGAGCGGTAAGCTGAACGAGTGTAATTTCCCCTTCGACTTCTAAAGCATCTCTCGCGACATCGGGAATATGGTGCCCTTCATCGAGAACTAGCAATAATTTTTTCGGATCAGGCAATACCGATTCGCTTTCCATCGCCGCCATAACTAAGGCATGGTTAGCCACAACAACATCGGCATCTTCAATTTCACGGCGAGCAATAAAAAATGGACAGCGTTGATAAAACTGACAATTTCGTCCAAGGCAATTCATTTTATCAGTACTGACTTTACGCCATAAACTATCGCTAAACGCCTTTTTATGATGATCTCGCAACCCATCCCAAGCAAAACTATGAAAATCATTACGTAATTGCTGGCACTGAGCTCTTTCCTCACTATTCGCAATTTCTGTTTTGTCTTCCACTAACAGCATTAGGTCAATTTGCTCCCCTTCCGCGGCACAAATCGCTTCTAAATTTCGCGGACAAACATAACGAGCTCGCCCGAACGCGCCCGTGAATTTTAAATCAGGAATAATTTTACTCAGCAACGGTAAATCTTTACTGAAGATCTGGTCTTGTAGGGCTACGTTGGCAGTGCTAACCACCAAGGTTTTCCCCTCTTCACGCCCAACAGCAATCCCCGGAATCAGGTACGATAATGTTTTACCAACGCCCGTTGGGGCTTCAATAATTAAATGGCGTCCTTCAGCATCTGACAAATTTTTCGCCACTTCAGCAATCATTTGGCGCTGAGGTGCCCGAGAGACAAAGCCCTCGATTTGATTAGATAACCCTTTATACCATTGAGTTATTTGTTCTTTGATTTTATTTGACAGAGACATAGATACGCTGAAGACCAAGTAAAGAGGATAAGATAACCAATCACAGAAAAAGCAGAAAAGCTGCTAATTAATCTTTTGCGAAACGCTTCGCAAAACTACTGTATTAATTTCCATTATACACAAATTCTGGAAAGCCTTTCGCAAAACACCTATTCGAAGCAAGAAAATCTCCCTGAAAACTTGTTTGCTATTGCCATCCAGTTATACTTTGGCTTCTTCATATCTAATCAGGCTAATAAAAATGAAAAAAGTCGTCATCGCACTGTGCGCTTTATGCGCGTTGAGTTCTATCGGAGGAATTGTGTTAGCAGGGATGAATATTTATACCCGCTCAACGACACCTTTAGAACAAAATCAGGCTCAATCGCCATCAGTATTACCTGCACCTAATCAAATTCAGTAATCAGCCATTAATAATCTAACGGGACGGTGAGTTATGATGTACAACGATTATTTTGTCACGCCAGAGTGGTTAAATTCACATCTTTCAGATAGCAATCTGATTGTACTTGATGCATCAACCCCCCCGCCAACCGCCCCCTATGATTGTTATCAGAGCTATCTTGATGAGCACATTCCACATGCACAATTTTTTAATCAAGATGAAATTGCAGATAAAAGTAGCGACTTACCGCATATGCTGCCTAGTGCAGCCACATTTAGCCAAGCCGTTGGGGCGATGGGTATTAATAACCAGACCCAAGTCATTATTTATGCGCAAAATAACTTATTTTCATCGCCTCGTGCATGGTGGACTTTCCGCACATTAGGCTGTAAACACGTAAAAATCTTAGCGGGTGGAATTAACGCGTGGAAAGCCGCAGGCTTTGCAACACAGTCAGGTAAAATTACACCACCAGCAACACAAACCTTTATTGCAGATAGGCAAAATGCCAATGCCCTGAACCAACAACAAATGTTGGAGATTGCAACTGATGGTAAGATTCAAATCGTTGATGCTCGCGCCGCTGCGCGTTTTCTTGCTCAAGCCCCTGAGCCGCGCCCAGGTTTAAGAATGGGCCATATCCCCGGCAGTAAAAACGTGCCTTGGGATTTATTAGTGGAGAATGGGGAATACAAATCACCAGAACAATTAAAAGCGATTTTTGCCGAGCATGATGTCGATATTCACGCGCCAACAGTGACAACGTGTGGCTCGGGCATGACCGCCGCGGTTGTCTTAATGGCTTTAATGCTACTCGGTAACTCTCATGTTCGCCTCTATGATGGTTCTTGGGCGCAATGGGGTCAAGACAACGGTTTACCCATCGAACCTTAATCTTACTCATTCCCCCCATAGCTACTTTTTAAGTATGGGGGAATGTAATTATTCTCTTTGCGCTTATAGTGTAAATATAAAAAGCATTAAATAAATAACGTCATTTTTCTATTACGTCATTTTAATGAAGATAATAATTAATAAGTGACTGATGGGAACGCTGAGTAATAAACCTAGAAACGCATTCTACTGTTTAAGGCACTGTAGCAGTATGAAAATTGAAAAATTAAAGCCACACATTATTTAGCGATACGTCATAATATGTGGCTTTAATAAATAATTTATAGTGCGGTAGCAGGTTTTTTTACTTTCTCAGAAAACTACTTGATAAACATCCCTGCAAGGAATAGTACGACGATGGCACCAATAACGGCGACAATAAAGCTGCCAAAATTAAATCCATCTACCTTACCTTTACCAAAGAATGTGCTGATATATCCCCCAACAACGGCCCCTACGATCCCCAGAACCGTGGTCATAATGAAACCCATTTGATAGGTTCCAGGCATCAGCCATTTAGCTAAAACACCCGCGATTAAACCAAAGATAATCCAAGCAATAACGCCCATTTGAGGCCTCCAATATCCAGTTGCACTCTATCTCTGCAGCATTCTATCTTTGTTGCATGTCATAAATGTTTTATTTCATACGGTGATAGCACTATGTGAAATAAATCATCACCATACCTGTTAATTAAAGACCTAATCTTAAATTTTAGCAAATCACATAATTCTAATATGGCATGACAGGTAGCGATTCCACATGATGTGCAATGATATCTGCGATTTGCTCTGCTGTTTTCAAAGCTCTAACCTGAGAGAACAAAACGTCGGCTTGTTGATACTCTTTACGCAAATAGCTAAGCCACTGTTTAATACGGGCTGCGTGGTAATGTCCCGTATCTCCCTGTTTTTCTAACTCTGTATATTTAAAGAGTATTTTGCCAACCTGCTCCCAAGGCATCTTCGGGACATTGTGTTTGATAACTCGGCTCAAATTCGGTGTATTTAAGGCGCCTCGACCAATCATAATTGAATCGCACCCCGTCATTTCCATACACCGTTTAGCACTTTCATAATCCCAGATTTCACCATTCGCAATCACTGGAATTGACAATTTTTGGCGAATCTCACCAATGGCCTGCCAGTTAATACATTCGGCTTTGTAGCCATCTTCTTTTGTACGCCCATGCACTGTTAACTCAGTTGCCCCAGCTTGTTGCACAGCATCCGCAATTTCATGAGCAAATTGACTACTGTCCCAACCTAATCGAACTTTTACAGAGACCGGTAATTCTTTAGGCACTGCGGCACGTATCGCTTTAGCGGCATGATAGATAAGGTCGGGTTGCTTCAATAATGTCGCGCCACCGCCACTACCATTCACTGTTTTTGAAGGGCACCCACAATTGAGATCTACCCCCCAAGAACCGAGCTCTACCGCGCGGTTGGCATTTTCAGCCAACCACTCGGGATACTGACCTAACAACTGTACTCTCACTAATGTTCCCGAGGGTGTTCGGCTGCCATACTGGAGCTCCGGACATAGCCGATAAAACGTTTTTGCAGGCAGTAATGTATCTACAACTCGTACAAATTCTGTGATGCACAAGTCGTAGTCATTCACCTCACTCAATAAACGGCGAACCAGAGAATCAAGTACCCCTTCCATCGGAGCGAGCAGTACACGCATTAGCTTTCACTACACCCTTGTCTAACACGCTTCTGAGCGCTTTTCCATGGAGAACCAGCTGATTCAGATTGACCTTTACCCGCGCTTGTATTTTGACGACGAGGACGACTATGACCTTTATTGCTATTACTTCGCTCACCACCACGGTTATCTGGAGAACGACGGTCATTGCGCTGAGAAGGCTTTTGAATCGGCTCAGCTTTGATTGATGGGTTTGGTTCATACCCTTCAATCGCCATTAATGGAATAGATTTTTTCAGTAACTTTTCAATATCTTTCAGCAACTTAGCCTCATCGATACACACTAAAGAAACCGCCATACCCGTTGCTTCCGCGCGCCCAGTACGACCAATACGGTGAACATAATCTTCAGCCACATTAGGCAACTCAAAGTTAACTACATAAGGCAGTTGTTCAATATCCAAACCACGGGCAGCGATATCTGTCGCCACGAGTACACGGATATCTCCCGATTTAAAATCAGCTAAAGCGCGAGTACGAGCTCCTTGGCTCTTATTTCCATGAATTGCCGCTGCTTTTACGCCATCTTTATTTAAATGTTCCGCTAAACGGTTAGCGCCATGCTTAGTACGCGTGAACACCAAGACTTGTTGCCAATTCTCGCGCCCAATCATAAATGACAGTAATTCTGCTTTACGATTTTTATCCACTAAATGGACATATTGGGTCACTTGTTCAGACGCAGAGTTACGCGGTGCCACTTCAATCGATACAGGGTTATTCAGCAATTTACTCGCCAACTGTTTAATCTCATCAGAGAACGTTGCAGAAAACAGAAGGTTTTGGCGCTTTTTCGGTAATTTAGTGATCACGCGACGAATGTCGTGAATAAAGCCCATATCCAGCATACGGTCAGCTTCATCCAAAACGAAAACTTCGACTTGAGAAAGATCCACTGCATTTTGGTGCTCCAGATCCAACAAACGACCCGGTGTTGCGATCAGGACATCCACTCCACCACGCAACTTCATCATTTGAGGATTAATGCTCACACCACCAAACACAACAAATGAGCGAATTTTCAAATGGCGGCTATATTCTTTTACGTTTTCAGCCACTTGAGCTGCAAGCTCACGAGTTGGAGTTAAAATCAATGCACGGATAGGACGGCGGTTATTGCCCCGAGGATTGTCTACCAATTTTTGCAAAATAGGTAAGGTAAAACCGGCTGTTTTACCGGTACCAGTTTGAGCACTGGCTAATAAGTCTTTACCCGCTAGAACAGCAGGAATAGCTTGTTGTTGAATAGGCGTAGGACTTTCATAGCCTAATTCATTAATGGCACGCAAGATTTCCTCGTTTAACGCGAGGTCTGAAAAACTAGTCAAATTAATTACTCCGGGCTCCACCGCTTCAATATATTGGGCAGCTCTAGGGGGGAAGGTTTGATATTCAATAGAAGAAAAGCGCAAACTGCCATGCGATACCCAAAAATTCTACCATCATTTGACCGCGATAAATATATTAATTTAGATTGATGAATAAACTAATACAAAATCTGCTTTATATAGTATATATACGTACACAAAACTAAAGATACATCTGTTTTCATCCTGAATAATGAACAAATGCCAACTAAGAGCATGTTAAAAATTTATTTAATTCTGAATCAAAAGGAATGTTTATGAACACAAATTCATCGCCAACATTGCGTGGAGAGAGCGCTAAGCTCCAACTTCTTCTCGCTGCCGCAGACGTTTATGGAGAACAAGGCATTGATGGGGCTACCACTCGCCAAATTGCCCAAGCATCAGGGCAAAACATCGCTGCAATTTCATATTATTTCGGTTCAAAAGAAGGGCTTTATCTGGCGGTTGCTCAGCAAATTGCAAACAATATCAAAGAGAGCTTTGAGGAAAGTATTAATAAAATCGATTACTTTATTAGCCAGCCAGCAGAGTTACAAATTCCTGAAGAAGCACTCGAACTCTTAAAAAACACCATTATTTCTTATAATTTTTTCCAACTTAAAAAAGAAAATCTCAGTTTTTCACGTATCCTTGCTCGCGAACAACTCAACCCAACTGAAGCCTATGGTTTAATTCATGAGCAGGCTTTGGGTCCTATCCATTCACGGCTTAACCGCTTAGTTTCTATCTATATCGGCGCTGATCCAAACGACTTAGCAACATTAATTCACACTCATGCCATTTTAGGTGAAACACTTTCTTTCCGTATTGCGAGAGAAACACTACTGAGGCAAACGGGCTGGAAACACATCAATGAGAATGAATTTAAAATTATTAATCAGGTTCTTATTGAACACATCGATATCTTATTATTGGGGTTACGGCATCGCCAACAATCAGAAAAGTGATATGATATATAGATAAAACTAAATCATAATCTTGAGTAATGAGTTTACCCGTCACTAAGGTTAGTTATGAACACAAAACGCCGCACACAAGTTCTTTTACTGATTATTCTGCTGATTGCCGCCATTTCAGGGGGCTATTACTATCAATCGCTTCAGGACAAAACATTCGCTCTATATGGTAATGTGGATGTGCGTACCGTTAACCTCAGCTTCCGTGTCGGTGGTAAACTCGCCTCTTTAGAGGTTGATGAAGGGGCGCAAGTCAAAGCTGGACAGTTACTTGGAAAATTAGATGACGCTCCTTACATCAATGCCTTAAATAAAGCCAAAGGGCTCCGTGACAGTGCCAAAGCACAGTTAGCACTTAAAGAAAAAGGCTATCGCACCCAAGAAATCGCCCAAGTTGAAGCTGAAGTTGCCCAGCGCCAAGCTGCTTGGCAATATGCGGACAATTTTTATAAGCGCCAACAGGGCTTAGCTGCCCAAAAACTGATATCTGCCAATGATCTGGATAATGCTAAAAATAACCGTAATCAAACGCTTGCCGCACTGAAAGCATCCCAAGATAAACTTAATCAATATCAAAGTGGATTTCGCCAAGAAGAGATAGCCGCAGCACGAGGAGAATGGCTACAGGCAGAAGCGGCTGTTGCTCAAGCGGAACTCGACCTTGCCGATACTCAGTTACTGGCTCCTTCTGATGGTACTGTATTAACCCGAGCCATCGAGCCAGGTACCATTATAGGCTCCGGTAATACCGTTTTTAGCGTAACCTTAACCCACCCTGTTTGGGTTCGCGCCTATGTTAGCGAAGCACATTTAGGCGATGCCGTACCCGGTAGTAAAGTTTTGTTATTTACCGATAGCCAACCCAATACGCCCTATCATGGCACTATTGGCTTTGTTTCCCCCACTGCCGAATTCACGCCAAAAAGCGTACAAACTCCGGATTTACGCACTGATTTAGTGTATCGCTTACGCATTATTGTCGATGATCCAAATGATAAACTTCGTCAAGGGATGCCCGTTACCGTTCAATTTGCGGCTCCTCAACAGTAGGGCGCATTATGGCTCAGCAACATATCATTTCGTTAAATTGTGTTGAGAAACATTTTGCCGGACTGGATACCCCTGCCGTTGAAAGCTTAACGACTGAAATTCATGGTGGTTCAGTCACCGGATTAGTCGGGCCCGATGGCGCAGGCAAAACCACACTGATGCGTATGCTTGCTGGGTTACTTAAGCCAGATTCAGGGCAAATTAGTTTAATGGGGTTAGATCCTATCCGAGACAGCATTGAGGTACGAGCTAACCTCGGCTACATGCCGCAAAAATTTGGGTTATATGAAGATTTAACTGTTCAAGAGAACCTTGATTTATATGCAGATCTTCGAGGTGTCGTTGGTGAAGAGCGCCAACAAACCTATCAACAATTACTGACATTCACTAGCCTCGAACCTTTTACTCAGCGTCTTGCTGGTAAGCTGTCAGGGGGAATGAAACAAAAATTGGGGCTTGCCTGTACTCTATTAGGTAAACCCAAAGTGTTACTTTTGGATGAACCCGGCGTTGGTGTTGACCCTATTGCCAGACGAGAACTTTGGCAAATGGTGCACACCTTAGCAGATGAAGGTATGTTGATCCTTTGGAGTACCTCGTATCTGGACGAAGCAGAGCAATGCAAAGAAGTCCTTCTGCTCAACGAAGGCAAGCTACTCTATAGCGGAAAACCGGAGCAGCTGACGCAGAAGATGGTGGGTCGTTCATTTTTACTCGAAGTGCCCGCCCCCCAAAAACGTACCATTCTACAAAATGCATTAGTCTTGCCAGAAACCACAGATGGCGTAATTCAAGGGCGTTATATTCGATTAATTTTAAAACCCCAAGCCTCTCAACATAGCTTACTTCAAGCGTTGAAAATGGATCATCAAACGCTTATTGAAGCCGAGCCTCGCTTTGAAGATGCCTTTATTGATCTCTTAGGGGGCGGTCCATCCCATCGTTCCGAACTCGCGGCTATCGTGCCACAAATTCCGCCAGCACCTAATGAAACGGTGATAGAAGCTCGCAATCTAACCAAAAAATTTGGGGATTTCGCAGCCACTGATACTGTCAATTTCCAAGTCAAACGGGGAGAGATTTTTGGGCTATTGGGACCGAATGGTGCAGGTAAATCTACTACGTTTAAAATGATGTGTGGGCTCATGAAACCCACCGATGGGCAAGCATTAGTGCTTGGGATGGATTTAAAAACCAGCTCAAATAAAGCTCGCCAACATCTCGGGTATATGGCGCAAAAATTTTCCCTCTATGGCAACCTCAAGGTCGGGCAAAACTTAAAATTCTTCTCCGGTGTATACGGTCTACATCATAAACAGCAAACCACCAAAATGCAGGAAATGATCAACGCCTTTAATTTTACGCCAATTATTAGCCAAATTACCGACTCCTTACCCCTCGGTTATAAACAGCGACTCGCCCTCGCCTGCTCCTTGATGCATGAGCCAGATATTCTCTTTTTAGATGAACCCACTTCTGGTGTGGACCCGCTAACTCGCCGAGAATTTTGGTTACATATCAATGGGATGGTGGATAAAGGTGTGACCGTGATGGTCACAACCCACTTTATGGATGAGGCGGAATACTGTGACCGTATAGGACTCGTTTATCATGGTAAAATCATTGCAGCGGGCACACCCGATGAATTGAAGCAGCAAGTTGCTAGCACTAAAAACCCCAATCCTTCCATGGAAGATGCTTTTATTGAATTGATTTTTAACTACGATAAACAGCAGGAGGCGCAATGAGTACTACCGCTTCAGGTTTTTCATGGCGTCGGCTAAAAGCACTCTGCTGGAAAGAAAGCAAACAGATTGTTCGTGATCCCAGCAGCGCATTGATAGCCATTGTTATCCCGCTGATGCTGCTGTTTATTTTTGGTTATGGAATTAATCTCGACTCCAGTAAATTACGCGTTGGTATCTTGATGGATCAACAAAGCCAACCCGCTCGTGAATTAGTGGATACCTTTACAGGGTCGCCTTTTATTGATGCCACTATCAGTGATAACCGCAACTTATTGATTAATAAAATGCAGGCCGGAGAAATTCGCGGCATCGTGGTGATCCCCGTTAATTTTGCAGAGCAACTTTTGCGTCCCGATGGACATGCGGCAATTCAAGTGATTACCGATGGGAGCGAACCCAATACTGCCAATTTTGTTCAAGCCTATACCAAAGGGGTATGGCATACATGGCTTATCCAACAAGGTGAAAATCAAGGATACCCAACTGACCCACTGATCGAACTTAATATGCGCTATTGGTTTAATGAAGCGGCATTAAGCCAGCATTTTATTATTCCAGGCGCAATTAGTATTATCATGACTGTTGTCGGTGCGATATTAACGTCATTGGTTATTGCTCGAGAATGGGAGCGCGGTACGATGGAAGCGCTGCTTTCCACCCAAATTACCCGCACTGAGTTACTACTTTCTAAATTATTGCCTTACCAGCTTCTCGGCTCCTTTGTCATGGTGCTGTGTATGCTGGTGACAACCTTGATATTGGATATTCCGTATCGTGGCTCTTTATTAATTTTATTTGTGATCACCAGCTTATATTTAGCAACCGCGTTAGGCATGGGATTACTCATTTCTACTATTACTCGCAATCAATTTAATGCGGCAATGGTGGCACTAAATGCCGCGTTCTTACCTGCGATTATGCTTTCTGGATTTATTTTCGAAATCGATAGTATGCCGGTATTTATTCAAGTCGTGACCTATTTCATTCCGGCTCGCTACTTTGTGAGTAGCCTGCAAACCTTGTTTTTAGCGGGGGATATCTACTTGGTATTATTGACTGATTTCTTACTGCTGATTGCCTCAGCCATATTATTCATCGGCTTAACGGCGTTGAAAACGCGTCGTCGTTTGGATTGAGGTTCCTATGTTTTATCGCCTTTACACCTTAATTATGAAAGAGTTGCAATCGTTATTGCAGGAAAAACAGACACGTATTATTTTGATCATGCCTGTCATTTTCCAGATGATTCTCTTTCCGCTGGCAGCAACCTTAGAAGTCACGAATACCACCATTGCCATTTTTGACCAAGATAGCGGTGAGCACTCTATTGAACTCACCCAACGGCTAGCCAAAGCGAGTGCATTTTCTCATGTTCTTTTGCTAAAAAATGAAGCGGAGATCCGCGATACGATCAATAACCGTAAAGCCCTATTGGTCGTCCGTTTTAATCAAAATTTCAGTGCAGATATTGCCAGTCATCACACCGCCAATATGATGCTACTACTCGATGGTCGAAACTCAAATAGCGCGCAAATTGCCGCGAACTATATTGAGCAAATCGTCACGCAATACCAGCAGGAGCTCACGCAAACACAGCTGAAGCCCAATAATAGTGAGCTGATAGTCCGCAATTGGTATAACCCAAATCTAGATTATAAATGGTTTATCGTGCCATCGTTGGTCGCGCTGATTACGACGATTGGGGTTCTTATCGTAACCTCGCTGTCAATTGCGAGAGAGCGTGAACAAGGTACCCTAGATCAATTATTGGTTTCCCCTCTCACGACATGGCAAATCTTTATTGGTAAGGCAATCCCGGCTTTAGTCGTTGCCACCGCACAAGCTACCTTAGTGTTAGTGATTGGGATCTTTTGCTATAAAATCCCGTTTGCTGGTTCACTATTACTGTTCTACGGTACGATGATCTTTTATGGCTTATCGCTAGTGGGGTTTGGTTTGTTGATCTCTGCATTATGTTCGACACAGCAGCAAGCGTTCATCGGGGTATTTGTGTTTATGATGCCAGCAGTGTTGCTATCTGGTTATATCTCACCTGTCGAGAATATGCCTGTTTGGCTGCAAGACATTACATGGATTAACCCGATTCGCCATTTCACGGATATTACCAAGCAGATCTACCTCAAAGATGCCGACTTCTCGGTGATATTTCATAGCCTATGGCCACTTCTGATTATTTTCCTAGTCACCAGTACCCTAGCCTATTATCTATTTCGCAAAAAAATCGCGTAATAACCAGATAGAAGCCATAAAAAACCCCGCAACAACTGAGTTATTGCGGGGTTTCGTGTTTCAATCTGTTCAACTAACGATTAACGGCGATCACCAAAAATACGCAGTAACATTAAGAACAGGTTGATGAAGTCTAAGTACAGAGATAACGCACCCATAATTGAGTATTTACGCATATTTTCTCTGTCATCTTGGTTGATCTGCTCACCCATTTCTTTCAGTTTTTGAGTGTCATATGCTGTTAATGCAGCAAACAGTAACACCCCACCGTAAGTGATGACCCAGTACATCATTGAGCTTTGCAGCCAGATGTTAACCAGTGAAGCTACAACTAAACCAATCAGTGCCATAAACAGGAAGTTACCCATTCCTGTTAAGCTACGCTTCGTGGTGTAACCAAAGAAGCTCAGTGCACCAAACATAACGGCGGTAATGATAAAGGTACCTACAACAGATTCACCAGTATAAACCGCTAAAATCACAGAGATAGTGAGACCCGTTAGCAATGCGTACAGCATAAACATACCTGTCGCAATCGCACCGCTCATTTTAGGCAGTAAAAAAGACAACCCCATCACTAAACCAAGTTCAGCGATGATCATGCCGAAAAATAGCACTTTATTTGTAGCGATAGTAAAAAACAGGCCGCTGCTTAAGGAATACCAAGCAACAAAAGCCGTGAGCAATAATCCAACTGTCATCCAACCGTAGACTTGGGACATAAATGCCTGAACGCCAGTGCTGGCATTCTGGACAAGAGAATCATTACGTTGATCAAATTGACCCATGATGGTTACCCTTCCATTTTAAGTAAAATCGACCCAGCAAAACCACCAACAGAGTAATCCTTACTGTGATCGGACAAATTTGTTCCAAAGTTTATCACAATATTTTGACATTACCATTCGGCTTATTCGCATTTTCCGCATAACTATTTTGGATTACCAGCGGTTTGCTGATGCTTCATCACTCTCTTTAGCTTCAACCCAACGCTCGTTATCGGGAAGAGACTCTTTCTTCCAAAATGGTGCTTTCGTTTTTAGGTAGTCCATGATGAATTCAGCCGCTTGGAATGCGGCATTACGGTGTGCACTTGTCACCCCGACAAACACGATTTCTTCGCCCGGTTGTAAAGTGCCGATACGATGAATAACACTGACTCGCTGTAATGGCCAACGCTCTCTAGATTGCATCACTATGTCAGATAATGCTTTTTCTGTCATACCGGGGTAGTGCTCAAGCGTAAGAGCGGCAACGCTATCCCCTAAATTATGATTACGTACTTTTCCGGTAAACGTGACAACCGCGCCATCACTATCACATTGAGCTAGCCATGAATATTGCTCGCCCACACTGAAATTTTCGGTTTGTACTGCAATATGGGTGTTATTCATGCTTAGCCTCCAGTGACAGGCGGGAAAAAGGCGACTTCATCACCAGCCGTGAGCGGGTGGTCAGCTGAAACAAACGATTGATTAACAGCGGCTAACAATTTGCCATCTTCCAGTGCCAGAGCCCAACGTTCGCCCTTTTGTGATAATGCTTGGCGCAGTGCTTCAACGGTTGGGTAATCTGCGGATAACACTAAACGGTCAGTACCAACTAACTCGCGAACTTGAGCAAAAAAGAGGACAGTAATCATACTTCCACCTTAAAATGACCTGATTTTCCACCGGTTTTTTCTAATAAACGTACCGGACCAATCACCATATCTTTTTGCACCGCTTTGCACATGTCATAGATGGTTAACGCAGCAACTGATGCCGCCGTCAAAGCCTCCATTTCTACCCCTGTTTTCCCTGTTAGACGACAACAGGTTTCGATGCGTACACGATTATGCTCTGGTTCCGCTTCAAGAGTGACTTCAACTTTTGTCAGTAACAAAGGGTGACACAGTGGGATTAACTGCCATGTGTTTTTTGCTGCTTGGATCCCTGCAATACGTGCTGTTGCGAACACATCACCTTTATGGTGACTACCCTCCACAATCATCGCTAATGTTTCTGGGTTCATGGTCACAAACGCTTCTGCGCGCGCTTCTCGGACAGTTTCAGCTTTTGCTGATACATCAACCATATGCGCCTCGCCCGACGCATTAAGGTGGGTCAGTTGGGACATAATTACTCCTGAAAATCAAAAAATTATTAACCGCCAATAACGGAAAGATTTGGGGTGATCCCGCTGTCGCCTTGGTGAAGAAAATGGGTTTCGCGCTTAGACATTAAACCACTTTGGATGCGCGCTTTCAGGGCTTCATTCTGGTTTTCATCACCCAGTAAATCACGCAATGGAATCCCATTTTCACCAAATAAGCACAGATGCAGATTGCCCAAAGAAGAAACTCTTAAACGGTTACAACTTTGGCAGAAATCCTTCTCATACGGCATGATCAGCCCGATTTCCCCTTGATAGTCAGGGTGGCTAAAGACTTGGGCGGGACCATCACTACGAGAACGAGGCTGCATATACCAACCTTCTGCAATAAGACGATCACGAACGGTTTCACCAGATACATGGTAACGTTGGAATAGACTGCTCCCTTCCCCGGTCTCCATGAGTTCAATAAAACGTAATTGAATTGGACGATGTTTGATCCAATTTAAGAATGACTTGAGGGCGATATCATTGACATTTTTCATCAAGACCGCGTTGACTTTGACTTTGTCAAAACCGGCATCAAATGCAGCATCGATACCTTTCATCACTTGGAAGAATTTGTCTTGTCCAGTGATCGCTGCAAATTGGCGAGGATCAAGGCTATCAACACTCACATTCACCGCATTTAAACCCGCATCACGCCATGCTTGCACATCTCTCGCCATGCGATAGCCATTGGTTGTTACCGCGATTTTTTTGATCGAATCATTTTCTTTAATCGCCGCAATAATGTCAGTGAAATCTTTACGCATTGTGGGCTCGCCACCAGTAATACGCACTTTTTCTGTGCCAAGTTCGGCAAAAGCGCGGCTCACTCGACGAATTTCATCCAGTGTTAAGAATTCGTGGCGACCACTTGGTTTGTAACCATCAGGCAGGCAATATGTGCAACGGAAGTTGCAAACATCGGTTATAGATAAACGAAGATAGTAAAATTTTCGGTCAAATTGATCGACAAGTTGCTGCATATTCACACCTTTCCAAATACGGGAGATGCAGACATTTCTATCTCGCACCCTGGTGACTCAAGGCCACGGCCAGAACATCATATTCATCAGGAACTTAGACGCAAAGGCTAGGAGTTTTATCGGGAACCCAGTCTGTAGATAAAGTCCAAATCGTTAAGACGATTATCGTCACTTGGTTCACTTATTTTCTGTAAGGATTTTAGCCCATTGCAAACCAAAAAGCGAACCAAAATACGATATATAACTTAATATACAACGACTTATGGAAGCAGTAACTAATTTCAGAAGTCCTTATTATTATAGATAATTTTCTCTTCTTCCTATGCTAAAACCTAAATTCATCTGTCAAATCTTCGTCAAAATGAGGTTAATTCTATGCACATTGTTTGTTGTAGATCAGTTTTATACCGCGCTTTTTGATAGATAAAACCAAGAACCCAGAAATATGATGCTGCGAGTTATTACATCACGGCATTTCCATCTGGTAATATAAAGAATAATTTTAAATGACATGCTAGAGGATAAAACATGTATTTAAATTCAGCGAATTCAAAAAATAATAATCCATATTATTTTACAACAAATAATACCCAGCTAATTTCTATTTATGAAAAACAACATCTCAATTATCTTGATAAAATGATGACCAATGAAAATATTTCATCTCATATTCCTTATTATACTGATGGGCTTAATCAATTAAACCAACATTACACTAAGGAATATTTAGATAATGAAACAGCACTTGATATTCATGACCAAATTCGACTATTTAATAATACGCATTCCTTTAACAATATGCATTTTGTAGATTGGTTTGCTCTACAGGACTATAAACATGCTGGGTATGTCAAAATTAATCAAACATTGCGGGATAATCTACACAACGCCACTCACTATCCAGCAGAAATAAAACAGCTTTATTTAACCTTAATGCATCAAATATTATTGCAATCTATTCCACTTAAACATGAAGAAATCCTCTACCGAGGAGAAGTTCGTGATATTAACTTCACTCATAGGCTCAATAAAGGCGATGTAATAAAATCTCATGCATTTTGGAGTACATCAAAAAATAAAGAGACCGCCAATAGTTTTTGTGATGATGCGAATAGTTTAACAAATGATGAATTTAATATTTTCTACGTTATTGAGAATAATAGCCCTTATTCAAGCGCCAGTATTAGTCAAATTCTGCGCGATAGTGAAAATGAGTTTTTATTTTTACCACAAACTGAATTTAACGTTATCGATACCTACCGTGATGAGAAAAATAACATTTTCAATGTACGATTAGAAACTGTCCCAACCACTGAATATGCGCTTACCGAAAAAATTCATCAGATTATTTTTTCTTAATTATCTTAATTAGAAGGCATATCAATTTCTCTTGTATGATTCTGTTTCCACGCCTTATTCGTCCATTTCACTTAGCTCTTTACACAATAAATTTGTGATACCGATCGAGAATATTCTCTTTTATTGTTTTTTATCACGGTAAGTAAACTTCAAATGATGTTTTATGATAAATTAGCGCCAATTTTGTTTTAGCGCTGATTCTAGAAACATAGATTGATAGTTTAAATAGGAACACTATGCCAAACCGTAGTTTGACAAATCTTAATCACGTCGTCGCCCTCGGGGGTGGACATGGACTTGGTCGAGTGATGTCTTCTCTTTCATCTTTAGGCTCTCGTTTGACTGGCATCGTCACCACTACCGATAATGGTGGTTCTACCGGTCGTATTCGCCGTTCAGAAGGCGGAATCGCTTGGGGCGATATGCGTAACTGCTTGAACCAGCTGATTACCGAACCCTCTATTGCATCCAAGATGTTTGAATATCGATTTGCAGGAACAGGAGAATTATCAGGGCATAATCTTGGCAACCTGATGTTAAAATCACTGGATCATTTAAGTGTTCGTCCACTCGAAGCCATCAATCTAATTCGTAATATGTTAAAGGTGGATGCGCAGTTAATCCCGATGTCTGAATCTCCCGTCGACCTGATGGCAATTGATGATATGGGTAATGAAGTCTACGGTGAAGTTAACGTTGATGCTCTCGCCGAGTTACCGAAAGAATTACGCCTGTATCCGCCTGTAAAAGCCACTTCCGAAGCCCTTGATGCTATCCATCAAGCAGATTTGATTTTCATTGGTCCGGGCAGTTTTTTTACCAGCCTAATGCCTCTTTTGTTACTCGATGATATTGCTTGTGCACTGAAAGAAAGCCAAGCACCTATGGTGTACATCGGGAATTTAGGGAAGGAAATCAGTACGTCAGCAGCTAGCCTCACACTTCCCGAAAAACTCGTGATGATGGAACAGTATATTGGGCGCAAAAAAATCGATGCGGTCATTGTTGGACCCCGTACTGATGTGAGTACAATCATCCAAGAACGCAAGGTCACTCAACGTGTTTTAGAAGCAGACGATATTCCTTATCGCCATGACCGAAACCTGCTATTAAAGGCGATTGAAGAAACCATTCCTCTTTTGTAATACATTGAATATGAAGTTACAGGTTAATACCTGTAGCTTCATTAGCTCATCTTACGTTCGGTAATGATGCTTATCCAATCCATACTTTTTCATCCGTAAATACAATTTTTTACGCGGCATTTGCAAATATTCCGAAACATCATTAATTCGCCCTTGATGAATATTTAGTGCTTCCGTAATAATTTGGCGCTCATAGTTTTCAATTTGCTGATCTAATGCTGTCGGTGCTACCGATGTTAATAATGGGTTTGCCGTTTCCCCCATAGGCATAATACCTACCGCGTACAACTCTGCGGCATTCGCTAATTCAGTGACATTTCCAGGCCAATGACGACGACTGAGTTTTTTCATAAAGGATTCATCTAATTCAGGCAAATCTTGATTCAATCGTATGCAGGCAAGCTCTAAATAATGCTGGAACAAAACGGGAATATCCGCTTTACGCTGAGATAACGGTAAACAATTCACTTGAGTTAACGAAAAATAATAGTAGAGCTCAGCAATAATTTGCTGCTGCTTAGCTAAAATAAGCAATGGCTGCTCAGAAATACCAATTAAACGAAATCCCCGCGGGTCTTGCTGCAAATGTTGAACAAGATAACGTTGCTGATTAACCGGAAGTAACTCAATATTTTTAATCACCAAGGTGCCTGATTGAGCCTCTTTCACCCACATTTCTACTGGAGCTTCTTGGTCGCTAAGAAGTGTTTTGATGACTAAAGGCGCTTGTTGATGCGTACTGATTTGATGCAAGTAACGCGCCAAATAAGTGCGACCACTGCCCAATTCCCCTTGAAAAAAAACGGCGGCAAGTGTTTCAGATAATCCTTGAAGCTGCCCACGAATCTGCTGTGACCACTCACTAATTCCCACAAAGTTAAGCTGCCATTGATTTTTTCCCCAGCGACGTTGCAGTACCCGCTGCTTACGCGCCGCCAATGCTTTTGAAACTTGCTCTAACAGATACTCTGGATTAACCGGCTTTTGTAAAAAATCCCATGCTCCCATTTTGACGGCTTCAACCGCCATCGGGACATCCCCATGACCCGTAATCAACACCATGGGAAGATGTTTATCTTTTGACAAAAACAACGACATGAGCTCGATCCCCGAACATTCGGGCATACACACATCACTGAGCACAATACCGCACCAGTCTCGGTGAACTAACTCTTTTGCCGTTAATGGATTATCGCAAGCATAAACTCGATACCCAGCTTGAGCGAGTAATAGACAGTACGCTTCCAATACATCCTTATCATCATCAATCAGCAATATGTCATGGTTATCATCAAGCATCTTCAAGTACCTTCTTAAATTCTAAAATTACACATCCATTTCCGCGCAATGTTGAAGCGATACGCAGCTCACCACCAATTTGTTGCATAATCGATTGGCTGATAGATAGCCCCACCCCAAGACCGATTTCCTTACTTGTGGTAAAAGGCTTCATTAACGTATCAGCTAAATGTAATGGCCACCCGCCCCCGTTATCACATAACGTCAGCGTCAGTTTGTCGGCAGCTTCACTGTAATCAATGGTGATTTCTGCGTTCTGCGGACTCGCATCAAGGGCGTTCGATAACAAATTCACCAGCACTTGCTGAATACCGATCTCATCTCCTAAGACTTGAGGTAAAACATCAGGGTAACTCAGCATAACCTTACGCGTTTTATGTTGTAAACGCAGGACGTCCCAAGCACTTTGAATAGATTGGCGTAAGCTGATAGGTTGTAGCTGTTCGTTATCATCACGTTTACGGGCAAATTGACGAAGAGAACGCACGATGCCATCCATGCGCGCAACCAGCTGCTCCGATTTATTTAGCGCCATTAATGTGGCTTCACACTCTTGTTCTGGCAACCCTTTCTTCGCCATAAATAAATGCATAGAGAGTGCATTCAAAGGTTGGTTAATTTCATGGGCTAATGTGGTCATTGTCTGCCCGACAACGGCGAGTTTTGCCGTTTGAATCAATTCATTTTGTGTTGTCCGTAAGTTTTTCTCAATTGCCTTACGCTCTGCAATCTCTTGCTCTAATTGATTTTTTTGTTGATTTATTTGCGCAATACTGCGCTGTAATAATGTGCCTATCCGCCCTAATTCGTCACGTCCTTCTACAGGGATCGTGGTCGTAAGATCCCCGATACTGATCCGAGCAACCGCTTGGTTTAATGCCGTAAAACGTTTCACTAATCGAGGGCGAATAAACAACATATTGAACAACAACACTAAGAGTAAGGCTAACCCTGCGGTGATAATGATAATCGTGCCACTCCACGACATAATATTCGCTAAACGCTGGTTTAATGTCTGCAACTGGAAGTGGCTACTGCCTAGCTGTACATCAAGTTGGTTGCGAAAACTTGCCAAGATACGCTCTTTCTCCTTCGTCACTTCACTGAGCGCTATCTTCGCCGTCTGGTAGTTTTGCAGCACCTCCAACATTTGATTGTCAGAAAGTCCGATATCCAATAGCTCATCAATCGTTTGGCGTAGCGTGACTGAACTTGGGTATAAACTCAACGCTTCTTCATTTGCCGATAAGTTGGTTTTTAAATAGCCTAAATAACGTGCGTATCCACCAACATCAACAGGGTCATCGAGGGAACTATCGCCTTGAATATCTTTTAAGCGCCCAGTCAAAATATTCGTGATCTGCTCTTCTAAACGCGCCAGCGTATAAATTAATTGCAGTTCACCTTGAACATTACGTAATCGACTTTGTAATCCCTTCGCTTGGCGAGGATCTTGCTCAATTTTATCCAACAAAGAACCTTGCTGTAGGCTGATATCTTGGGATAACGAGTTTAATTCGGTATTAAAATCATCATGTAGCCAGTTGATCCGTGCAGAGAGTGTGTTGGTCTTTTCTCGTGCTAAAAACAGGGTATAAAGCGCTTTATCCAGCCGCTGTAATAGATCCTGACTTTGCGACAAAATCATGGCTATCTGCTGCTGGTCTTGCCCATTTAACTGTTGATTAAACGCTTCGATTTGCGATAGATGGGCGGTAATTTGATTGCGTAGTTGTAATCGCGTGGCGGTATTCGGCGCTTTTAAAAATTCATTTAACTCATTCACTAATGTATTCAGCTGCCCTTCAATCAAAAATGAAGCCTGCATTTTGGGAAAATAGTCCCCAAGCGCATAACGAATCTGTTTATTTTGCTCTTGCCATGCATACAGGCTGACGCAGCTCACAATCACCGTCATTAATGCGCCAGTGATAAATGCCCCGCGTAAAATGGCAGTGATACTAAAGCGTCCCATCAAACTACTTATCGATATTTTCATTTGATAGCTTCCAACTCGCTAATTGCTTGGCGCTGCTGTTCCTGAAAAAAGCGCTGCCAGCGCATATACTCTTCTTCCGCTTTACGGCTATCTTCAAAACGCGAGTAATAAGCCGGATCTTCACTCTCCTTAGCACTGACAGGCATTGCAGTCAGTAAAGCCCGCACGTCGGGTAACGGACGCTTTAATTTAGCTTCCGCCATATACACCGCACGCCATGCATCTTTGGATTCCGTTAAACGGAATGTAATCGCTGCATCAAATAATTGCTGAACTAACCGTTGACGCTGCAACACTAAGTGGACATCTAATGGTTTAGGAGAATCTAACAACTTGCTCTGTTGTACTTTCCGAGGGTTATTATTCTCAAGCGGTGTGACTGGATATTTTCCTGTGCTGCTGTCTGCAAAAATTTTTTGCCCTTGTTCACTGAGTAAAAAATCAATCAGTTGACGTGACTTTTCAGGCGTCAAACTATGGCGAGTGATCGCAATAAATGTCGGGGATGTTGCAGAATCAGGAAGATAATGAAATTCAAGTTCAGGATCGGACAGCAACACATTCGCGTAATTATCAATAATCGGGGCCGCACCACCAAGCCCAACTTTTATTTTATCGGCAACACCAAAACTGCGGGAGGATACGGTAGCTAAGTTTCCCGACATGCCAAGCAAAATGTGCCATCCATCTTCCCATCCTCGCTGCTGTAATAGCGATTCAATCATTAAGTGGTAAGTATCCGAACGAGATGGGCTACTGATCAACAATGAACCTTGATACTGACTATTGGTAAGGTCATCCCATGTCTTTGGAATAGGTAACTGATTTTGCTCCATCCATTTACGGTTAGTCAAAATGCCATATCCGGAGAATGCAACCGCAGCAACCGAGCCTCTTAATGATGATGGAATTAAACGCTGTGAGTATTCGGGGATCTCAGGTAGTGCACTCAATCGATTATGCTGCTGTAAATGATGCATTAGCATCGGTGATGACGTCAGTATTAAGTCGACATTCTCCAACGCTTCCGTGTCCAGTAAACGCTCTAATGAGGCACTTGTACGGTTAATGGTGCGAATGGGTATTGCATCTGCTCGCGCATTCCAATTTGTGACAATAGCCTGTGTCGCTTCAGGTGAAAATGTCGTTGCTATCACTAACTCATCACTTTTCGCATAACTATTTCCCATGCCATTGAGCATCACGATGAACAAACACAGCGAAGTTATCAGTGGACGAATTTGTATTATTAATCTCATTAGAGTAGTCATCCCCTGGGTAGATGTGATTCATATCAAAGAAAGTAACAATAGTTCGAGTTTGCCAAAAATCGCATTTGAGACAAATTTTACCCTTTTCGGATTTATAGGCTCATCGCAACACATACCCGCTTTATTCTCATTGTTAGGCGATTAAATCAACCTTTAGTTGTTCATTTTTTGAAATGCATTCTCGTTAATTTTCGAATGAGTCAAATTGACGCATAACTATGCAAAATTGGGTCAATTTTGACCCAAATCCTTCATATTGCGATATTTTTTCAACAAGAACATGATGACCCTGTCAGAAATAAAACGACAAAAACATCAGGGAATTTCTTTTTACTTTATTTCACAGGTGAACCTATGCTGTCATTTTTAAAGCCAGCCACGGCAAAAAAACAAATTGCACCAGAAAAAGTTCCTACTACCTATAAACGTTATCGGGTACAAGCTCTGCTCAGCGTTTTCTTAGGTTATTTAGCTTATTACATTGTTCGTAATAACTTCACGCTCTCTACCCCTTATTTAAAAGAAAACTTAGATTTAAGTACGACACAAATTGGTCTATTAACCAGCTGTATGCTGATTGCTTATGGGATCAGTAAAGGGGTGATGAGTAGCCTTGCAGACAAAGCGAGCCCAAAAGCGTTCATGGCTTTCGGTTTGATCTTATGCGCTATCGTCAACTTCGGAATGGGATTCAGTAATGCCTTTTGGTTATTTGCTGGGTTTGTTGTCCTCAATGGGATGTTCCAAGGTATGGGGGTTGGACCTTCATTTATCACCATCGCTAACTGGTTCCCTCGTCGTGAGCGTGGACGTATTGGCGCATTTTGGAATATTTCTCATAACGTCGGTGGCGGTATTGTTGCCCCAATCGTCGGTGCCGCATTTGCGGTATTAGGAACAGAGCACTGGCAAAGCGCCAGCTACATGGTACCTGCATGCATTGCCGTTCTGTTTGCTGCTGTCGTATTAGTATTAGGTAAAGGCTCACCAAAACAAGAGGGTTTACCCGCACTTGACCAAATGATGCCAGAAGAAAAAGTCATTCTGACCTCTGCCCAGAAAGAGAAATCACCAGAGAACATGAGTGCATTCCAAATCTTCTGCACTTACGTACTAAAAAACAAGAATGCTTGGTATATCTCCTTTGTTGACGTATTTGTGTATATGGTACGTTTCGGTGTGATCAGCTGGTTACCTATCTATTTACTGACAGAGAAGAACTTCTCCAAAGATCAAATGAGTGTGGCGTTTTTATTCTTCGAATGGGCAGCTATTCCATCCACTTTATTAGCGGGTTGGTTAACAGACAAGCTATTCAAAGGCCGTAGAATGCCATTAGCTATCGTTTGTATGACGCTGATTTTCTTCTGCCTTATTGGTTACTGGCAGAGCCAATCATTAGCTGTCGTGACATTTTTTGCGGCTGTTGTTGGTTGCTTAATCTATGTACCTCAATTTCTCGCATCGGTTCAAACCATGGAAATTGTCCCAAGCTTTGCTGTCGGTTCAGCGGTAGGGTTACGTGGCTTCATGAGCTATATTCTTGGCGCAACATTGGGAACAAGCCTGTTTGGTTTCGTAGTTGACCGTATGGGTTGGCATGCAGGCTTCTATTTACTGCTAGGTGGAATCGTCTGCTGCATTATTTTCTGTGTATTGTCACACTTGGGCGCGCTTGAACTTGAGCGTAATCGCCAAGAAGTGTTAACCAATGGTCAATTAGCTAACGCGTAATCCCAGTCAGTAATGAATAAGGCAGCCCTCAGCAAAATACTGAGCGCTGCCTTTACAATTTATTGTTAATTACGAATTGGCGATAAATTGGTTACGTAGCATTTGTAATTCATCACGCACCCGTGCAGCTGCCTCGAATTCCAAATCTTGCGCATGCTTATACATTTGCGATTCTAATTGAGAAATACGCTGTTCCAACTCTTTGGTTGACATGGATTGCACATTCAGTGCAGATTCATCTTTAATACTTTCTTTACTGCGTCCCTTGCCTTTACCACCCACTTTATGACCAATTTGTAGGATATCCCCTACTTTCTTATTTAAGCCTTGAGGAATAATGCCGTGAGCTTCGTTAAACGCCATCTGTTTCGCGCGACGTCGTTCAGTTTCGGCAATGGCTTTCCCCATCGAGTTAGTGATTCTGTCTCCATACAGAATCGCTTTACCATTCAAGTTACGTGCCGCACGACCAATGGTTTGAATCAATGAACGCTCTGAACGTAAGAAGCCTTCTTTGTCTGCATCAAGAATCGCAACCAGCGAAACTTCAGGCATATCCAAACCTTCTCGCAGTAAGTTGATTCCCACTAGCACATCAAATTCGCCAAGACGCAAATCACGAATAATTTCGACACGCTCGACGGTATCAATATCCGAGTGCAAGTAACGTACACGCTCCCCATGCTCTTCTAAATATTCAGTAAGATCTTCCGCCATTCGTTTGGTTAATGTGGTCACCAATACGCGTTCCTGTTTTTGGACACGAATACGAATTTCAGACAGTAAATCATCCACTTGAGTCGCTACTGGGCGCACTTCAATAAGAGGGTCAAGGAGTCCTGTTGGTCTCACTACCTGCTCAATGACTTCCTGCCCTGATTTATCCAACTCATAGTTACCAGGCGTTGCAGAGACATAGATAGTTTGCGGCGCCAAAGCTTCAAACTCTTCAAAGCGCATAGGACGGTTATCTAACGCGGAGGGAAGTCGGAAACCGTATTCTACTAATGTTTCTTTACGCGACCGGTCCCCTTTGTACATAGCGCCTATTTGCGGAATAGTCACATGGGACTCATCCACCACCAATAAACCATCCGCGGGTAAATAGTCAAATAATGTCGGAGGTGGTTCACCTGGTGCTCGACCCGATAAATAACGTGAGTAGTTTTCAATTCCCGAGCAATACCCCAGCTCACTCATCATTTCTAAATCAAACTGAGTTCGCTGAGTAATTCGCTGTTCTTCTAATAATTTATTATTTTCTAACAGCACTCTGCGCCTGTCCGCTAGCTCAACCTTGATATTCTCCATCGCTTCCAGAATACGCTCTCTTGGCGTTACATAGTGCGTTTTAGGGTATACGGTAAAACGAGGAACACGATGTTGAATCGCCCCTGTTAATGGGTCAAATAGCGATAAACGCTCGACTTCTTCATCAAAGAGCTCAACTCGCAGTGCATATTCATCGGATTCAGCAGGGAAAATATCAATCACTTCACCGCGAACTCGGAATGTTCCTCGCGTAAACGCTTGGTCATTGCGGGTATATTGCAGGTCAGCAAGGCGGCGCAAAATAGAACGTTGGTCGATAATCATGCCATCAGTCAGATGCAGCATCATTTTCAAGTAGCTATCGGGGTCACCCAATCCATAAATTGCCGACACCGATGCCACAACAATGACATCACGACGTTCAAGCAAGGCTTTTGTTGCAGACAAACGCATTTGTTCAATATGTTCGTTTACTGAAGCATCTTTTTCAATAAAGGTATCTGAGCTGGGGACATAGGCTTCTGGTTGATAATAATCGTAATAAGAAACGAAATATTCCACTGCATTTTCAGGGAAGAAGGCTTTCATTTCGCTATATAGCTGCGCTGCCAATGTTTTATTATGCGCCATCAACATGGTTGGGCGATTTTCTTGAGCGATAACATTAGCAATCGTAAACGTTTTACCTGACCCCGTAACCCCTAGTAAGGTTTGATGAGCAAGTCCATCTTCTAACCCTTCTCTTAATTTACGAATCGCCTCGGGCTGATCACCCGCAGGCTGGAAATCAGAATACAGTTTAAAATCCTTGCTCATAGTTATGCCTCTTTAATAATCTCTTGCCTATGATACTGGATAAAAAACCAGCTTCAAGTGCTGAAGATAAATTTCCTTTTTATGAGGTTGAAATCTATTTACGAAAATGTTATCCCCAAAATAAAACTTGACCTTTTTAAAACCAGATATTTTATGCTTTTGGGTTTTTTAGCTTTAACGCAAATCTAAACAGAACGCTTGATTTTACTTAATTATTTGTATTTAAAAGAAATTTCATAAAAGCCCAGAATCACATCAAATAAAGGCAAAGCCGCTTGTCACCTAGCATCACAATGGTTTTTGAATG
This sequence comes from Providencia sp. PROV208, assembly GCF_028479465.1. Lineage (NCBI taxonomy): Bacteria > Pseudomonadati > Pseudomonadota > Gammaproteobacteria > Enterobacterales > Morganellaceae > Providencia > Providencia sp. PROV208. The sequence goes on along the minus strand of NZ_JAMPNS010000010.1, from coordinate 23,382 downwards.
TTAATTCACAAGGTTATCCACAGAAATAGTGGATAACTCTGGGAGCCCTTCCCCCTCATGCATTCCCGTAACGTGCTCATTTTGCCATTTGCCCATGAAATGACAGAAATATGGCGAAATGATGAAAGTATTTTTGCTCTCTATTCGTGACAAAAGAAATATTTTCTGTTTTTTTACGGAAACTACTTAGTATTTTCCCTATGAAACTTGACAAAAAAAGGATCATTAACGTTAAAAAAGATCGTTAAAAACACAAAAAAAGAGTCCTCCCCCTAGAACAAACTGCCTAGAGGGTTTTCGCGGAAATTAAAGTCCATAAAGATCTAAATATTGACCTAAAGACGCCGTTGATTGGTCTTCAATATAAGGAATGATCCCCAAGCAGGGCGCTTCGATCATACGTTTAAGTGCAGCGAGATATTCGTGTTGATAAGTGCCCGCAGGCTGGACTTCATTGGCAATCCATCCCACTAAAGATAACCCTGCGGCTTGTATCGCTTGTGCAGTGAGTACGGCATGATTGATGCATCCTAATTTCACTCCTACCACGAGGATCACTGGTAATTGCTGCTCTACTACCCAATCTGCGTAAGTTTTCTCAGTCGAAAGCGGTGTATACCATCCTCCTGCACCTTCGACTAATACCCACTCAGCATATTCTTGTAGCTGCTTTAACCCGCGAGTCATTACTGAAAATTCAATCGGGGTACCTGTTTTTTCACTCACAATATGTGGTGAAGTTGGTGCTTCAAAAATGATGGGATTGATTTGCTCATAGGGTACTTTGACGCTGCTATTTGCCTGAAGCTGTAATGCATCACTATTACGCAAACCGTCTAGCGTCATTTCGCTTCCTGAAGCAACAGGCTTATACCCCACCGTCTTCAATCCTTGAAGATTTGCAGCTTGTAATAATGCACAACTCGACATCGTCTTACCGATTTCGGTATCCGTTCCGGTTACAAAATACGTTTTAGTCACGATACATAATTCCAAATACAGTTTGATAGGTTAATGGCAATCCTTTATCCGCCATTGGGTACACCGCGCTTAATCGCTGCAAACGCTGGCGCGTCATCAGCCCTGCTTGGCGTCCTGCGGTTAAATGAGTTGCACCAATACCTTTCACTGAATTGAGTAATTCAATGAGATTAGAAAAATAGAGCGTGTCTGCTTGTTGATAAAGCTGGCAACGCCATGATTGGCAGTCTTCAACAATCTGTGAATAGGCGAGAAAACGGTTAACATGGGGGTCATCATCAAGGGTTTGCCAAGCTTGGGCTAGCTCCCCTAAAGAGTGCTCCGCTAATGTGGTAAATCCCACTACGCCACCCGGCTTTGTTACACGATACAACTCGCTGAGTGCATGAGGTAAATGCTGGCACCATTGGATAGCCAAATTTGAAAATACCCAATCAAACGAGGCATCCGCAAAAGGAAGCGCATCCATATCCCCACAGACGTATCGATGTGCGGCTTGTTTATTTTTTGCCACCTCCAGCATACCGACAGAGAGATCAAGCGCAGTCACATAAGCACCACGCGCTTGGAGTATTTGGCTAAAAAATCCCGTACCGCATCCAGCATCTAGTACCTGAAGAGGTTCTATGGGTATTTCTGCTAAAGCGTGATCCTCAATGAAACCCAATAACTGTTTACCACTATTTTGTTGGTAATTGGCTAATGCATCGTAGCGTGGTGCAGCTCGTCCAAATGCGGTGGCAATTTTGGTTTTTTCTCGAAGATTTTGTGACGCTTTATTCTCGTCATGACACAAAGACAAACTCATTGAGCGCCTCCAATAATTTGTCGATATCCCTTTGCTGATGAGCAGCACTTAATGTGATTCGCAACCTGGCACTGCCTGGAGGAACGGTTGGTGGTCTAATCGCCTGAACCCAAATCCCTTTTTCACGTAAAAATTGTGACAATTGCAGGCTTTTTTGGTTATCACCCACGATGAGTGGCTGAATTGCCGTATTAGAGTCCACCAGCTGCATATCCGGTAAATTGAGTTGACGTCTAAAATAGCGAATGTTGTTCTGCAACTGACACCGTTGAGCATCAGCTTGCTGGATTTGTTCCACCGCTGCTGAGATAGCCACAGCTTGCGCGGGTGGCATTGACGTGCTGTAAATAAGATGACGAGCTGCTTGAATAAGAAAATCGGCGGTCTGCTCATCGCACAGGACTGCCGCGCCACTCACACCAACTGCTTTGCCAAACGTTGCAACCAAAATATCAGGCTTAATACCATAGTCATCACAGCTGCCGCGACCTTGAGCACCACAGATACCGAGTCCATGGGCATCATCCACCATCAACCATGCATTATGGGAATGTGCTACCGTTTGTAATTTATCCAGTGGTGCGCTGTCCCCATCCATACTAAAGACCCCTTCAGTGACCACTAAAGTTTTCGATGAATGGGGTTTGCTAATTAATTTTTCTAGGGAATCAACACTATTGTGACTAAAACGCCGCAACTGTGCTTGGGAGTGAATCGCTCCTTCAAGGAGAGAAGCATGGCTGAGCCTATCGGCTAAAATACGATCTTCCGCCGTCATTAAGGCAGTAATAAGTGCATGATTCGCCGCAAAGCCTGAAATAAACAGAATCGCGCGAGGATACCCCAACCAGTCAGCTAATTTTTGCTCTGCATCTTGGTGCGCTTGAGTGAAGCCCGTGATATGCCCTGAGCCGCCACTGCCCACACCGTAGATCTGTGCACCTTGCTGCCATGCACGAATAATCTCAGGGTGTTGGCTCAATCCTAGATAGTCATTTGAAGAAAAATTAAGGTAATTTTTCCCTTGATAATCTACTGTCCTACCAGAACTTTTTTCAATACAGCGGCGTTCGCGCCATGCAGAAGCGTCTTTACGCTTCTGCAATTGATCGCCAATAAACGATTGCCAGCTCATTAGACTGCCGCATTATAGAACTGATTGTTATCCGCGGTTAACAGGGTTTCAGCCAGTTTAACCGCCTGCACATTATCACCCTCATGGGTTTCAATACGCTCAGGATTAATATTCAGTTTTTTAAACAGTGCGATATCTTTATTTTCATCAGGGTTTGGCGTCGTTAACAGTTTGCAACCGTAGAAAACAGAGTTTGCACCCGCCATAAAACACAGAGCCTGAGTCTGTTCATTCATATGCTCGCGCCCAGCAGATAGACGTACATAAGAACTTGGCATCATGATCCGTGCTACCGCAATCGTACGGATAAAATCAAATGGGTCTACATCCTCATTATCCGCCATTGGCGTGCCTTCTACTTTCATCAGCATATTGATTGGCACACTTTCCGGTGGTTTTGGAAGATTTGCCAATTGCACTAACAGTGCAGCGCGATCACTGACTTTTTCACCTAAACCTAAGATACCGCCTGAGCAAACCTTAATTCCGGCATTACGCACGTTATCTAACGTATCTAAACGGTCTTGATAAGTCCGTGTGGTAATGATGTTGCCATAATATTCCGGCGAGGTATCTAGGTTATGGTTATAGTAATCCAGCCCTGCATCCGCTAAACGACCGGCTTGTGAATCATCAATCATGCCGAGAGTCATACAAGTTTCCATTCCAAGCGCTTTAACTTCTTTGACCATCATCTCCAAATACGGCATATCGCGCTCTTTTGGATTACGCCATGCAGCGCCCATACAAAAACGCGTTGAACCTGCATTTTTGGCTTTTTTTGCCGATTCAACGACCTGCTGAACTTCCATCAAACGCTCAGTTTCTAAACCTGTTTTATATCGCGCACTCTGAGCGCAATACTTACAATCTTCAGGACAAGCCCCTGTTTTGATTGACAACAATGTACTCACTTGCACTTGTTGCGGGTCAAAATGTTGGCGATGTACTTGCTGTGCTTGAAATAACAATTCAAAAAATGGCATTGAAAACAGTTCATTAGCTTGTTTTATTGTCCAGTTTTTTACTGAGCATTGTTTTAATTGGCTCACAGGATCTCTCCAGTTGAAAAAGTTGTTGCCAGTTTAAATATTGCGATTATCATGTCAACTAAATGATCTAAAAAAAGTTGACGATAAAGAAAGATGGACAGTTGTGATATTGCTTTTGACACCAAACATATTTGGCACCCATACACCTCAATGAGCCACCCGATTCCAGCCTACCCAATCGTTGCCGCAGAAGGCGCTGAGCTCATTATGGAGGATGGAAAAAGATTGATTGATGGAATGTCGTCATGGTGGTCAACACTGCATGGTTATAATCACCCAGTGTTGAATCAAGCTGTCATTGAGCAGCTTGGTAAAATGTCCCACGTGATGTTCGGTGGTATTACTCATCCACCCGCCATTGCACTATGTAAACAACTCGTCGAGATAACGCCAGAGCCATTAGAATGCGTTTTTCTTGCTGATTCAGGCTCAGTTGCTGTCGAAGTTTCCCTCAAAATGGCATTGCAATACTGGCAAGCGCGTGGAGAGAAACGTCAACGTATTCTCACACTACGCCATGGTTACCATGGCGATACCTTTGGAGCGATGGCGGTTTGTGATCCTGATAACTCCATGCACGGTTTATACAAAGGCTACTTGCCACCTCATATTTTTGTGGATGCACCACAATGTGCTTTTCATGATGAATGGAATGAGAGCGATCTTCAGCCACTCAAACAACAACTTGCTAAAAATCATCGGGATATTGCCGCGATCATCCTCGAACCTATCGTTCAAGGTGCGGGAGGTATGCGATTTTATCACCCTAATTATCTCAAAGGCGTACGCGAGCTATGTGATCATTATGGTTTGTTGCTGATCGCAGATGAAATCGCCACGGGCTTTGGTCGTACGGGAAAATTATTTGCTTGCCAACATGCGGGCATTTCACCTGACATCATGTGCTTAGGTAAAGGTTTAACGGGGGGATATATGACGCTTTCTGCGACCATAGCGACCCGCCATGTTGCAGAGACAATTAGTAACGGGGAAGCCGGCTGTTTTATGCATGGTCCAACTTTTATGGGGAACCCATTAGCGTGCGCCGTCGCCAATGCCAGTGTAAAATTATTACTTGAAAGCCCATGGCAAAAAACCGTTGAAAAAATTGAGGAACAACTAAAAACAGAATTACTGCCTCTAGCCCATTATCCTTCTGTTCATGATGTAAGAGTGCTCGGAACGATTGGTGTCATTGAAATGAAACATCCCGTCAACACAGCTGAATTGCAGAAAATTTTTGTCGCAGAAGGCGTGTGGGTGCGTCCATTTGGCAAACTCATTTATGTTATGCCACCGTATATTATTAAACCCGACCAGCTGAGTAAAATTACCCAAGCAATGGAAAAGGTGCTCACGGCGTAACGAAACATGTCGCTGAGCAATCCACTCAGCGACATCGTCATCAACCGTTAACGGAAGGTGACCCACATACAGCCCGCGGACGCTTTATAGCGTGCTAGTTCCGTCAATTCCCCCGTTATCTGATCAATTTTTGATACTGAAATATGATCGGATTTTTGCCCACTCGCCACTAAGAAACAACCGGTTGGATCAATATTAAAGCCTCGCGGTTGCGCCTCTGTTGGGTAGCGTTCTACCAAGCTTAATTCTCGCCCATTATCTGAAACTTGATAGTGGCTTAAATAACTTTCTGAACGCTCACTCGCATACAAATGACGACCGTCTGGTGTGATATGAATATCTGCCGCCCAACGTTGGCTTTGATTGCCCGCAGGGTACAGTGCGACATTCTGCATTTCACGGTAACGTGTAAATTTATGATAAACGTTAATCGTTGAATCTAACTCATTAAGGCAGTAGATCACGCTCTTATTCGGGTGTAAGGCTAAATGGCGTGGACCCGCCTTCGGTGCAGTTGTAATTTGATCTGCCGTGGCTTCGGTTAAATAACCATTTTCTGCCAGATTAAATAAACGGATGTGATCTTCACCTAAACATGGCACCCAAAGTTGCTGATTATCCGCATCCATATGCGATGAATGTGGATGACGTAGCCCTTCAATCACTTGAATAGGCGCACCAGCAACCCCATCACAACCAATCGGCAACACCGCTAAGTTATGCTGATGATATGAAGGGACAAATAAAAATTTACCACTGTTATCCAGCGATAAATGCACCGGTTTACCTGGTACGCTAGTTTGTGCTTTAAAACGTAGTGTGCCTTGAGGTTCAATGTCATAAGTCACTACACTCAGATGAGGACCCACCCCAATATACAACTGCTTTTTGTCGTGACTAACCACCATTGGCTGCACTTGTCCCGGTGTACTCACAGTTTGCAGTAGTGAAAGTTCTCCAGTCTGATTCATTGCCCAAACGTGAATTTGTTGGCTTTCTGGGCTGGCAACATAAACAACCTGATCCATCCTGACTCCTTGATTGATAGTAAAAACAGCAGCATGAAATAATGGATTGACTATACCGAAAAAAAATCAAATTACCGCTAAAAACCGCCTCCGCACAGTTTAATGTATAAACACTAATCAACTTCAGTTATCATAAAGCCCTAAAATGAATCCGAAAAAATCTGATGGAGTCGTTTATGTCATACCGTGTTATTGCCCTCGATCTCGATGGAACGCTACTTGATCACCAGAAAAAAATTCTGCCTGAATCCCTAGAAGTGCTAAATGAAGCCCGTCGACAAGGGGTTAAAGTCATTATTGTGACAGGTCGTCACCATGTGGCCATTCATCCGTTTTATCAGACCCTTGACTTAGATACCCCTGCCATCTGCTGTAACGGTACCTACCTGTATGACTATTTAGGCAAAAAAGTCCTTAAATCTAACCCAATGACGGTTGACTCCGCAGCCTTACTGATTGATAAACTGCGCGGTTCCGATATCCAACACTTAATGTATGTTGATAATGCCATGCTATACCACACCAAAACTGAAGGTGTGACTCGCACATTAAATTGGGCACAATCTTTGCCCCCAAATCAACGTCCAAACCTCGAGTTTATCGAAGATTTTGCTCATGCACTGAATAATTATGAGTCTATTTGGAAATTTGCGGTCACTTCACCGGATCACCAACGCCTACATGATGTTGTTCGTGAAATTGAGTCAGAATTAGACTTGGATTGCGAATGGTCGTGGGAAGATCAAGTGGATGTGGGTCGTAAAGGTAATAGCAAAGGTCAACGCCTGAAAGAATGGGTAGAATCCCAAGGTATGAGCATGAATGATGTGGTTGCTTTCGGCGATAATTTCAATGATTTAAGTATGCTCACAACGGCGGGTCTAGGTGTTGCCATGGGCAACGCTGTTGATGAAGTCAAGCAGCAAGCGAAATTAGTGACTCGCGTGAATACCGAACCTGGTATCGCCGAAGTCATTCGCAAATATGTTTTGTAAAACGACTCAATGTAAGGCTCTGAGTTATTCTTATTGCCGCTAGGCGACAAATTCACTCATCCCTAGGCATATACTTGTGTATATGACTAGGGCAAGTGAATGAAGTCAACAATGCTACGATGTGAAGAATGACGAGCCTTTAGAAAGAGAGATTGACTTAACCTGCGCAAATACCTTACGCCCTTTACGAATCGACAACTCATCCCTTGCCCAGCGCGTGATCCTCGCCCATAAATAGTGTTCATCGCCCAGATCTAACTTCACATCCACTTGCTCTCCATCCTCTATCCACTCCACCACTTCCGCTGACAGAATATTTCTAATACTACTTATCAACGGTTTTTCAAGCACTAAAGAGACATCGGATGCATCGATACGTAATCGTAAAGCGCTATTTTTATCAACATCAACACGGGGGATCCACAGCTTCTGAGTTCCCACCATAACAGCTGTCATTTGGTAGTCAGGATGCTGGCTGTGGACTTCTACATTCAATACACTACTCAAGGTTTCTTGCTGCAACCAAGGACGTAATGCGCTACTCGCCCATACATCCTCTAGCGGACCAAATGCTTTAACTTTACCCTGCGCCATCACAATCACTTTATCCGCCAAGCGCAAAATTTCATCCAGACTATGGCTAACATACAAAATCGGGATTTTAACGTCTTGCGATAATTTTTCTAAATAAGGCAGTAATTCTCGCTTACGCGGCAAATCGAGCGATGCTAGCGGCTCATCCATCAATAAAATTTCTGGCGCCGTTAATAATGCTCGCCCAATGGCAACTCGTTGTTTTTCTCCGCCAGAAAGCGTAATGGGGAAGCGATTAAGTAGCTTTTCAATACCCAGTAATTCAACTATGTCATCAAACTTATCTTTCATTTGCGGTGCCATACCGTAGCGCAAATTACTTTTAACCCGATAATGAGGAAATAGCCGAGCATCTTGGAAAACATACCCAATATGGCGTTTTTCGGGGGGTAAACAAATTCCCTTTTCAATATCCACCAGCGTACGTCCATTCAGAACAATACGCCCTTTGTTTGGTTTGGTTAATCCGCCAATGACGTTGATTAAGGATGTTTTACCCGCTCCAGATAAACCAAAAACGGCAGTAATACTTTCTGTCGGTAACTGGGTGTTAACTTCCATTTGTAAGTCACCCAATTTTTGAGAAAAATTCAGTTCTAACATATTAAGCTACCCCCAGACGCTTCTTGCCCCAACGGGTTAGCCATTCTGAAATTAATAACGAAATTAATGCTAAGACAATCGCAATAATACACAGACGCGCCGCATCCGTTTCTGCTCCGGGCGTTTCTATCAAGGTGTACATCGCTAATGGGATTGTCTGAGTTTCCCCCGGAATATTAGAAACAAACGTAATTGTTGCACCAAATTCCCCGAGAGAACGAGCAAACGCTAAGACAGTACCAACAATAATCCCGGGTAATGATAGTGGGATAGTAATAGTAAAAAATACCCTTAATGGATTAGCGCCAAGGGTTCGAGCGGCTTGTTCAAGTTTTTTATCTACCGCTTCGAGCGCTAAGCGAATAGCCCGAACCATGAGGGGGAATGCCACCACGGCTGATGCTAATGCGGCTCCTCGCCAACTAAATGTAAAACTGAAGCCAAACCAGTCATACAACCACTCGCCAATAAATCCACGCTTACCCATGCTGACTAACAGTAAATAGCCCACTACCACTGGCGGTAGCACCAGTGGCAAGTGGATGATACTGTCGAGCAATGTTTTGCCCGGAAAATGGCAGCGGACTAACACCCAAGCCATTAAAATACCAAGCGGTAAGCTAAATAGCACCGCCACACTGGAAACTTTTAAACTTAGGTAAATCGCTTCCCATTCATAAGGACTTAACATCTGCAACGATATGATCTCTTAGCTATTTTTGATTTGGAGTGAAACCGTAACGTTTAAATACTTCTGAAGCCGCTGGGGTTTTTAAGTATTCATAGTAATCACGGGTCGCTTTATTATCCTGATCTTTCACAATTCCCATTGGATATTCAACAGGTTTATGAGTATCCGCAGGGAAAATTCCGACTACTTTGACTTTCTGGCTTGCTACCGCATCAGAACCATATACGATGCCTAATGGCGCTTCTTGACGCTCAACTAACGCCATGCCACTGCGTACGTTATTTGTACGTGCCAATAACGGATCAACCGTTTCCCAAGCCCCTAAATAGGTCAACGCTTCTTTTGCATAAATACCGACAGGAACGTGGTCAGGGTCACCGACAGCTAACCGACCGCCATCTAACAATTTTTTCCAATCTGTCTGTTTATTGATTTCAACTTTATCAATTTTTGAATCTTTCGGTGCGATTAACACTAATTCGTTACCTAACAAGGTGTAACGCGTGTCTTTAACCATGAGATTTTTATCAATCGCAAAATCCATCCATTGCTGATCAGCAGAGATAAACATATTTGCTGGCGCACCTTGCTCAATTTGGCGGGCCAACGTTGAAGAAGATGCGTAAGACGCAACCACTTCCACATTCGTTTCTTTCTTATATTGCTCTGAAATTTCATTCAGGGCGTTTGTCAGTGATGCAGCAGCGAAAACTGTAATTTTTTCAGCCGCGAAACTATTACCTGCCATCGTCAGCGTTAACGTGGCACCAGCAACTAGAGATATCAAACCTTTTTTCATGTTAATCCACCATTGTATTATTCAACTCGCTATATATATCAAGATACAGCGTTAACTTAAAGTTAAACCATCCATAAAAGTGTGCTAGCTCAATAATTGGTGGATTTACGCACATATAACAATAATATCGACAGGAGGATAGACAACATTAGTATTTCTATTGCCTATCCAATCATAGTGACTAAAAAATTTATTTAACAACAGACTGACATTGCCGATCGTCAATTTCGAGGGATTCTGCAATAGAGCCTTTGATGTAAAAATCTAAATAGATAGCTTTAGGTTTTGCCATCCCAAACTTATTCATAAACAAATCACAGTGCCGTGCAACCTGCTGATGTTTAATTTCGTTATTGAACTTTTGCTGGAATGCTTCTTTTGTCATGTTATCCACTTGGTATGAAATATGAATAACATTGGCTTTCTTTTCTGCCCCTGTCACACTCAGCCAATCATTTATTTTTAGGGGACTTTGTTGATTTAAAACATCCACAAAAATATCCGTGGATTTATCAACATCGGCACGCATTTCGCACAACTTTTTCCAAAACATGCCATTAAAATTATTCTCCCCTGCGATTTCCCAATTGCTACTCGTCTCTGGGTAAGGAATATCTGGCTTACCCGTCGCATATGGGTTAGCAAAGAATCCGATTGGTCGCTCCGTATATTTATTGGTTTTTCTACAATCGTAAACATGCGTCGCTCTCATCGACTTCATTTTCACACCGCGGAACTCTTCTTCTTTTTTAAATGACGTCACGATATCGATCTGAACCAGATCAGGGTTACCTTTGTAGTAATGCGAATCTGGTTTCGCCATATACAAGTTGCTTGATTTCGTTTCAAACCACTTTACATATCCAGCGGGCAGCGCTGAAGATTGGAAATCGGATTGCGTTGAAGATTTACCGATATTTTGGCAACCCACGACGGTAAGGCAGGCAAATGACAGCATCATGAATTTAACTTTCATTTGATTAACCCTGATTCACGTAGATCCTTCTGATCGACTTTTCCTTGGATAGTACAAAATAGCGTCACTTTTTTGTCGCTATTAACTTCAATAATGAAAAGCTTTTCAGCCGATTCTTCATCAGGAGCCATATTTGACGCAGGTGAGTTATTTTTGAGCCATTTATCCGATACAGAATTACGATACATTGCGTTATATACGTAAGAATCATCTGAGACTTTAACTAAATCTATTTGTGGTGATAACGCTTTAATTACGTCATTAAAAGGCTGGTTTGTTTCAAATCCCCAAAAATAATATTCTCCCGTCGGTGCATTTGGTACAACACCCTTATATTTATTGAAGTCCGTATATTCTACTGAAAATTTTTCGAGTTTTAATTTACCGTCTTGTATTGAAATTGGCTTGATAAAAGCGTTGCCATCAATCATTTTTTGTTGATAAAATTCATTAAAAATCTGATTTAACTCTTTATTTTTACTGGCTTCTTTGAAAAAACCAGCATCACAATTCGATAATGATTTTACCAGTGCGGAGGCGCTCGCCGTATTAATACCTAATATCACTATCAATTGAATAAAAATCGCCATAAATAACTTCATAAAACCATCCTTTAAATAACATTTAATCTTCAAAAAATACTTATAATATTAATATAGTATGCGTTATAAATTTAATAAGTGAGAGCATCTATACACATTGGTTATATATATCGAATTAAATGGAATAATTACAGCAGAAATACATTTATCGTTGATAATTTTTGATGGGCTTCCCATAACAGCCTGTTGGCTATTATAAAGAATCATTTTTGGAGTGTTAAAAATGACTTGCCCCCCAACTACTCAGTAGTCAGAGGGCAATAATTAGCAAGAAAATAAATCTACAAGAGATTATTTGCTTTCTTCATGATGATGGTGATGTGGAACGTGCGCTTTAGACAATAAGTTAAAAAATGAACCTAAGCCATAGATCAGACCCATAATCAGCACCATGACAACTGGAACCATTAATAGGGCAAAGCCCAAACTTTTGATAAGTTCTAACATCGAAACCTCTTCAGTGATACTGTGCTCACCAGCATGCTGATACGCTGACGAGGAAAAAACCAATACAACGAAAATAATAACGCACAATAGCATTATATTGCATACTATTTTAGACAAATTATTATACTAGCAACATACTAAATGTGCTTTTTGCCTTTGCCGCCATAATCCTAGCTAGGGAGTTCGAATACAATGCAGGCCGAAATATTACTTACATTGAAACTACAGGGAAATTTGTTTGCCGATCCTCGCCGAATTGCCCTATTGAAACAGATAAAAGCAACAGGTTCAATTAGCCAAGGCGCTAAACTTGCAGGGATCAGCTATAAAAGCGCTTGGGATGCCATCAATGAGATGAACCTGCTCACCGATGACATTCTCGTAGACAGGGCCACTGGAGGCAAAGGCGGCGGTGGGACGACCCTGACGCCCTACGGAGAAAGACTGATTCAGCTCTATGATTTACTGGGACAAATTCAGCAAAAAGCGTTTGATGTACTCAAAGATGATAGCCTACCACTGGATAGCTTATTAGCCGCCATTTCTCGCTTTTCACTACAAACCAGCGCCCGTAACCAATTTTTTGGCACCTTGATTGCTCGAGATCACAATCATGTATTGCAGCATGTTCAAGTCAAACTCGCCGATCAAAAAACCGTCATCAACGCAGCCCTGACCGAATCCAGCGCTAATCGTCTTGGCTTAGTTGAAGGAAAAGAAGTTCTCGCTCTCATTAAAGCCCCGTGGGTCAAATTAACGAAACAACCGAGCAAGACTCACTTTGATAACCAACTGAGCGGCGTCGTTTCAACCCTCGAAAGAGGACCAGAAAATAGCGAGATTCTCGTCACTTTATCGGGTGGTGAAACGCTTTGCTCCACCTTATCAAATCAAGAAGTTGATGCGATAAAACTCGCAGTTAATGATCCAATAACTGCACTATTTAATGCAGATCAAGTGATTATCGCTACACTTTGTTAGATTTTTAGGGATTAACACCCCCAATACAGACCTTTTATTCGACTTTTTTAGCTTCCGTCCAGAGTGACTTATTGACTTTGCTTGTAAACCTGATTATTTGTGGTAACAGACAGGTCAATGATAAGGAAGCTAAATGAGCTCGATAACAATACAAAATGGGTGCTTTAAGCTGAGCGAGACTCAAACGCTCGATATTCCTCATCTCGAAATTCATTCGGGTGAAAGCTGGGCTTTTATTGGCGCAAATGGCAGTGGAAAATCATCGCTAGCCCGTGTGTTGTCTGGGGAGCTTCAATCTCTTTCAGGCATGATCCAAGTTGACTTTAAGTCGCCTATTCGCCTCTCTTTCGAGCAGCTTCAAAAGATTATTGCCCAAGAATGGCAACGTAATAATACCGATTTACTCAGCGAGGATGAAGACGACACAGGTTTTACCGCAGCTGAAATTATTCAACTTCATCATAAAGATAACGAACTGTGCTTAGAGCTCGCCGCTAAATTTGGTATTAGTGACTTACTGTCACGTCGATTTAAATATCTCTCGACGGGAGAAACCCGCAAAGTCTTGCTGTGCCAAACCTTAATGGGCTCACCCGATTTAGTGATCTTAGATGAACCCTTCGATGGTCTAGATATTTATTCCCGTCATAATCTTAGTGAGCTCCTGTTTGATCTTCATGAAAAAGGTCTCACATTAATATTGGTTCTCAATCGTTTTGATCAAATTCCTGATTTTGTCGAACACCTAGGTGTAGTTGCTGACTGTAAGCTCACTATGAGCGGAGATAGAGAGTCTGTGCTTGCTAATACATTAATTAGCCAGCTACAGCACAGTGAAAAAATCAAACAGCTCACGATCCCTGAGCAAGAAGACCCGACTCTTGATGATGGACTAGATCACGAAATACCACACATTATTTTGAATAATGGTGTTGTGAGCTATAACGATAAACCTATTTTACATGGCTTAAATTGGCAAGTTAACCCTGGTGAACATTGGCAGATCATTGGTGAAAATGGTGCAGGTAAATCCACATTATTGAGCCTGATCACCGGAGACCACCCTCAAGGTTATAGCAATGATTTAACCCTGTTTGGACGCCGCCGGGGTAGCGGGGAAACCATTTGGGATATTAAACGTCATATTGGCTACGTCAGTAACAGTATTCACCAAGAATATCGTGTGGCAACCAGCGTTCTCAACGTGATTATTTCTGGCTTTCATGATTCCATTGGTTTGTATCAAACCCCATCTGACCGCCAGATTCAGCTAGCGTATGAATGGTTAGCGCTACTTGGATTAGCACCACAAACGGCTCAACAACCCTTTCATAGCTTATCGTGGGGTCAGCAGCGATTAGTCCTCATTGCCCGAGCCTTAGTTAAACACCCTGCCTTGCTGATTCTTGATGAACCACTACAAGGACTCGATGGATTAAATCGACTTCTTGTGTTGCGTTTCATCGATATCATGCTCAGCAAAGGGAATACCCAGCTGTTATTTGTTTCCCATCATCAGGAAGACGCCCCATCGTGTATTACACACCGACTCAGATTTGTCCCTGAGGGTGAGAAATACCGTTACGAGATTGATAAAATTTAACGCTATGCTATATCGCTGATAAATAGAATATTCTGTTTTCAGCGATATTCAATCTAATGATTGAATATAAATATTAATAAACCAAAATTAACATATTGATTAATAAAAATTATTTTAGCCAAAATACAGAAATAACAATTTAAAATCGAAAATTAGCCAAATTTCCTTAAAATCTGCCGTTTTAATAATTTAAATATTTATATAGGTATTACTTATGGCTTGGTTAATGTTAGCCTCATCACTTGTCACACTCACCACACATCGATTTGTTTCATTGTTACTCTTGTTCATTGCCATCACCATCGCAGCATTCACTGGCATCATTCATTGGCAAGCACTGCTATTACTCGGCTTTATTACGGCTATTTGCATCATTCATTTGTACTACTCACACATTTCAATCCTAAAAATAGGCAGTGAAATCATCCTTGTTTCCTGCGCTATTGGACTATTGATTCATGCACTTCCAGGATTTAATAATCTAAAATATTTAGATAAAGCATTCGTTGGTGCACAAAGCGCATCATTTACGCTGTATTTTAACTTTGATAAAGCATTAATTCCTTTTATTTTGCTCGCTTGCTTACCCACTTTACTCGTCTCTAAACCGGTAAAAAATGCCTCTCGTCGCCAGTGGCTACTACTCATTATCGCGGTTCCTGTGCTACTCATTATCGCCACACTTGCAGGTGGTTTAGGCGTTGAATTTCATTTACCCACTTGGCTACCTGCATTTGTTATCAGTAATATACTGTTCGTTTCTTTCGCTGAAGAAGCACTATTTCGTGGATACCTACAACAACGTCTTACTCAATGGTCAGGCTCGCCTTATCTAGCATTGATACTCACGGCATTATTGTTTGGTGCTGCCCACTTTGCTGGAGGACCGTTATTAATCCTGTTTGCTACACTTGCAGGTCTGATTTATGGTCTTGCTTGGATGTGGAGCGGTAAATTATGGCTTGCTGTATCGTTTCACTTCGGGTTAAATTTAGTTCATCTGTTATTTTTTACTTATCCCATAAAAATGGTATCTGGGCAATAAACAGGCAATTTAGTCACTTTTACGCCAACGATTTTCATGTAAACGTACCTGCACTGGTGCATTTTTTGATTTGGCTTGGTGAAAACGTAAGTTGTTACTAGCGTTCGAGTTGACTATCCCTATAATGTAACTCAGCAATAATTCATTTTTAATTTGAATGTACTGATAGGAGTTTTAGCTATGGCTGTAACTAAACTGGTTTTAGTAAGACACGGTGAGAGTGAGTGGAACAAAGAAAACCGCTTCACCGGTTGGACTGATGTAGAACTGTCAGAAAAAGGTCGCGAAGAAGCAAAAAATGCAGGTCAACTGCTGAAAAAAGAAGGTTTTGTTTTTGATTTCGCTTATACCTCTGTTCTGAAACGTGCTATTCACACCTTATGGAACATTCTGGATCAAGTTGAACAGCAATGGCTGCCAGTTGAAAAAAGTTGGAAACTAAACGAACGTCACTACGGTGCACTGCAAGGTTTAGACAAATCAGAAACCGCAGCAAAATACGGCGATGAGCAAGTGAAACTGTGGCGCCGTGGCTTTGCTATCACGCCTCCAGATCTGACAAAAGATGATGAGCGTTTCCCTGGTCACGACCCACGCTACGCAAACTTAAAACCATCTGAACTGCCAGTTACTGAAAGTTTAGCAACGACTATCGACCGTGTTGTTCCTTACTGGGAAGAAGTGATTAAACCACGCGTTGAGAAAGGCGAGAAAGTGATCATCGCTGCACATGGTAACTCACTGCGTGCACTGGTTAAATACTTGGATAACATGGGTGAAGAAGAAATTTTGAACCTGAACATCCCAACAGCAGTGCCGCTGGTTTATGAATTTGATGAAAACATGAAACCAATCAAACACTACTATTTGGGCAACCAAGATGAAATCGCAGCGAAACAAGCAGCGGTAGCTAACCAAGGTAAAGCGAAGTAATCACTTACTTCATGTAAGACCTAAAGTGGTTAAATTGAGGGTTAAGCTAATGGCTTAGCCCTTTTTTATCACTATTTTCCCCATTTTACTGACTCGATCATAAAATCTATTCGCTTGGAGTGTCGAAAACGACAATAACCGACTATCATAGGCAAAATTTACTGAAAGGTTGATAAAACAAGATAATGAATAAATTTAATCTTTATGTCTGGGTTGGGTTGATCCTCAGCGCCAGTATTTTAGGTGCGCTCCTGTATATGTTACAAACCGGAGAAATGAGCCTTGAAGGGCCCGCGGGAAGTGCAAACCCTGAATTGATGAAAACATTGATGATCATAGCCTGTGTCAGCTTCCCACTGCAAATTGTGAGCATGATGGTACTCAACTATAAGCCGACATTTGCCATTGTCCTTGCCATTATCAGCAGTATTGCGTTAATGCCCATTACGATTGTCTTTGCGATGGGAATGATTTTTTCTGCTATTCGTTGGCGCTACCATCAACTGACCCCATTTGATACTACGATTAATGTACCTTTCGACATTAATATTCCAATGAACAAGCGCAACAATACTATCATGGTGTTTTCCATTGCTATTTTAGGTATCGTGCTGATTGTATTAAGTCAGAGCTTAGGAATGTTTTTATTTGTATTCGCCGTTTTCTTGGGTTTCTTTGGTAAAAAAGCTAGTTCTTCGACCTACCTAGCTATCAAGGATAACCATTTTTATATTCGTCCAAATATCTTTGCGTATTGTTATCGTATTCCTCTCAGTGATGTGTTCTACGTAAAAAGCCATAAAGGAAAGCTCTATTTCCATGTGAATGTACCTAATGAAAGGCTGATATTAACCGCTCGCCCAGAGAACATCAGCGACACCGAATTTGAGCCCAAAGATCAATTAGGCTTACTTCTTAAGAAAATAGCCAAATTTCAGTAACGCCAAGAACCACTGCCAGCCAATCCTTTGGCAGTGGTTTATCGGTCTTAATTAACTTGAGGAATTTGTGGTATCAAACCTTTTATTGGCGCGACATCCATGACTGCCTTCTCAATAGCATTAGTGTCTATGACTTTAAATCCAGCAATAGCTACGGTTAAGTTTCCTGATATATCGTTACTGGTCATCTCAATAATATCAGGAAAATGCATAATGATTCTATTTTCTCGACTCAGTCCCAGTTGCTGAAGTGCACTTCCTATTGCTTTATTTTCATCGATAATTAACTCTTTTTCTTCCTTTTGGTATTGTATTTTTATATCAAGCGATTCAGTTTCATCTTGAGTTAGCTGTTCATTTGCTAATTTATACTCTAGATTAGCCAATGAAATATCTAACTCACTGAGATATTTTTCATTACTATCGAGAGCACCAATGTAATCATAGCCATAGTAAATTTTATTATTCTCATCATAAACATTAAAAGAATATTCAATATGATTAAGAGAAGACCTCAAATCATCTAATGCATTGCTAAATGCAATATTAATTTTATCATATGACTCAATTATTGAATAAATTTCAACATTCAAATTACGAAGGTTAACTTTATCCTTCCAAGTTAATTTTGGTACTAATTTCATTATGTTATCTATTTTTTTATTTTTACTAAAAATAGTATCTTTAATTTTCAAAAAATCTTCAGATGGAATTTTGCAGTTTTCAATTGTCATTGATAACTCTTGTAAATCATGAATTTCGTTGTTAAATGATGAATTAAAAATATTAAGTCCATTTTGATATTTTAACATAAACACTATGTTTTCATGAGAGACATCATAATAAATATCAGGATTTTCTGCTAATATTGCACTGAGTTCACCACTAATCAAACTCGTTTTTTTATTATATTCTTTATAGCTTTCATTTAATCTCTCCATTTTATTTTTTAATAAATCAAACTCATTAATTAAGTTTATTTTATGATTTATTTCATTTATTGTTTGTCTTTCCATTTTAAATCCTTTTATTTTAAATAAGCCAATTTATGTTAACATCAAAATTAAGTTATATTTAGATAAAAAATAAAACAAATTTATTTTTCATATTGTTAATTAATTTATTTTATAAACATGAATACTTCATAAAATGGACATTAAAAAGCCCACTCAGATTTTGAGTGGGCTACAATATATGACTAGAATAATTTAGATTATTTATTTCGACGAGCAATGACTGCTTCCGATAATTGGCGTAATACTTTTTCCGTATCATCCCAGCCAATACACGCATCTGTCACGCTCTTGCCGTACACTAAAGGTTCGCCTGATTCTAAATTCTGGTTACCTTCAACTAAGTGACTTTCGATCATCACGCCCGTAATTGAGCGATCACCTTGACTGAGCTGAGTGCTCACATCCGTCGCCACTTCCATCTGTTTTTCAAATTTCTTACTGCTATTAGCATGACTAAAATCAATCATAATGCTTGGGATTAACCCTGCGTTAATTAACCCTTCTCGTACAGCTTTAACATGTTCAGCACTGTAGTTTGGCTCTTTTCCACCACGCAGAATAATATGGCAATCAGGATTCCCGCTCGTATTCACAATGGCTGAATGCCCCCACTTAGTTACAGACAGGAAGCTATGTGCTGAACGTGCTGAATTAATTGCATCAATGGCAATTTTAATTGTCCCATCCGTTCCATTTTTAAAACCTACGGGACAAGACAAGCCTGATGCTAGCTCACGATGAATTTGCGACTCGGTAGTTCGGGCTCCAATTGCCCCCCAACTCATCAAATCAGCTACATATTGCGGACTGATCACATCGAGAAACTCACCTGCTGTTGGTAAACCTTGGTCATTAATCGTTAACAGCAGCTCACGTGCAATACGTAACCCTTCGTTAATATCAAAGCTATGATCCATATGAGGATCATTAATAAGCCCTTTCCAACCGACGGTGGTGCGCGGTTTTTCAAAATACACACGCATCACGATTTCTAAGGAATCTTTTAGTTCTTCACGAATTTCTTTCAAACGCTCAGCATATTCCAACGCTGCTTTTGTATCGTGGATAGAACATGGACCAATAACAACGACAAGACGATCATCTTTTCCTACTAGGATATTATGAATAGCATGACGAGCTTCATGAACGGTAAACGCCGCTTTATCGGTTGCTGGAAATTTTTCGAGCAGTGCAATAGGGGGTAATAATTCTTTTATTTGTTTTACTCTGACGTCATCGTTCTGATAGTTCATACTGGTATATCCAATGTTTATTATTTTTCCTAAGGTTGAATTACATACCCTTTTGAGTCTCAATAGCTAACAATTAACTTAAAATGCGACAGGTATCGAATTTTCAATCTAACCGTTCCCTAGCCATCTGTAAACAGCCAAAATGGCAAGATAACCATCCATTATTTAAGTTCTGATTATAAAATGGGGTGAAACATTGATATTTAGCACAATTGCTAAATGATAGATGGGTTATACAGAGTAAAAATATACAGAAACGGCTAAACAACGATAATGTTACTTTAGCCGTTTTTTGCATTTTTTCCTATCGAGCTGTATGTTCAAGCTACCTGTTCAAAAATACTTAATCGCGAGATAGTGCTCTTGAGCCATTTTGTTTTGCAGATTTGATCCACAACCGTGACCCATTTAACGCAATACCTAGCAATATTAAATATTCTAGGGACATAGCGTATACCCCTTGAATAAAGAAGATCACAACGCTAATTACGTTAATTACCACCCATAGCAACCAGTTTTCCACATATTTGCGGGTCATTAAAATCATCGCAACAACCGATAATACCGTCATAGTGGAATCCCAGAATGGGAAGGCATCTGGGTCAAGAATTGGCAATGTTAAATTAGCGCCAAATAGATTTAAGAGTTCAACCGCCCACGTTGCTAAACGACCAAAGACGACATCAATATTTAGCGTAAGAAAAATGATAGCCAAAATCGAAATTACCAGTGTCGTTAACGCTTTCGGCAAGATTAACCAACGAATTTTCAATTCAGCTTCTTGAGCGCTCGACATTCGGCTCCAAGCATACCAACCATAAATATTGGCACCGAAGAAAAATACCTGTAAAAGTAAATTCGCGTATAACTGAATTTGGAAGAAAATTACTGCAAATAAGGTGACGTTAATCAGACCAAATAAGTAGTTAATGGTTTTTTCGAAACTTGCTAATAAAATACACAGTAAACCAGCCACTGTACCGACAGCTTCAATATACGAAAGATCATAAACAGAACCCCATAATGGGATCTGGATTAATGTATTTGCGGTGCTAAAAAACTCCATTCCTAAATCCTATTTATCATCAATAGTTAAAATAGCATTGCTCACCAATATCACAGGGTTAACTCATTTGAAATTAAACCCTAAATTTTTGTTTATTATTTTAGACTTTCTGCAAACTTTAACATTTTATCTAATGGCAAGAGCGCTTTTTCACGTAAATGCTCCTCTACATAAATTTGATTCGCACTGCCATCCCCTTCAAGGGCTTCTGTAATCGCTTGTAAGCCATTCATTGCCATCCAAGGACAATGAGCACATGTACGACAAGTCGCGCCTTCACCGGCTGTTGGTGCGATGTACAACGACTTATCTGGGCATGCCTGCTGCATTTTGTAAAAAATCCCCTTATCCGTTGCCACTATCATCGATGGATTGGGTAAATTTTGTGCTGCTTTAATCAGTTGACTGGTCGAGCCAACAGCATCGGCTAAATCAACAATGGCTTGAGGTGATTCTGGGTGTACCAATACCGCGGCTTCTGGATACATGGCTTTCATTTTTTCCAGTGACTGAGTTTTAAACTCGTCATGAACGATACAAGCCCCCTGCCAACATAAAATATCTGCGCCAGTTTGTTGCTGGACATAACGACCTAAGTGTTTATCCGGTGCCCAAATGATCTTTTCACCAAGGCTATCTAAATGATCAATCAATTCTACCGCAATGCTGGAGGTCACAACCCAATCGGCACGCGCTTTAACCGCTGCGGAGGTATTGGCGTATACCACAACCGTCCTGTCTGGGTGCGCATCGCAAAAATGCGCAAATTCTTCATCCGGACAGCCAATATCTAGCGAGCATTGGGCCTCCAGCGTTGGCATCAAAATATTTTTTTCGGGGCTCAGGATCTTAGCGGTTTCGCCCATAAATCTAACACCAGCAACAAGGAGAGTTGAAGCATTATGTTTAGCGCCAAAGCGTGCCATTTCAAGAGAATCAGCCACGCAGCCCCCTGTTTCTTCAGCTAAAGCTTGAATTTCAGGATCGGTATAGTAATGCGCTACAATCACGGCGTTTTTTTCAACTAATAATTTCTTAATACGCTCACGATAAAACGCTTTTTGATCGGTATTCAACGGTGCTGGTTTTGGTGGAAAAGGATAAACAGCATGGTCAAAATCGATAAACTCGCTCATGTCTTGCCTCTGTTTAGCAGAAAGTTATTTTATGCCTAAAAAATTTCATAGAATCACTAATTCTGCATTTTTTGTTTTATATACTAAACAAGATACGCCAGTTTGGCTAAGATGTCTGCAAGGATTTCACCTAACGAGGGAATGATTTTACGTCCCCCCCCTTTCCACGATTTGTTTTTCGCTTTTCTCCTCATTTGTCGGTATCTTAGCGACTCCTGTTAACTCCAATAGGTCAGTTATGGAATCACCTGCAACGTTACTCAATAAAATAATTTCTATTTCATTACTCGAACCTAGAATCGACGCCGTCATACTCACGGGATCTAGAGGGAGAGAACTCAATATTGATAGCTATTCTGATATCGATATTGAACTCATTGGTCATGGTGTCACCGCACTTTTCCATGATAAAAAATGGTTCAGCCTTATTGCCAATCCATTGATTGCATTACATTTAGAAAATGGTGGAGAAAATGAGCCTGAAAGCCCTACCTGCTTAGTGATTTATGAGGAAGGGCGCAAAGTCGATTTTACCTTTGCCGAGCCTTCACGATTACTCAATATGCAGCAACAAGGGTTAGATAGTACTTACTCACGCGGTTTTGTCGTGCTGTTAGACAAAACAGGCATTACCGATGCACTCTCAATACAGAACTCTAGTGCATTAAAACCAACACCATTGACTGAGCAGCAATTCACCGAATTAGTGACTGATTTTTGGTTTGAAGCTCATCAAGTCGCGATTGCGTTAACGCGTAATGAGCTATGGGTTGCTTGGTCAAGAAGTACAGATATGAAACGCTTCTTTCTCAATCTACTCGAGCAAACTGTTGCTCATAGAGTACCACCACAAGATGTTTGGTATAACGGCAAACAATATCAGCAATGGATGCCTGAACGTATAGTCCAATCAACTGAAACGCTTTTCGACTGTGGAACTACACAAAAAGCAGCATTATCACTGCATTGCTTGATGGGTCATTTTATGGAAGCGATGACTGAGGCCATTGAACTGTTTGGTTATCAAGATAATCGAGCTGTAGGTTTAAAAGTGCAAGAAATCGTTATCGGGATCTTAAAGGATAATGGGTTAATCCCTGAAAACCTGGAATAAATGATATTGAGCTGGCGAGGGAATGCTGGTTTTTTAGATGGGGTTTGAAATGGTGGGTCGTGCAGGATGACTCGGGCTCTGCCCTCGCCCTTCGGGTCGTTGCGGCAAGCGCAACGCTGTCTCGCTTCGCTCGGCTCGAACCTGAACGCAGCTTCTCACCTGCACTCAACGCACAATATGCAAATGACAGAGTTGTTTGTAATTGGGGAGTTTACTTG